>NZ_JBLUPY010000050.1:0-25273 GCF_048068215.1 Pseudomonas sp. NY15372
AAGCCGGCTCCCACACCCTACTCTTGGTGGGAGCCGGCTTGCCGGCGATTGGGCCGGTATTGGCAACGCCTACTTTCCTTGATGACAGGCCTTTCCCATGCCCACTGTGCTGATCACCGGTTGCTCCAGCGGCATAGGCCGCGCCCTGGCCGAAGCCTTCCGTGACGCCGGCCACGAAGTCTGGGCCACGGCCCGCAAGCCCGAAGACGTCGAGCGACTGGCCGCCGCCGGCTTCGCCGCCCGGCAGTTGGACGTGAACGACACCGACGCCCTGGCACGCCTGGCCGATGAGCTGGAGGATCACCACGGCAGCCTGGACATGCTCATCAACAACGCTGGCTACGGCGCCATGGGGCCTTTGCTCGATGGTGGTGTCGAGGGCCTGCGCCACCAGTTCGAGACCAACGTCTTCGCCGTGGTTGGTGTGACCGGCGCGCTGTTCCCGCTGCTGCGCCGCGCACGCGGCCTGGTGGTGAACATCGGCAGCGTCTCCGGGGTGTTGGTCACCCCATTCGCCGGTGCCTACTGCGCGTCCAAGGCCGCCGTGAACGCCCTGAGCGATGCCCTGCGCCTGGAGCTGGCACCGTTCGGCATCCGGGTGATGGAAGTGCAGCCTGGGGCGATCGCCTCGCAGTTCGCCAGCAACGCCCAGCGTCAGGCGGATGAGGTACTGGCCGCGGATTCGCCGTGGTGGCCATTGCGCGAATATGTCCAGGCCCGGGCGCGGGCTTCGCAGGACAGGCCGACACCGGCTGCGGTATTCGCCCAAGGGCTGCTGGCGGCTACCCGCAAGACGCCGACGCCCGCGCTGGTGCGCCTGGGCAATGGCAGCACGGCGCTGCCGCTGCTGGCCCGGTTGGTGCCGCGGCGGTTGCTGGACAAGGTGTTGCGCAAGCGGTTCGGGTTGCTGCGACCACTGTGAAATAGCGTCGCCTGCATCGGGGCAAGCCCGCTCCCACAGGCTCCCCGTAGGGCCTGATTTGTGGGAGCTCATGCAGAGAAGCAGTGTCTGGTGTGGGAGCGGGCTTGTCCCGCGATTGGGCCGCGCAGCGGCCCCTTACACCGGCTCGTCGAACGCCTGCCAGCCGCCGCCCAACGCCTTGTACAGCCCTACGAGCGCCTGGGCCACCGCCGCCGAACTGTCGATCCACTGCTCCTCGCTGGCCAACAACGCGCCCTGCACGCTCAATACGTTGAGGAAGTCCACCGCCCCTTCCACGTACTGGCGCTGTGCAGTTTCCAGGGCGATGCGGTTCTGTTTCACCGCCTCGGCCAGATGGTCGCGACGCAACTGGCTGGCGTTGTACAAGCGCAGCACATCGTCGATCTCGTGCCATGCCCCCAGCACCACCTTGCGGTAGTTCAACGCCGCCTCCTGCTGCTGGGCCTCGCGCAGTTCCAGCGTACCTTTCAAGCGCCCACCTTCGAAGATTGGCAACGACAGCTGCGGTCCGAAGGCGAAACGCCGCGCATCCCAGGCGCCGAAGTCGGACAGCTGCATGGCCTGGAAACCGACACTGCCCGACAGCCGGATGCTCGGGTAGAAGTCGGCCTTGGCCACGCCGATGCTGGCGGTGGCCGCATGCAGGCGCGCCTCGGCCTGGCGGATATCCGGGCGACGCTCGGCCAGCTCCGAAGGCAGGCCAATGGCGAACGACTGCCGTGGCGCCGGTAGCTCGCCAGCAGCCAGCAACTGGCTTTGCAGGCTGCGCGGCGGTTCGGCGGCGAGCAGGCTCAGGGCGTTGATCAGATCATCGCGCCGGGCTTCCAGGGGCGGCAGGCGGGCCTCGATGGACGCTACCTGGGCACTGGCCTGGGCCACGTCCAGGCGCGTGGCGACGCCTTCGGCCTGGCGATCCTGGGAAAGCTCGAGGCTATGTCGGGCGACCTTGAGGTTGTCGCGGGTGATCTGCAAGGTGTGCTGCACCGCACGCAACTGGATATAGTCCCCGGCCGTTTCGGCCAACAGCGCCAGCAGCACACCGCGACGATCGTTCTCGGCCACTTCCACCGTGGCATCGGCCGCCTCGACCTGGCGGCGCACCCGGCCCCACAGGTCCAGCTCCCAACCGGCCACCAAGTCGCCCTGCCACAGGTTGAAGGCCGACTTGCCCGCCTTGCCGGACGGGTCGCTCAGGCCTTCGGCGCTGTTGCGCGCACGGCTGTAGCCAGCGTTCATGTCCACCGAGGGCGCCTCGTCGGCGGCCACGGTACTACGCAAGGCACGGCTTTGCAGCAGGCGCGCGCTGGCCATCTGCAGATCGAGGTTGCGCTCGGCCACGCGCTGGATCAGCGCGCTCAGCTGGGCATCGTGGAAGCTGTCCCACCAGCGCAGCTCCAGGGGCTCGGCAGTGGGTTGGCTGGCGGCGGCCTCGCCCTGCACCGGCGACCAGGCCTGCGGTGCCTGGTGGTCGGGGCGCTGGAAGTCCGGGCCCAACGTGCAGCCGGCCAACAGCACCGCCAGCAACAAGGGGCTCAAGCGGGATGCAGGTTTCATCGCGCGCTCACCTCTTTGCCTTCGAGCGTGTCGCCGTGGGTGTCGATGGTCGCCACCACCGACATGCCCACCCGCAGGCGCTCAAGCAGCGGCTGGCCGTCATCGAAGACGATCTTCACCGGAATGCGCTGGACCACCTTGGTGAAGTTGCCGGTGGCGTTGTCCGGCTTAACCGCGGCGAAGGTCACGCCGGTGGCCGGGGCAATGCTCTGGACATGGCCGTGCAATGTTTCGCCCGAGAAGGTATCGACACGGATGCTCACCGGCTGGCCGGGTTGCACGTGGGTCAGCTGGGTCTCCTGGAAGTTGCCGACCACATAGGCCTGCTGCAGCGGCACCACCGACAGTAGCCGCGCGCCCGGGTTGACGTAGGCGCCCACGCGCAGGGCGCGCTCGCCGACCATGCCATCCACCGGGGCGGTGATCTGGGTGTAGGAAAGGTCCAGCTGGGCTTTCTCGAGCCCCGCCTCGGCACGCTTGAGCTGGCCATCGGCGCTGGCCACCTGGGCGCTGAGGATATCCACCTGCTTGCGCGTGGCCACCAAGGCCGCCTGGGCATTGGCCAGGCGCGCACGGGCCTGGTCGACCCGGCTGCGCGCCTGCTGAGCATTCTGCACGGTGCCGGCGCCCTGTTCGGCCAGACGACTGTAGCGCTTGACCTCATGCTCGGCGAAAGCCACCTCGGCCTGCGCCGCCTTCACCGCGGCCTCGGCCTGGACGATCAGCGAGCCCTGGCGCTCGAGGGTGGCGCGGGCGTCTGCGCTCTGCGCCTTGGCCACCAGCAGCTGGGCCTGGGCGGCGTCCAGGGCAGCCTGGTAATCACGGGCATCGATGGTCGCCAGCAACTGCCCGGCCCTGACCTGCTGGTTATCCTCGACCAGCACTTGCTTGATGAAGCCCGCGACCTTGGGTGCGACCACGGTGTAGTCGGCGGTCACATAGGCGTCATTAGTGCTCTGTTCGTGGCCGCTGCCCAGCATCCAGGGCATCACCAGGGCGGCGAGCACGGCCACGGCCAGTGCCGAGCCGATCACGAGAGTCTTGCGATTGTTCGTCATTTCAGCAGTCTCGAATTTCATCCAGGGCTCAGGCCACCGCACGCGGTGGGTAGACCCGGGTAGGCACGAAAGGAATCAGGCAGATCAGGGCCACGGCGACACCGGCCAGGACCAGGTAGAGGTCGGCCGAGGTCAGCACCAGGGCTTGTTCATGGATACGCTTGGCCAGGCCTGCGGCGTTGTCGTCGACCAACGGGGCGTTGCCCAGGCTGTCCACCAGGTGGTTGGAATGAAAATGCCTGCGCAGGGTGCCGAGGGCGTCCAGCAGGCCGGCAGCGATCACCGAGGCCAGGCCCTTGACGGTGTTGAACCAGCTCGAGGCGAATGGGCCTTCCTGCGGGGTCATGCCGTTGGTGGACAGCATCAGCAGCGGCAGCACAGCCATTGGTTGGCCGAACACCTGCAGAAGGTAGAACGGATAGAAGTCGCCCCGGATCCACTGCGAGGTCAGAAGGCTGCTGCCCAGGCAGCTCAGCGCCAGCATGCCCAGGCCCACGGCCAGCACCCAGCGGCAGTCCACCGCACGGATATTGCACAGCGCAGCCGTCAACGGCAGGGCGATCAATTGCGGCATGGCCACCAGCATCATCAGCGGGCTGGTCTGCGCCGGGCGATAACCTTGGATCTGCGCCAGGTACGCCGAGGGAATGCTGCCCACGCCCGACAGCACGATCAGCACGCCAGCCAGCGTCACCAAGGCAAAGCTCAGGTTGCGGCGCGACAACAGGCGCAGCTGGAAGAACGGCAGCGGTTCGGACCATTCGTTGTACATGAACAGCACCAGCAACAGCAGGCCACCGCCCAGCAACCAGCAGATCAGCGGCGAGTCGAACCAGCCCCAGCGGTCACCCAGCGACAGGCCCAGGACGATGCAACTGATGGCCGGCAGGCCAAGCACCACGCCGCGCCAGTCGAACTGCTTGAAGCGCTCCAGGCGCAGGGGGTCCTGGGGCAGGCCCCAGCCAACGCAGAACATGGCCAGGCCCGACGGCAGGATGATCTGCCAGAACGCCCATTGCCAACCGACGTACTCAGTCCACAAGCCCGCCAAGGGTGTGCCCAAGTTAGGGCCGAAGGTGGCGGTCAGGGCATAGCAGGCCAGGCCGTAGACCTTGATGCCCGGTGGCAGAAAACGCAGTGCCACGGTCATCAGCATCGGCGGCAGGGCGCCGGAGGCCAGGCCCTGGAGGATACGCAGCAGCATCAGGCTGTGCAGGTTCGGGGCGAAGGGCTGTACCAGACCAAGCACGGCGAACACGCCGATGGCGCACATGGTGAAGCGGCGCAGGGAGAAGGTGCCGGCCATCCAGGGCGCGAAGGCCATGGCCGAGACCGAGGCCGCCGAGTACACCGCCAGCAGCCAGGCGCCTTCATCGGCACCGATGCCCATGGCACCGCGGATGTCGGCCAGGGAAATCTTCGTCACCGCCTCGTTGAGACCGGCGCAAAGCACCGCCAGCAACACGCCGAACAGGCCGACCACCACCCGCACGCCGAACGCCGTTTGCGCCGGTGCGGCCGGTGCAGGGGCGGCGAGCACGGCGGAAGGCGCGGACAGGGAACTCATGGACAGACATCTCCAGCAACAATTTAGGGCGCAAGAGAAGTCTAAAAAGGTCGAATGCTGACGAAAACTGACTTATTGGCAGTTTTATGTTGCGCTGGACGCAATCCAGAGTGTCAGTACCGACGCCATCGCCGGCAAGCCGGCTCCCACAGGGTCACCGCCAGCCTGTGGGAGCTGGCTTGCCAGCGGGTCATCGCCAGCCTGTGGGAGCTGGCTGGCCAGCGGGTCACCTCCAGCCTGTGGGAGCTGGCTTGCCAGCGATTGGGCCAGCACAGACGACCCAGCAATCAAGGATCGACGCTGCAACAGGCCTTCAACGTCTGGCGCAACCAGCGATGCGCTGGATCGTTCTGAAAGCGCGGGTGCCACGCCTGCATGACGGTTACCTGCTCGAGCGCCAAGGGGATCTGGAACGAGCGCAGCGGCAGCCCCAGCTTGTTCACACTGTTGAGGATGTTGGCCGGCATCGGCAGGATCAGGTCCGAATCGGGCAGCGAGAACATCGCCGAATGGAAACTCGGGGTGATCAATGCCACCCGTCGCTGCACTTTGTAGTTGGCCAACTCCACATCGATCGGCCCATTGGCCCGGCCACGTCGCGATACGCTGATCTGCGGGTAGGCGGCGAAGCGTTCCGGGGTGATCTCGGCGTCGAAGATCGGATGGTCGCGCCGGGCCAGGCCGATGTAGACGGTATGGAACAGGCTCTGCACTTTGATCTCCGGTCCCAGGTCGATGGTCGAGCTGATGATCAGATCTGTGCGCCCATCACGCAGCACGCTGTCGTCATCCCCACCCGGGCTCTCCGGGACGAACCTGAGCACGGTGCGCGGCGCCTGCTCGTGCATCATGCGCAGCAACTGGGCGCCATGGAGCGCGATGAACAGGTCGTTGGTGCGGATATTGAAGGCCCGGTCCAAGTTCGGCAGGTCCACGTCGTCGCCACTGCGAAACACTTGCCCGGCCTGTTCCACCAGGGCCGAGACTTGCTCACGCAGGGCCAGCGCCCGGGGTGTCGGCACCAGGCCGCGACCGGCGCGGACCAGGATCGGGTCGCCCAGGGCATCGCGAATCCGCCCCAGGGTGCGGCTCATCGCCGCCGGGCTCAGGTTCATGCGCTGGGCCGCACCGACCACGCTGCCCTCGTCGAGCAGGGCATCGAGCGCGACAAGCAGGTTCATGTCTGGCAATTGCATGGCCGTTTTCCGTGACAGCTGTGGGAAACGCGATGTTAACAGGTTGGTGGATTGCGTCTGGCGCAACGACGCCGTGCATGGCAGGCCATTTATTCGCAGGCGCAAAGCTTGAACAATGGCGTAGCCCCTATCGCCGGCAAGCCGGCTCCCACAGGCGCTTGCCGATGCAGCGCATGACCGGTGGGAGCTGGCTTGCCAGCGATTGGGCCGGAACTGCCAACCTAGCATTTGCAGCCTGAAGGAACCCCCATGCCCCGCCCGGTCCTGATCGCCATCGACGCCTCCCCCGCCACCCACGCCCTGCTCGACCTCGCCCACCGCTACTGCCGCCCGGGCGAGCATGAGCTGCATGTGCTGCTGGCCATCGACACGACCTTCGCCGTGCACGAGCGCCCGGCGGCCTACACCGCGCAGGAACAGGAGGAATACCCCGCCGCCTGCGAGGAACAGCGCCTGGCCGAGCAGGCCGTGGCCAGTGCCGTGGGCACCTTGCGCGAGACAGGTTTCGATTGCCATGGCAGCGTGGTCGCCGCGGAGCCGGTCGCTGCCATCGTCGAAAAAGCCCAGGCGCTGAAATGCGAGCTGATCATCATGGGCCACCGGCACCTGTCGCGGCTGGGGCGCTTGCTGGACCCTTCGATCAGCGCCAAGGTGATCGACCGGGTGCAGATGCCGGTTTTGGTGGGCGTCGCCTAGGTAGCTGGGGGCGCGCTGCGCCCCTTTCGCGGCGCAAGGCCGCTCCTACAGGGAGGTGCTTGGCTTGACCACTACGGTGCAGGTCGTCCCCGCGGCCAGCAGGAAACCTTCGGGCACTTCGTCGATGTGAATCCGCACCGGCACCCGCTGGGCCAGGCGTACCCAGTTGAAGGTCGGGTTCACATCGGCGATCAGCTCGCGGCTCTGCGGGTTGTCACGGTCGTAGATGCCACGGGCGATGCTCTCCACATGGCCCTTGATGCGCTCGCCGCTCATCATCTGCAGTTCGGCCTGGTCGCCCACGTTCACATAGGGCAGCTTGGTTTCCTCGAAGAAGCCGTACACCCAGAACGAGTGCTCGTCGACCACCGCCATCACCGCCTCGCCGGTGCGAGCGTAATCGCCCTTGTGGATGTTCAGGTTGGTGACGTAGCCGTCGACCGTGGCGATGATCCTCGTGCGCGCAAGGTTCAGCTCGGCGGCGGCCAACTGGGCCTGGGCCTGTTGGTAGTCGGCCAGGGCAGCACTTGCGATGTTGCTGGCGTCGTCGCGGTTTTCCTTGGAAATCACCAGGTTGTCCAGGTCGGCGCGGCGCTTGGCGTTGACCTTGCGCATCTCCCAGGTGGCCTTGCGCGAGGCGACCAGGGCCTTGGCCTGGTTCACCGCCAGTTGGTAATGCTCGGGGTCGATCTGGATCAGCAGGTCGCCCTTCTTCACCCGCTGGTTGTCACGCACCGGCACATCCACCACATAGCCCGGCACATCGGCAGCGACGTTGATGATGTCGGCACGCACCCGGCCGTCGCGGGTCCAGGGTGTGGTCATGTAGTGCAGCCACAACTGGCGGCCGATCACCACGGCGCCCGCCAGCACCAGCAAGGTGGCGATCAGGCTGAAGAACTTTTTCATCGAAGGTTTCTCACCGGTACAAGGTCAGCGCCATGGCGCCGAAAAGGCAGATGAACAGGCACAGACGCAGCAGCGCCGGGTGCCAGAAGAAGCGGTAGCCATCCATGCTCGCGATGAAGCGGTCCAGGCCCCAGGCCAGGCCCGCGGCGAACAGGAACATCAAGGTCATGGTGGGCATGTACACGCCATGGAAGGCGATCTCGCGGGGCATGATTTCACGGAGCACGGTGCAGTCCTTTCGCCGGGGCCAACGGCGACTGTGGGTCGAGCAGGGAGGTACGGATGAAATGCAGGTAGCTCTGCACCCGGCGCAACACCGAGGTGTCGAAGTGCCGGGCGAAGGGCTCGTCGGTGGCCTGCACACGGCTGATGGCATGGTCCACGGCCACCAGGGCGCGTTCGTGGTTGCTGGCGTTGGGCTGCAGGAACAGCCGCGCCAGGGCCCGGCCCATGACACGGATGGCCTGGCGCCAAGGCTGCGACTCGGCATAGGCCGGGTGCACCGGCGCGTGCACCTGCTCCTTGCGCAGTTCGATGATCGCGTGGCCGATCTCCAGCACGGTGAACATCCAGCGCATCAGCTCGCTCTGTACCTGGGGCTTGCCTGCGGCCAGGCCATAGGCCTGGTGCAGCAGATCACGGGTGCGGCTTTCGAAGGCCGAGCCGAGCCCGCGCAGGCGCCCGGTGATGGCGAACAGCACTTGCTCGCGCAAGTCCTGCTCCAGGCGGCTCCACAGCCAGCGGCTGTTGGGCGGCAGGATGATCGCCCCGGCAGCGGCGCAGACCAGCATGCCGATGACCATGCCGATGTAGTCGTTGATGAAGGTGTACGGGTCGTAGATCGTCAGGTTGTTCGGCACCGAGCCGATGGCGAAGAACACCAACAGGCCGATGCCATAGCCTGCGTAGGCCGGGCGCGAGGACAGGAATGCACCCAGCACGAACACTGGCGCCAGCACGGTGCACAGCAGCGGGAAGCCGTCGATCCAGGGGAACACGAAGAAGGTTTCGAAGAAGCCGACGAAGGCGCCGATCATCGTCCCGCAGGCCATTTGGAACGACATGCGCTTGGGGTTCGGCGAGGCGGCCGACAGGCCTACGGTCACCGTGGCGATCAGGGTCATCATGGCGCCGCTGGGCCAGTCGCTGAGTAGCCAGTAGCTGCCCAGCAGCAACAGCACCGCCGAGGCGCGCACGCCGGCGGCCAGGGACACCAGCCAGTTGGTCTGGGCCACGTAGGGTTCGTCCCAGTGTTCGCGCTCGTGGTTGTGCGCAGACAGCGAGGCGTGGGTCTGGGCGTAGCTGTACATCTCGTCGACGAAGCGGTACAGCAGCTCGAAGGCGGTGTGGAAGTCGAGCAGGTCGGACTCGCTGGGGTCGGTCTGGACGTAGTCGGCGCGAAGCGTGCGCACCTGGGCTTGCAGGCCTTCCTTGTAGGCGGCCAGCTCCAGGGTCAGGCGCAGTGCGTCGGCATCGGTCAGTGCCCGGCCGACATAGGGCTCGAGCAGCTCGACGAGCGTCGCCAGGCCCGGCTCGATGGCGCCGACGATCTGCAGCGGGCCACGGGCGCGCAGGCGTTCGAGCAGGCGGTGCAGGGCGTTGAAGCGTGTGGTGATGGCCATGAACTCGCTGTTCATGCGCACCAGGCGGCCTGAGCGCCTGCGCATGTGCGGGTCTTCGAATGCGGTGACGTTACGCAGGCTTTCAAGGCCCACGGCTTCGGCGATAAAGCGGACGTTGCTGGTTTCGAAGCGGTCGCGCTGGCTGTCGCCGCGCAGGGCCTCGACCACCACGCCGGCGAACACGCCAAAGCGCTGATACAGCGCATTGCGCATGGCGGCGCTGGCCGACTGGGGCAGGATCGCGGCGCTGACTGCGGTCGACACCAGGATCCCCAGGGAGATCTCCAGCACCCGCCACACCGCCGCCATGAACGCCTGGTCCGGGTGTTCGAGCACCGGCAGGCCGATCATCGCCGCGGTGTAGCCGGCCAGCACGAAGCCATAGGCGCGGAAGGTGCGGTAGCGCATGGCCCCGGCCGAACACAGCCCGACCCACAGGGCCAGGCTGGGCAGGAACAGCTCGGTGTTCTGCGGGAAGATCGCGATCAGCGCGACCATCATCGCCGAGCCGGCCAGGGTACCGAGCACGCGATAGAAGCTCTTGGCGAACACATGCCCGCTTTGCGGCTGCATGACGATGAACACGGTGATCATCGCCGTGCGCGGCTGGGGCAGCTCCAGGCGCATGGCCAACCACAAGGTGACGAAGGCGGCGACCAGGATCTTGAAGATATAGACCCAGGTCACGCCGTCGGTGCGCGCCCAGGCGAAGAAGCCCCGGCGCCACTCCAGGCTTTGCAGCCAGCGCAGGGGTAGGCTCGAGGTACTCATTCGGTGTGGCCCGGCGTGTCCAAGATAGCCAGGGTGGCCGGCGTTTTCGGGGCGGCCTGGCGCTGTTCGTCGGGCACGTCCTCGCCAGCCGCAAGGCCCCCGCCCAGGGCAGTGACGAGCTCGGCGTGGGCGGCCAGTTGCGCGGCCTGGACCTGCTGCTCGATCTGCTGCTGGCGGAACAGCAAGGTCTGGGCGTTGAGCACGTTGAGGTAGTCGGTCAGGCCGCGTTTGAAGGCGACCATGGCGATGTCGTAGGTCTTCTGCGCAGCGGCCACCGACTCGGCGGCGAAATGCGCCTGCTCCTTCATCGACTCGCGGCGGATCAGCTGGTCGGAGATGTTCTTCAGCGCGCCGACCACGGTCTGGTTGTAACGGGCCACGGCGACGTCATAACCCGCCGAGGCCACGCCCAATTGCGAGCGCAAGCGGCCACCATCGAAGATCGGCAAGCTGATCGCCGGGCCTACGTTGTAGTTGAACTTGCGCCCGGTGAGAAACTCCAGCGGGCCGCCACCGGTGGCCATGAAGCCCAGGCTGCCGACCAGGTCGACGTTGGGGAAGAAACCCGCATGGGCGACATCGATGCCTCGCGCCTGCGCGGCCACTTGCCAACGGCTGGCGACCACGTCCGGGCGCTGGCCGACCAGTTCGGCGGGCAGGTTCGAGGGCAGTTTCAGCGGTGCGCCCAGGGTCAAGGTCGGGCGCTGAAGCTGCGCGCCCTCCCCTGGCCCCTTGCCGGCCAAGGCGGCCAGCTGGTTACGGGCCAGGGCGATTTCTTCGTTGAGGCTGTCGAGTTGGCGATGGGTCTCGGGCAGTGGCGCCTCGGCCTGGCTGACCTCGAAATGGGTGCCCAGGCCGCTGTCCAGGCGACGCTTGGCCAGCGCCAGGATCTGCTCCTGCTGCGCCAGTTCAGCCTTGACGATATCGCGCTGGGCGAAATGCAGGCTCAGCTGGATATAGGCGCGCACCACGTTGTTCACCAGCTCGAGCTGAGCCTGGCGGGCCTCGGCGACGCTCATGTGCGCCTGGTCCACGGCCTTTTCGCTGGCGTTGCGCTCGCGGCCCCAAAGGTCGAGGGCGTAGCTCAAGCCGATGGCGGCATTGTTGTCCCAGGTGTTGGCGCCGGAGAGCGCGCCAGGCCCGTAGAACTGATCCTCGGGCCAGTTGTGGCGCTTGAGCGTCGCCTGGCCATTGGCCTGGAGCTTTTCTGCCGATTCCACCACGCCGGCCATGGCCTTGGCCTCGCGCACCCGCGCCGCGGCCATGGCCAGGCTCGGGCTGCCGGCCAGGGCCAACGCGACCCAGCGGTCCAGCTGCGGGTCGCCATAGGCCCGCCACCACTGCTGGTCCGGCCAATGGGCGTCGCTGGCCGCTTCGCGGATCGCATCGTCGGTGGTCAGGGTATTGGCTTGCAGCGTCTTGCTTTGCGGGGCGATGCCCCAGGTTCCGATACAGCCGCTCAAGGTGAGGGTAAGGGCACAGGCACTGAGCGCACTCAGCGCTCTGATGATGCGACGCGGCACAGCTGCGATTTCCCGAGGAAGAGGTGGATGAGGCCGGGCAATTCTAGGGGGCGGTCGCACTGGCGATAAGCGTATATTCCTGCGAATCTTTGTTACCAAAACAGCGATAATCCGGCTTTAGTCTGAAGACCGCTTTGGTTACTTCATGTCACAATTTTGTCCTCTACCTTGAGAGTGACCCATGGACACCCTGCAAAACATGCGTGCTTTCAGTTGCGTGGCCCAGCTCGGCAGCTTCACGGCCGCTGCGGCGCAACTGGATACGACCACCGCGAACGTCTCGCGGGCGGTCTCCAACCTGGAAGCCCATCTGCAAACCCGGCTGCTCAACCGCACCACCCGGCGTATCGCCCTGACCGAGGCCGGCAAGCGCTACCTGATGCGCTGCGAGCAGATCCTGACCTACGTCGAGGAAGCCGAGGCCGAGGCCAGCGACGCCCACGCCCGCCCCGCCGGCCAGTTGAAAGTGCATTCGATGACCGGCGTAGGCCAGCACTTCGTGGTCGATGCCATCGCCCGCTACCGCGACTCGCACCCGGACGTGACCTTCGACCTGACCATGGCCAACCGCGTGCCGGACCTGCTCGACGAGGGTTATGACGTGTCCATCGTGCTGGCCAGCGAACTGCCGGACTCCGGCTTCGTTTCCCAGCGCCTGGGCATCACCTACAGCATCGTCTGCGCATCGCCCGACTACGTGGCCAAGCATGGCACCGCGCACAAACCCGCCGATCTGCTCAAGCATTCGTGCCTGCGCATGGTCAGCCCGGTGATTCCGCTGGAAAAATGGCTGTTCGACGGCCCGGAAGGCCAGGAAGTGGTCAACATCACCAGCTCGCCGTTCCAGGTAAATTCGGCCGACGCCATGAAGACCGCCATCCGCAGCGGCATGGGCGTGGGCGTGTTGCCGATTTATTCGGCCATCGACGGCCTGCGTGACGGCAGCATCGTGCGGATCATGCCCGACTACCGCCTGCAGGAGCTGAACCTGTACGCGATCTACCCGTCGCGCCAGTACTTGGATGCGAAGATCAAGACCTGGGTCGAATACCTGCGCAATTCGTTGCCGGAGATCCTCGCGGCCCATGAGGCAGACCTGAAGACCCACGAGTTGCTGATCGCCAACTGAAAAAGCTGCTGCATCGGGGCCGAGGACAATGGTAGGTTGCTATCCATTGACTCCACGTCTGGCAGACAGGCCCTTTCGCGGCACGAGGCCGCTCCTACAGGTCGTTGTAGGAGCGGCCTCGTGCCGCGAAAAGGGCCGTGAAGCGGCCCCGCTTTTCTGCCCGGCTCCGCTCCCCAGCCTTGCAGAGAAGCCCGATGAAAAAGACCGTCCTGGCCTTCAGCCGCATCACCCCGGCCATGGCCGAACGCCTGCAGCAAGACTTCAACGTGATCGTGCCCAACCCCAAGCTCGGTGACGTCGCCGCCCAGTTCAACGAAGCCCTGCCCGAGGCCCATGGCCTGATCGGTGTCGGTCGCAAGCTCGGCCGGGCGCAGCTCGAAGGCGCGGCCAGGCTGGAGGTGGTGTCCAGCGTCTCGGTCGGCTACGACAACTACGACCTGGACTACTTCAATGAACGCGGCATCGCCCTGACCAACACCCCGGACGTGCTCACCGAAAGCACCGCGGACCTGGGCTTCGCTCTGGTCATGGGCTGCGCCCGTCGAGTCGCCGAGCTCGATGCCTGGACCAAGGCCGGCCAGTGGCAGGCCACCGTCGGCCCGGCCCAGTTCGGCAGCGACGTACATGGCAAGACCCTGGGCATCGTCGGCATGGGCAACATCGGCGCAGCCATTGCCCGGCGCGGCCGCCTGGGCTTCAACATGCAGGTGGTGTACAGCGGCAACAACCGCAAGCCGGCCTTGGAGCAGGAACTGGGTGCCCAATTCCGCAGCCTGGAGCAACTGCTGGCCGAAGCCGACTTCGTGTGCCTGGTGGTGCCGCTGTCGCAGGCCACGCGCAAGCTGATCGGGGCCCGCGAGCTGAAGCTGATGAAGCCCAGCGCGTTCCTGGTCAACGTATCCCGTGGGCCGGTGGTGGACGAAGCGGCATTGGTCGAGGCGTTGCAGAGCGGCACGATCCGAGGCGCCGGGCTGGACGTATACGAGAAGGAGCCGCTGGCCGATTCACCGCTGTTCACGTTGCCCAACGCCCTGACCCTGCCTCATGTGGGCTCGGCCACCGCCGAAACCCGCGAAGCCATGGCCAATCGGGCGATCGATAACCTACGGGCGGCGCTGCTGGGGGAGCGACCGCGGGACCTGGTGAACCCGCAGGTCTGGAAGAGCTGAGGCGCCTGCCAAGGGCTTCGCCCTCGATCGCGGGGCAAGCCCGCTCCCACAGGGCTGGCGCATACCTGGAGCGGGCTTGTCCCGCGATAGGGCCAACCCTGTCTTCACCTGACGGCCACCGCCGCCCCCACCTTGCCGGCCTTGGGCTTGCGAAACACCAGCACGTTCCCCACCATCACCGCCACCAGCCCCAACAGCGCCGGTGCCGTCCACTGGTACCCTTCGGCCACTGCCGAGACGTTCAACGCCACCAGCGGGAACAGTACCGTGCAATAGGCTGCCCGCTCCGGCCCCATGCGCCCCACCAAGGTCAGGTAAGCGGTAAAACCGATCACCGAACCGGGGATCACCAGGTACATCAGCGAACCGATATAGCGCGCGTTCCATTCCATGTCGAAGGGAATGCCGCTCGACAGGCAATACACCGCCAGCATCGATGCGCCGTACAGCATGCCCCAGGCATTGGTGGTCATCGGCCTTAAGCCGGCTTTCTGCTGCAAGCTGGACAGCATGTTGCCTGCCGAGAAGCACAAGGTGCCAAGCAGCGCCAAGCCCAGGCCGTAGAGCGTCTGGCGGCTGGCGCCATGGCTGGCCAGCTCCGGCCAGAACAGCAAGCCCAGGCCCAGCAGCCCCAGGGCACCACCGCCCAGTACGTTGGCAGCGATGCGCTGGCCGAAGAAGATCCGGGCGTTGAGTGCGTTCCACAAGGTGGCGGTGGAGAACACCACGGCGATCAGCCCGCTGGCGATCCATTGGCTGGCGGTGAGGAAACACATGAAGTTGACGCAAAACAGGCACAGGCCCTGGGCCAGGCAGACCAGATGCCCGCGCCTGCCCATCGGCTGCAGGCGGCGGGTGAGCAACAGGATGGCGAACAGGATCAGGCCGGCCAGGGCGAAGCGATAGACGATCGACACCGGGATGGCGACCACACCCAACTGCAGTTTCAGGGCGATCCAGGTGGTGCCCCAGATCAGGACGGTTAGCAGGTACAGCGACAGGTTCATGAGGTTTCTCCAGGCTACCTGAACGGGGCCGCCGTGCAGCCCATCGGCGGCAAGCCGGCTCCCACGGCAACAGCACAAGCCGGTTGCAGCGATCGAGAGCGCAACCCTCGCCGGAGACCAGTTTCTGCCCGCCTTCGATTGCCCCGCTTGCACAAACTTGCGCTTTTCCCGTCACGGGGGCTGCCAGCCACCCAACGCCGCAGTAGGATGGCATCGAGAGGAATCACCCATGACGCCACTGACCCAGCTGCAAGTCTTCAATGCCATGCACGCCTCGCCCCATGCACGCCTGGAACTGAGCGCGCAGCTGGGTGACGGCCTGGCCGCAGCCTTGTGGAGCAACCGCAACGACGCCCGCGACTATCAGTCGCCGAGCCACCACACCCTGTCCTGCTACATCGCCGACGGCACCGGCATCTTCCGCCGCCAGCGCCCGGCTGACAAAGGCGCGCCGGACAAGCTGTGCATCATGCCCGCCGGCCACGAGTCCAACTGGATCATCAACGGTGCAGTCCGCCTGGCCCATCTGTACATCAGCGAGGAACAATTCGCACTCGGCTGCATCCGCTTGCTCGACCGCGAACCCCGGGAAATGCAATTGCGCGAGGCGACATTCCTCGACGACCCGCTACAGGCCCGGCGTTTCCGCCAACTGGTGGGCCTGGACTGGGACGAACCGGGCGAGCGCCTGCTGGCCAGCAGCCTGGCCCATGAAATCATCGACCATGCCGTACTCGGCCAGGCGGGGTTGCGCCAGGGGCTGCGCTTGAAAGGTGGGCTGGCCCCGCATCAGCGCCGGCAACTGATCGACTACATCGAAGCGCACCTGGAGCAGCCCATCACCCTGGGGGAGCTGGCCCTGCGCTGCAACCTGTCCGAATACCATTTCGCCCGCATGTTCCGTGCAAGCTTCGGCCTGCCGCCGCACCAGTACCTGCTGGCGCGGCGCCTGCACCGGGCCTGCGGGCTGCTGCGCCTGGGCCCGTTGCCGCTGGGCGAGGTGGCGCTGTTGTGTGGGTTCGCCAGCGCCAGCCATTTCAGCAACCGGTTTCGCCAGGCGTTGGGGGCGACGCCTGGGGAATACAGGGCGGCGTTCAGCCGCTGAACGGGCAAGGGGTCGCCTTACGGTCCGATCGCGGAGGCAAACCCGTCCCTACAAGCGATCCACACCTGCTGAACTGCAACAGGAAATTTATTTTTCGAAGGGGGTTGATTTCGCTTCGCCGTTGCCTGACTTTAGAGTCAAGAGGCGAAGAAATTCCAGGGGCCTCAGTGGCCTAGGCGCGCCTCTTGCGAGCAAGCTGAATAAGGATTGAATCATGCAAATCCAGGTCAACAGCAGCAACCACATCGATAGCAACATCCGGCTCAATGAGTGGGTCCGCAGCACGTTGGAAAGCAGCCTCGAACGCTACGAGGACGACCTCACCCGCATCGAGGTCCACCTGCGCGACGAGAACGGCACCAAGCCCGGCCCGCATGACAAACGCTGCCAGATGGAGGCTCGCCCGAAAGGCCATCAACCGATTTCCGTGACCCACACCGCCACTTCGCTGGACCAGGCGGTCGATGGCGCCGCCAGTAAGCTGAACAACGCGCTGGACCACTTCTACGGCAAGTTGCGCAGCAAACGTGGCGTGCTGCAGCTGAGTGACCCCGAAGCCTGACCCGCTGCATGGCACAACGACGCCCGGCTATACGCCGGGCGTTTTCGTTTCCACTGGTCGGTGGGCCTGAACCAACCCGGCGCCCACCCGGTCAACCCCTGCAGTCACTTCTTCACAGACAACGACCATGCACAATCCATTCGACCAGATCAGCGACGCCTTCGCCCCCGAGTACAGGGTCAACCTGAGTATCGAAAGCCTGGATGGCAGCATCATGCTCACGCTCTCGGACGACAAGGGTATAGCGGCCAAGCGCTTGATCACCGCCGCCCAACGCAACGACCCGCAGCGTCTGCAACGGGTCATCGACAGCATCCGCCAAGGGCTGGCCGTGGAAGTCCTGGCCCGCTTGCCACGCAAACCGGTGCAGGCTGCCTGGCGATCAGCGTCGCGATAGCAGCAGGCTGTCTATTACCCGCTCGAAATCGGACAAGCGCAAGCCACGTACACGCGATGCCGGGTCGAAGGTGGCGGGCGCATTGAAAAAGCCGATCAGCCCTTGGTCGTAGGTCGGTACTTCCTCGCGCTCGACCCAGTATTCGGCCTCCTCGACCAGGGTGCGGACACTTACCACGTCTTCGTCGATGACATCGGCGATTCCGTTGAGGTAGGTAGCGTCTGGGTCAATGCCCAGCGGGGCAAAGAACGCGGTCAGGTAGTGGCGGATTTCTTCGGTCAGCACGTAGTCGTCAAAGCTCATGTTGATATCCAGGGCGGCGCGCAAACCTCACGCCCCCTTGGCGTGATCCCAGGCTGCGGCCACGCCCCGGATTTCACAGCCCCACCCGCCCCGGCCGGCGTTAGCGGCATACCACCCTCACTTGCCCTCTTCCACTTCCTTGCCGTTGGCATCGAGCACCTTGGTCGAGGGGTAGCGGTACGACGCATAGCGCACCACCAGGATGGAAAACGCCAGCAACAGGATGCCGCCGCACAGGTACAGCAGCCCGACGTCAGGCGCCTTGTGGTGCGAGACATCGCCGATCAGCAGGCGGGTCAGGGCAGTGATCGCCACGTACAGCAGGAAGCGGATCGGCATGTGGTTGGTCTTGAAGTAGATCCCGACCATCGCCCCCAGCTCCAGGTAGATGAACAGCAGCAGGATGTCATCGACACTGACCCCTCCCTTGCCCAGCATGTCCAGGAAGGTCATGACCGCCGCGTAGGCCGTGATGGCGCCGATACCGAACAACGCCAGGTAATGGAAACCTTCGACACACAGGTTGCCCAGCGAGTCGGCGGAGCCGTGCAGGCCCTTGCGCAGTTTTTCTGCCCATTTGATGTTCACGATGTTCGATTCCCCGATACGAGCTGAAGGATGATGCGTCACGCCTGTGACGCTTTGTGCATGCAGTTAAAGGGCCAGGCCCTTGGCTTGGAAGGCGACCGATTGCCGCAAGGCACCTGTGGGCTAGGCTCAGTGAAAAAAGGCCATCATCGTGGTTGCATCTACATGGCCTGACCGGATACTGTATATGCATACAGCAAACCGCAATTCACAGCAAAAAGGCACAGAGGTGATGAATGGCCGTCGAAGTGGTGTACCGCAGCAGCCGCGACCCGGAGCGCTTGTTCATGGATAAGGCCGAGGCAGATCGTCACGACAAGATGCTCGAGCTGGCCGAGCGCCTGGCCGATGTATTGCACAAGGCGGTGCCGTCGCTGACCGAGCAGCAGGTCGAGGAAGCCGGTATCTACATGGCCAAGAACCGCGATGTGTTCGCCCGGGCGTTCAAGAACCAGCCGGATGCGCTGGCGGAACTGCTTGAGGGCGGTGCGGAGTAATGACTGGAGTGGCGTGCCTGTGCGGCAGCAATCGCGGGGCAAGCCCGCTCCCACAGAGGATCAGCGCTCCGAAGGGCTAGGTGATCTCTCATAGAAACTGAGCTGATACATAAATCAGGCTTTGCAGAGCCACCCTGTGGGAGCGGGCTTGCCCGCGATTGCGACCGCACAGGCAACACCGGCTCACCCATACAGCAACCGCTCCGCCAGCATCTGCGCCACCCTCGCTGGCGAACGTTTTTCCGCTTGGGCATGGGCGAACACTTCGGTCAACCGTGTGGGAATGCGCGCCAGGTGCGAGGTGATCGTTCCCAGGTTCTCGCCTCGATGAGTCAACGCCACGTAGATCAGGCCACCGGCATTGATCACATAATCCGGGGCATAGAGGATGCCGCGTTTTTCCAGTTGGTCGGCTACCTGCAAGGTGGTCAGCTGGTTGTTGGCCGCCCCCGCCACCGCCGCACAGCGCAACTGCATCACGCTCTGGCCATTTAGCACCGGCCCCACGCCGCACGGCGCGAAGATATCGCAAGGGGTGTTGACCAGTGCTTCGCTGGCGACCGGGTGGGCCCCCAGCTGCTCCACTGCCAGGCGCACACGCCCTGGGTCCAGGTCACTGACCAGCAACTCCGCACCCGCCGCATGCAGTTGTTCGGCCAGGGCATAGCCGACATTGCCCAACCCCTGCACCGCTATCCGCAAGCCTTCGAGGTTGTCGCTGCCCAGGCGCGCCATGGATGTGGCGCGGATGCCGGCGAACACGCCCATGGCCGCGTGCGGTGAAGGGTCGCCCGAGGCGGTGGTGCTGGTGACGTGTGGTGTGGTCTGAGCGATGCAGTCCATGTCCAGGGTCGAAGTGCCGCTGTCCACGGCCGTGATGAAGCGCCCTTGCAGGCTATCGACGAAGCGGCCGAACGCCTCGAACAGCGCTGCGCGGTTTTCCACATGGGGGTTGCGCACGATCACCGCCTTGCCACCACCCAACGGTAAACCGGCCAGGGCCGCCTTGTAGCTCATGCCCTGAGCCAGGCGGATGGCATCGGTCATGGCGCTTTCATCATCGGCGTAAGGCAGGTAGCGGCAGCCGCCCATGGCTGGCCCCAGTTGCTCGCTGTGAATCACCACCACGGCCTTCAGGCCCGTGGGCGGGTCGATGCACAGGTGCAGCGACTGGGTACGGGTGCTTTGCATGAGCGCGAACATCAACGGGCTCCCCAGAGAGGTGCTCCTACCAGTATAGGCAGCCCGCCAAGGCCTGAACCCCGGGCAGACCACTGGACGAAAGCACCGCCCAGGGCTAAAAGATAAGCGTATGTGGAGATGCCCATGAACCCACGCCAAGCCTGCCTGGCCTGCCTGGATCGCGAGCCTGTCGCCCTGCTGGAGGCCACGCTGTGGATCGCCGCCGAACACGACCGGGCGCTGGACCCGGCGGCGAGCCTCGCCCATCTGCATGACCTGCAACGGGAGATCAGCGCGCAGTTGCCGATGCTGCCCCTGCACGAACTGGCCCAGCCGCTGCTGCGCCAACTCAGCGCGCTGGGTTTCCAGCAGGACGAGTACCACCCCTTGCGACCTCAGGTGGCCTTGATGGACAAGGTCCTACAGCGCCGTCGCGGCCAGCCGCTGACCTTGGCCATCCTCACCCTGGAGCTGGCGCGTCGGCTATCGATACCGCTGGAAGGGGTGAACTTCCCAGGCCATTTCCTGCTCCGGGTGCCCGGTGCCGACCACCTGCTCGACCCGTGCGGCGGCCGACGCCTGTACCCGGCCGACTGCCGCGAGCTGCTCGCCCGCCAGTTCGGCCCGCACATGCCGCTGACCGCCGAACACATGCGCAGCGCCACCCCTGCACAGATGCTCCAACGCCTGTCACGTAACCTGCGCCACCTACACGGCAGCAACGATAATGCCCTGGCCGCGCTGATCGACGCCGAACGGGTGATGCAGCTGGGCCCGGTGCTGGTCAGCGACTATCTGGCCCGGGCCACGCTCTACCAGCAACTGGACTGCCCCCAGGCCGAACGCTACGACCTCGAGCATGCCCTGCTACTGACCGACGACCCGGTACAGCGCCTGAAACTGAGCGAACGCCTTAGCCAACTGCCGTCGGCCAAGCGTTCGATTCACTGAGCCGGCGTATCCGGCTGGCGGGCAGGGTGCGCCTTGGCGAAGGCCGGGTGCGCCTCGGCCAAGGCGGCCACGCGACGAATCCGCGGATAGCCGTCGAGGTCGACGTTGAAGCGCTCGGCGGCGTATAGCTGCGGGATCAGGTACACATCCGCCAGGCCCGGCTGGTCACCGAAACAGAAGCCCTCGTCACCGATCAACTGCTCCACTGCGGCGAGCCCCTGGCCGACCCAGTGGGCAATCCACTGGTTGACCTGAGTTTCGTCGTGCCCCAACTGGCGTAGCTGGTTGAGCACGCTGACGTTGTGCAGCGGGTGGACATCGCAACCGATGATCGCCGCCACGCCGCGTACCTTGGCCCGCGCCTCGGCCCCCGTGGGCAACAACGGCACCTGTGGATAGGCCTCCTCCAGGTACTCGATGATCGCCGGCGACTGCACCAGCAGGGCGCCCTCGTCGGTGCGCAGGGCCGGTACGCGCCCTTGCGGGTTCAGCGCCACATAGTCGGCACCACGTTGCTCGCCCTTGAGCAGGTTGACCGGCAGGGCCTGGTATTCCAGGCCCTTGAGCGCCAGGGCGATACGTACCCGATACGACGACGTGGAACGGAAATAGGTGAACAGCTCCATCGCCCTGCCCCTCAGTTGGCCGAGATGACTTTGCCGCGGCATTCGCCGAAGCCAATGCTCGCCACGCCGTCACGGGTGCAGCGCGCGCGCAGGATGATCTCGTCGCCGTCCTCGAGGAACTTGCGCAGCTCGCCGCTGGCCAGCTCGACCGGGTGCTTGCCGCCCTCGGTGATCTCCAGCAGGCTGCCGAACGAGCCCGGCGCTGCACCGGACAAGGTGCCCGAGCCGAACAGGTCGCCCGGCTGCAGCTGGCAGCCGTTGACGCTGTGGTGAGCGACCATCTGTGCCACGGTCCAGTACATGCTGCGGGTGTTGCTCAGGGTCAGGCGATGGGCCGGCAAACCCTGCTCGCGCATGCGCTCGGTCAGCAGCAACACTTCCAGTTCGATGTCGAAGGCGCCTGCGGCCTGGTCACGCTCGTCCAGCAGGTAAGGCAGCGGCTGTGGGTCGCCTTCCGGGCGCTTGGCCTGGGCACAGCGGAACGGCTCCAGCGCCTCGGCGGTGACCACCCACGGCGAGATGGTGGTGATGAAGCTCTTGGACAGGAACGGGCCCAGCGGCTGGTATTCCCACGCCTGGATGTCGCGCGCCGACCAGTCGTTGAGCAAGCAGTAGCCGGCTACGTGCTCGGCGGCATCGCCGATCGGGATGGACTGGCCCATGTCATTGCCCTGGCCGATCCAGATACCCAGCTCCAGTTCGTAGTCCAGGCGCGCGCAGGGGCCGAAGTTCGGCTCGGCCTGCCCGGCTGGCAGGGTCTGGCCCTTGGGGCGGCGCACGTCGGTGCCGGTGGGGCGGATGGTCGAGGCGCGGCCGTGGTAGCCGATGGGCACATACTTGTAGTTCGGCAGCAGCGGATTGTCGGGGCGGAACAGCTTGCCGACGTTCTTGGCGTGCTCGATGCCTACGTAGAAGTCGGTGTAGTCGCCGATCTTCGCCGGCAAGTGCAGCTGGCAGTCGCTGGCCGGGTGCAGCGCCGGTTTCAGCGCGTCCTGGTGTTCGCTGTGCTCGCCAAGCAGCGCCAGCAGGCGCTCGCGCAGGGCGACACGGGCTGGGCGGCCGAGGGCGAAGAAGGCATTCAGCGCGCCGCCACGGGTGGCCTCCACGGCAGCCTTGGCCTGGCCGTCGAACAGGCCGGCAGCCAGCACCGCTTCCAGATCGAGGATGGCGTCACCGATGGCCACGCCGCAACGCGGCGCCTGGCCCGGGCGGCTGAAGATGCCCAGAGGCAGGTTCTGCAGCGGGAAGTCGCTGTGCCCATTGGCGTGCTCGACCCAGCTACGGGCGATGGCGGTCTGGTTCATGGGTTATCTCCGATTCGGGTTGAAGGTGCTCGGCAAGGTGGCCCAGCAACTATCGTAGTCGGCCTGCAGCTGCGGGCACTCGAGGGCCTTCAGGCTCGGACGCAGCACCTGGCTGGTCTCGAACATGAAGGCCATGGTGTTGTCGATCTTGTGCGGCGCCAGGTCCGCGGCGATGGCCTTGTCGCAGGTCTCGGCGTCGGGGCCGTGGGCGCTCATCACGCCGTGCAGCGAGGCACCACCGGGCAGGAAGCCTTCTGCCTTGGCGTCGTAGGCCCCCTGGATCAGGCCCATGAACTCGTTCATCAGGTTGCGGTGGAACCACGGTGGACGGAAGGTGTTCTCGGCCACCATCCAGCGTGGCGGGAAGATCACGAAGTCCATGTTGGCCAGGCCGTGGACGCTGGTCGGCGAGGTCAGCACGGTGAAAATGGACGGATCCGGGTGGTCGAAGCTGACCGTGCCGATGGTATTGAAACGGCGCAGGTCGTACTTGTAGGGCACGTTGTTGCCGTGCCAGGCGACCACATCCAGCGGTGAATGCTGCAGCTCGCAGGCCCAGTGCTCGCCAAGGAACTTCTGCACCAGTTGCACAGGCCCTGTGGCCTCTTCGTAGTGCGCCGCCGGAGTGAGGAAGTCACGCGGGTTGGCCAGGCCATTGCTGCCGATCGGGCCCAGGTCCGGGAGGCGCAGCGGTGCGCCATGGTTCTCGGCAATGTAGCCGCGAGCCTGGCTGTCGAGCAGCTCGACACGGAATTTCATGCCACGCGGGATCACCGCGATCTCCAGCGGCTCGACCTGCATCACCCCAAGCTCGGTGGCGATGCGCAGGCGGCCTTGTTCCGGCACCAGCAGCAACTCGCCGTCGGCGTTGAAGAATACGCGCTCCATGGAGCGGTTGGCGCGATAGATGTAGACGCTCACGCCAGCCGGCTTCTCGGCGGCCGAATTGGCCACCATGGGCAACCAGCCTTCGATGAAATCGGTGGGCTCGGCCGGAATCGGCTGCGGGCTCCAGCGCAGGCGGTTGGGCGTGGAGGCACCCAGCGGGCCGGTCAACGGCTGGCGCTCAAGGCGTTCGAAGCGCGGGTGCAGCGCGGAGGGGCGGATGCGGTACAGCCAGGTTCGACGCTGTTCGCTGCGGGCCATGGTGAACGCGGTGCCCGAGAGCAGTTCGGCGTACAGGCCGTAGGGCGCTTTCTGCGGGGAGTTCTGCCCGACCGGCAGCGCGCCGGGCAGCGCTTCGCTGGCGAATTCGTTGCCGAAGCCGCTCAGGTACTGAAGGTCTGGGGAAGGGTCGCGAGTCATCGGTGCCTCCGGGCTCGATGGGAGCCGTTGTTGGCAGCTGGCTGTGCGCCTGCTGCTGCGCATTCGAGCGAGCGATCCAGGCATGGCAGCGCGTCTGCATTGTTTTTATCGTAATCAGATTACGAATAACGTAATTTGATTGCCGAAAGGCGTCAAGCTATAAAGACGCCCACCTGTCTCCCTGGATACCCGCACCCATGGCCAAAGCCAGCTCCCCTGCCGACACCGGCAAGCAGAAGGTTCGCTCGGCGGAAGTCGGCACCGACATCCTCAAGGCCCTTGCCGAACTCTCCCCGTCCACCTCGCTGTCACGCCTGGCCGAGCACGTAGGGATGCCGGCGAGCAAGGTGCACCGCTACCTGCAGGCCTTGATCGCCAGCGGCTTCGCCGAGCAGGACCCGGCCACCAACCACTACGGCCTGGGCCGTGAGGCGCTGCGGGTGGGTATGGCGGCGCTGGGCAGCATCGATGTGCTGAAGGTGGCGGCACTGCCACTGTCGCAATTGCGCGACGAGCTCAACGAAAGCTGCTTCATCGCTGTGTGGGGCAACCAGGGAGCAACGGTGGTGAACATCGAGCCTGCGGTGCGTGCGGTGACGGTGGTAACCCAGATCGGCTCGGTGCTACCGCTGTTGAGCTCCTCCACCGGCCTGGTCTTCGCCGCCCACTTGCCGGAGCGGGAGACGGTGGAGCTGCGCGAGCAGGAATTGGCGGCGATGAACCAGGTGTATGGCGACTACGAGCCGTTGCTGACACAGATTCGCGAGCGCGGCCTGCACCATGTGCATGGCCTGCTGATGCCCGGCGTGGACGCCCTGTCGGCACCGGTGTTCAACGCCATGGGGCAGATTGCAGCGGTGATGACCGTGGTCGGCCCGACCTCGATATTCCATGCCGACGAACACGGCCCGGCGGCCAAGCGGCTGCTGGCGGCGACCCAGGCCACCAGCTGGCGGATGGGCTATGCGCCCTAGAAAATCGGCCGGCACCGTATCTACAGGGGTAGGCACTTTTACTCAAAACGTAAAGGTGAATGTCGGAAGCGGCTATTTTTCCTACGCCATCAAGCGCTTATTCTGATCTCACTGGCTGGCACGAAAGGCTCTACCCCCTGCCTTTCGGGCCTGCAAGGTTCACCGACGTTGATTTTGAAGCTCCTTGATCTAACGTCTCGATTGGCCGCTGCGTTTGCAGCGGCCTTTTTTATGTGCGCCAGGCATGGCGCGTTGCGCGTTAGCGCAACCCGCTTGGCTGTGGTGGCCGAGCAGGTGACTTGGAGGTGAAAGTCCTCTACACACCCGGCAAGGGG
>NZ_JBLUPY010000051.1:0-20610 GCF_048068215.1 Pseudomonas sp. NY15372
TGCATCGCCGATGGTAGTGTGGGGCTTCCCCATGTGAGAGTAGGTCATCGTCAAGATTCATTTCGCAAAACCCCTATCTGCGCGAGCAGGTAGGGGTTTTGTCTTTCCGGGGTCTGGCAACCGCGCGCCCTGTAGGAGCTGCCTTGCGCCGCGATCGGCCGCGAAGCAGGCCGCAAAACCTGCATCCTCGATCACCCAGGTACACCCGCGCCACCTGGACCTACGGCCGCTGCGCGCCCGCTTCGCGGCACAAGGCCGCTTCTACAGGGAGGGGCGTGCCGCACCGACGTTGCGCAGCCTGCTGCTACGCCTGGCCTGCAGCTTGCGCCACCAGATATACACCCCGGTAATCGAAAGCACCGCTATCACCACGCCTAGAATTGCAATCAACACCTGCCCGGTAACCCCAATGATGCGTCCACCATGGATGGGGAGTTGCAAGCGGTAGAACTGTTCTCCCAATGTCCCCTGGCCCGCAATTTCCTGGCCTAACAATCGCCCGTCGGTGCCGTGGAAGAACAACCAGGACTTACCGTGCGCATCGGTATCGTGCTGGCCAAAACCTGCGCCATAGAAGTTGTACTCGAAGCTGTAGTAGAGCTCGCCTATCGGCGCGGTCAGCCCAAGCCTTGCGCCTTCCTCCTGAGCTAACTGATATGCCTGTTGATACGTCAGTTGGGTCACCCCCAGCGCCTCTTTGGGCATTGTGCCTCGTGCTTCGTAGACGCTCGGTTCAACCGGCGAGAAAAGCGATACCGTTGGCTTGAACACTTGTGCAGGCAGGTTCATCGCCACGCTGCTGATCGCGATGGGCAATAGCAACAGCCACAACCACAAGCCGCTTGCCCTGTGGATATCCATGTTCAACCGGTAGGCATGGCCGCCCTTGATCTTCCAGGCAGTGGCCCATTTACGCCAGAACGGCCGACCACGGGGCAGGGTGAGCAACACGGCAATAAAGCAGTCCAGTACCCAGAGGATGGCCACCACACCCATCAGCAAGACGCCCCAGTTGCCAGGCAGGGTCAGGCTGTAATGCAGTTCCAGGATGAACGGCATGAAGTTCTCGCGAGAGAAGCAGCATTCGCCCCAATAGCGCTGGCCGAGGGTTTCGCCGCTGACCGGGTCGAGGTAGAAGACCGTGTTCTTTTCGTCATAGGTCTGGCCAGACTGCGGATCGTTGCGCGGCACCATGGCCAGGAGCGCGGAGTGCCCGGCCTCCTGTGGATATTCCATGTACCAGACCTGCAGGCGCGGATGTTCGCTCTGTACCTTGTTCACAAGTACACCCGGTTGCTGGAGCGTGCCCACGGCAGACGCTTCGTAGAAGCCTGGATTGAGCCATTCATCGAGTTCGTGGTGAAAGGCCAACAAGCTGCCGGTCAGGCCTGCCAATGCAAGGAACACTGCGGCGACCAGGCCCAGGTAGCGATGGAGTAGGACATAGAGTTGACGCATGGGGGACTCCGAAAAAACGCCAGAAACGAAAAAGCCAGCCCCTGGTTCAGGTGCTGGCTTCAGGCACGGGAAGAAGATCAGAACTGATAGCTGACCGTGGCGCTGACATTGCGTTCTTCGCCCATGTAGCAGTAGTTCAGGCTTGCGCAGGAGGCGACGTAGGACTCGTTGGTCAGGTTGTTGGCATTGAGCCGCACATCCATGCCCTTGAGGCCGACCTTGCCCAAGTCATAGCCGATCGATGCGTCGAACAGGGTGTAGGAAGGCACCTTCATGCTATTTTCCGCATCGACCCAGCTGTACCCCACATAGCGCACCCCACCGCCCAAGCGCAGGCCATCGAAGGCACCCTGGCTGAAGTTGTAATCGGCCCAGAGCGAGTACATTTGTTCAGGCGCCTGGGTCGGGGAATTGCCCTTGTTGTCCAGGCCTGGCGTTACCAGGCTGGGCATGGCCTTGGAATACTCGACGTCCGTGTAGGTGTAACCGCCGATCAGCTTGAGGTTATCAGTGACCTGCACATGGGCTTCAAGCTCCAGGCCTTGGGAACGCACTTCGCCTACCGCACGGTAGAACTCTTCGTTCGGTTGCTTGGAGGCCAGGTTTTCCTGTTCGATGCGGAACACCGAGGCCGTGAACAGGTTGTCGGTTCCCGGTGGCTGGTATTTGATACCTGCTTCCCACTGCGTGCCCTCGGTAGGCGCCAGCGGGCGGCCGTCCTGGTCGGAAACGGTGTTGGGGTTGAACGACTCGGAATAGCTCACATAGGGCGCGATGCCGTTCTCGAACAGGTAGAGCACGCCGGCCCGGGTAGTGAACTTGGAGCGGTCGTCGTTGACTTTGGTGTCGCTATCGCGGTTTTCCTCGGATACCTTCACCCAGTCCTGGCGCAGGCCAAGGGAAAAGCGCCACTGATCCAGCTCGACCAGGTCCTGCAGGTATACACCGGTTTGCTGCAGACGTCGTAGGTAGTTGTTCTCGCCCAGGATCTGCAGGTTGCCGTTGCCATAGTGTGGGTTGCCGGCGTCCAGCGGATCGACCGTGCCATAGCGCCAGGCGACATCGGCCTTGCGCCGCTGGTAGTCGGCGCCGAGCAGCACGGTGTGCTTGGCAGCCCCGGTGAAGAATTCCGCCTGAAGCATGTTGTCGATGATGAACGAGTGCAAGCGCTCGTCACCGCCGGTGTAGGCGCGGTTGAGGATGTTGCTGGTGGCATCCGCCCAGCCGGCCGAATAGACCTGGTCCATCGATACGTCCGAATCCTGATAGCGGAAGTTCTGACGCGCCGTGAAGACATCGTTGAAGCGATGCTCGAATTGATAGCTGAACGACTGCTGGGTGCGTTCGTAGTTGTCGATCCCCGGCTCGCCCTCGAAGAAATGGTCCGATAGGCGCAGGCCGTTACGCGGGTGGAGCATGCCATCGGCCGGGTTGCCACCGTGATAGCCGCCATTGGGGTCGTGTTGCAGATAGGCCTGCAAGGTCAGCGAGGTGTCTTCGCTGAAGTCGATGCTCACCGCAGGGGCGATGGCGTAACGCTCTTCTTTGTTATGGTCGAACTGGGTGTCGGATGCATCCGCAAGGCCTGTCAGGCGGTAGGCGATGCGTTTGTCGTCATCCAGAGGGCCGCTGAAGTCGAAGCCCATGCCGCGCTGCCCTTGGGTACCCACGGTGGCCTGGACCTGGTGATACGCATCGAACAGCGGCTTCTTGGTGGTCAACGCGACCAGGCCGCCAGGTGAACTACGGCCGTACAGCACGGAGGAGGGGCCTTTGAGGATATCGATACGCTCGAGGAAGTACGGGTCCACCTGCATGGTGCTGTAGGTGCCGTTGTCACCCATGGACTTCAGGCCATCGACATAGATGTTATCTACCGAGCCATCGTTGAAGCCACGCATGGCGACATAGTCGTAGCGGTGGGTCGCGCCATAGGGGTTGGTCAGCACGCCCGGTGTGTAGCGCATGGCCTGGGCAACGGTCTGGGAGCCTTGGTCGTCCATCTGTTGGCGGGTAACCACTGACACCGACTGGGTGGTTTCCAGGATCGGCATGCTGGTCTTGGTCGCCACCTGGCTGTGGGTGGCGTTGTAGCCATCCATGCTGCCTAGGGCGTTGCCGAGGGTGAAGGCGCGCACATCGGTGCTGGGCAGAGCAAGCGCCGCATCCTCGGGCAGAGCATGCAGCACATAGCTGCGACCGTCCTGGCTGACCGCTTCCAGGCCGGTGCCATTGAGCAACTGGCGCAGCGCCTGGTCTGTGGAGTATTGCCCCTGAAGCCCTGGGGATTGCAGCTCGCCAGTCATGTGTGGGGTACTGGACAAGGTGATGCCGGCCTGACGCGCGAACTGGTTGAGTACCGCGTCCAGATCCCCTGCGGGAATCGCATAGGGTTGGCTGACGCTTACCGGTTCGGCGGCCATGGCCAGCGATGCAACGCCGGTCATGCCTAGGGTGGTGCCGAGCAAGGCGGCGCGTATCGCCTTGCCGAGCAGGGTTGAATTCAAGACAGGTCGAAACTCATTCGTATTGGTGGGTTTCAGCGAGGGCTGGGCGTCTGGCATGGGTAGGGTCCGCGGAATCGGTTAGGGCTGAAAGGTGTTGCTTACTGTCCTTGCCGGTCCTGAAGGAAAAACCCGCCAGAAAATGTTCAAGAAATGTACGAAATCAAGCCAGCCGTTCTACCCGTACCCACCAACGCGTGCGTCGGCGAAGTGTAATTGGCAGCGTCTGTGGCAGCAGCTCCAGCAGTTTGTCTGGGTCCTCCAGGCGGAACACACCGGAAAGGCGTAGACCGGCAACGTCATCGCTGCAGCCGAGATAACCATGACGATACCGGGAGATTTCTGCGAGAAAGTCAGCCAGGCGCATATCGCGGGTGACGATCAGGCCTTCGGCCCAGGCGCTGGCATCCATTGCAGGATGCTCGACCAGCCGTACGCCTTGGTGGTCCAGACGCCAGGTTTGCCCGCCAGTGAGCCACAACAATGGACGGCCGGCTCTGTG
Organism: Pseudomonas sp. NY15372; assembly: GCF_048068215.1. Classification (NCBI taxonomy): domain Bacteria; kingdom Pseudomonadati; phylum Pseudomonadota; class Gammaproteobacteria; order Pseudomonadales; family Pseudomonadaceae; genus Pseudomonas; species Pseudomonas sp. NY15372. The sequence continues at coordinate 4,465 of NZ_JBLUPY010000051.1, forward strand.
CATGGCCACCTTACCCGCATTGACACTGACGCGAGTGCAATCGGCATCCTGGCGCACCACGAAACGGCCCTCGAAGCCTTCGAGCAGCGCATCGCGGGTTTCTACCAGCAGTGGGCGTCCATGGGCCTGTTGGGGGTTGCAGGTAAGCATCAACTCGCCCTGCCGGAGGCGCACAAGCCGTTGCCGCTCGTCGAACGCCAGTTCGGCGGTGCTGCGGGTGTTGAGCTGCAACTGCGAACCATCGGGCAGCACGAATGTGCGCCGCTCGCCGGTGCCGGTCGCGAAGTCGGACGTCCAGGTGTCCAGCAGTTGCAGGTCCTTGGCCAGCCAGGCAGCCGAGCCTGCCAGGGCGACACCGCTCAACAGCTTCAGGGCCTGGCGTCGGTGCAGGCGGCGCTGGCTGGTTTCCAGGGTTTGCAGGGCGACGCTGGCACCGGGGATGGTGCGCAGGTTGAGGTCCTGATGCAGGCTGGTGACTCGTTGCCAGGCCAGCTCGTGATCGTGATGCGCGTTGCGCCATTGCTCGCATTGCATCAGCAGGCCGGGGTTCTGACCGCTTTCACGCAGGCGCAGCATCCAGTGGATCGCCTGCTTGACCACGTTGGCCGAGGGTCCGTTGATGCTCATCGTTTCAGGGCTCGCCTTCATAGCGCAGCAGGTAGCAATGGTAGAGCGCATCCGCTACGTAGCGCTCGACGGAGCGCAGGGAGATACCCATCTGTTCGGCGATCGCCTTGTGGCTCAGCCCGTCGCACTGGGCCAGGAGGAAGGCGCGACGCACCTTGGGCTTGAGGCCCTCGAGCATGCGTGCGATGCGTTCGAGCAGCTCCAGCATGAGCTCGCGGGTTTCGGCGCACGGCACTTCGGCCTGCGGCGCATGGGCCAGCGCTTCGAGATAGGCGCGCTCCAGTTCCTCGCGGCGCCAATGGTCGATCACCAGGCCCCGCGCAACGGTACGCAGGAAGGCACGGGGCGTATTGAGTTCCAGATGCTCGCGTTGCAGCAGGCGAACGAAGGTGTCCTGGGCCAGGTCCGCCGCGTCGGCAGCATTGCCGAGCTTGCTGCGCAGCCAGGTGTACAGCCAGCCGTGGTGGTGGTTGTAGAGCACGTGCAGGGAGTCTCTGGAAGGCATGGAAGCGCACTGCGGTAATGGGTATGAATGATAATTAGTCTCATTGTTGGCGGGCTGGATATTTTTTGCAACAGTCCTCTGGTGATATCGACGCGCCATCCATCGTAAAGGGCTCCGCCGGCCAGGGCCGGCGGAGGCACGCCTAGCTCAGCAGGTGCTTCACATTCTCCATGGCTTCATCGGCAAAACCCTGGAGGAAGGCCTGGAATCCCGGCAGCGCTTCGGCCCCACCTGCCCATGGCTCGGCCTGGATGGTCCAGGTGGCCCGGCTGTGGGCATCGTCGAGTGCCTCGACCTGCATCGCCGCCCATAGGTTGCCGATGTTCAAGCTGGTGTAGATCAAGCTCCAGGTCATATGCATGGCCTGCTCGTCACGTGAGTTCAGCTGTTCAATGACCACGTTGCCATCCTTGAACAGTTTCTTGCGGATGGAGCGCACGCCGCTACCGGTCATCTCGATGTGCGAGAGCGCGGGAATGAATACCGGGAAGCCTGCGAAATTGCCCACGATGTTCCACACGCTCGCGGCAGGGGCTGCGATGTCCACATGGGCCACTACCTGGCAGCCTTCAGGGTTGCGGATCAGGGTGTCGGGTTTGAGGGTTTGCATGTGTATTGCTCCTGTTGTCGGGGATTGTGATCAGATGAAACCGATGTCGCTCAGATGGCGGCAGCCCAGGCGCAGCAACGCCGGGTTTTTGGCCGGGTAGCAGGTGCCCATGCGTTGCACGCCGGCACGGGCGTTGGCATGTTCGATGGCCGCGATATCGCCAATGTCTTCGCCGAATCCCTCGAGGTAGAAGCCCAGGACGTCGAACAGGGCGTTGTCGCGGTCGACCCGCTGGAGCTGGCGTTGCCATTGTTCTACGGGGACCAGGTCGAACCCGTGCCCCTGTTCCTGGAAGGCCGCCATGTAGTCGCGCCAGCGCAATGGTTCGGGGTTGTGCAGGTTGAACACCCATGCATCGGCCTGGTGGCGGCTGGCATGGAAGCCGATGAAGCGGGCCAGGAAATCCACCGGCATGAGATCGAAGTCGATCGCCAGGTCCGGCACCTGGCCCAGTTGCAGCGAGCCCTTGAGCATGAGCATCAGGCGGTTGCGCTGGGGGTGGCAGATGCCGTTGCGGCTGTCGAAGGTAATGTTCCCTGGTCGGAACAGGTTGACCCACACGCCTTGGGAGCGGGCTCGCTGGAGAATGCGCTCGCCGGTCCATTTGCTCAGGTTGTAGCCGTTGCGGATGTAGATCGGCGCCGTGGTCGCCGGTCCTTGCTCGAGCACGCGTCCATCGGCACCCACCGCGCTGCAGGCAGAAAGGGTCGAGACGAAGTTGAAGACCTTCTTGCGCCGCCCTTCGCACAGGCGCAGGCATTCGAACAAGGGCTCGACGTTGTCTGCGGCCAAGGCCTGGTAATCCAGCACATGGTTGACCTGCGCGGCGTTGTGCACCAGGGCGCCATAGTTGCTGTCCAGGTAGTCGTAGTCGCTTTCGCACAACCCAAGGCGAGGCTGGCGCAGGTCGGCCTCGAACACTCGCACGCGGCTCGAATCGAGGGTGAGGCCGTTTTCCGCTATGGCCTGGGCGAAGCGTTCCCTGGCTGTATGGCCATCGCTGCTGCGCACCAGGCAGGCCACTTCGGTGGCGCCCCAGGCGAGCAGGGCTTCGACCAGGTGTACGCCGAGGAAGCTGTTGGCGCCGGTGACGATGACCTTGTGCACATCGCCCAGGCAGTCCATCGGCAGCACGTGCAGGCCCAGTTCACGATTGGCGTCCTGCTCCAGGCGCTCGAGCGGGCATTGCCGTGGAGCCTCCGGGCGGTCGAGCAGTTCGGCCAGGCGTTGCAGCGTCGGTTGTTCGATGAAGTGATTGATCGCTACCCCTTGGCCGAACTGTTGGCGTACCTCCAACAGCAGGCGTGACAGTAGGATCGAGTGGCCACCCAGGTTGAAGAAGCTGTCTTGCGTGGATATCTGCGTTTCGGGCAATTCCAGCAGGTCGCTCCAAAGCCGACATAAACGCTGTTCGGTTGGCGTAGCAGGAATCGATCGCTCGTGGGCCGGCAGCGCCAGGGGCGATGCATGCAGGGCCTTGCGATCAACCTTGCCGTTGGCGGTATAGGGCATATGCTGCAGGACTTGGTAGAACGCGGGCCGCATGTAGTCGGGCAACTGCTGTTCGGCATGGGCCCGCAGGGCAGCTTCGGCCTCGGCGTGGGCCGGCTGTGCGACGAAGGCCAGGATGCGGCGCTGGTCGTCGATCACTACGGCGACCTGGGCGAACAGGTTGCTGGTGCGCAGGCAATGCTCGATTTCTTCCGGTTCGGCCCGGAAACCGCGGATCTTCACCTGGTTGTCCCGTCGCCCGCAGAGCTCGATGCCTTGTGCCGTCCATTGGGCGATATCGCCGGTACGGTAGGCCGGAAGGTTGCGCCCATCCGGCAAGCGCAGCTCGACGAAGCGCTCCGCCGTCAGCGTCGGGTTGTTCAGGTACCCAAGCCCCACACCCGGCCCGCTGATGTATAGCTCGCCGGGGGTAAGCTCGGGCACCGGGCGCAGGTCGTCATCGAGAATCAATACCTGGGTATTGGCAATCGGTGTGCCGAGGTTACGGTTGCTGTCGCCGGCGATGAATGCTCGGGTGGTGGCCAGCACCGTGGTTTCGGTCGGGCCATAGATATTGTGCATCCGGCACTGTCCGGCCAGGCGGGCAATGACCTGCGGCTCGCACACGTCACCGCCGGTGATCAGGTGGCGCAGACCAAGATGCTCGTCACTGGGCAGGATGCTCAGTAACGCGGGCGGCAGGAAGGCATGGCTGACTTCCTGGCTGTGGATAAGCCGTACCAGTTGCACCGGATCACGGCGCTGTTCCTCGCTGGGTACCACCAGTTCGGCGCCATGGGCGAACGTCGGCAGAATGTCGAGCAACGATGCATCGAAGCCGATGGTGGAAAACTGCAAGACCCGGCTGCTGGCATCGAGCGATACGTGGTCGGCATACCAGCTCGTGAAGTGGGTGAGGTTGCGTTGGCTGAGCAGCACGCCCTTGGGCTGCCCCGTGGTGCCAGAGGTGTAGATCGCCACACAAGGGGCATCCAGGGCGAGCTGGCGCACCTGCAGCGAAGGCAATGGTCGTTCCGTCACTTCTGCCAGCGTGCGCACATCCAGCCCAGGCACACCGTCATGGGCCTGGCCATCATGCAGGAGGGCACAGGCGCCGGCATCGTCCAGAATACGCTGGCGCCGTTCGAACGGCGTGGCCGGATCCAGCGGCAGATATACCGCGGCGCAGCCGAGCACCGCCAGCAGGCTGGCATACAGTGCAGGTGACTTGGCCATGCAGACCGCGACCACCGTCGGTAGTCCATCGGCGCTGGGCAGCAGGGGCAGCAGTGCGCGCTGGATACCGACGGCCTGGGCTTGCAGGCGCCGATAGCAAGTACGTGTGCCGTTCTCATTGAGCGCTGGTTGGGCGGCGAAGCGGTGCAGGCTCAGCTCGAGTCGGTCCATCAGGCAGGTTTCCGCTTTCTCCAGTAGGTCTGCCCGTAGCGTTCGGTTGAAGGGGTGGCGGTGCGCCAGTGAGTCCAGCCAGTCCAGCCCGTGTTCACGCTCTTGCAGGGGCGGGCCGATCAGCGGAGCTTGTTCCAGGTACTGCGAGTCACGGGCGAAGCGCGTCACCACTGAGGCGAGCAGGTCCTCCAGGGCCTGCAAAGCCTCCTGCCTTAGCTGTTGGCCGTTACCGGAAGCTGGGGTCTGCAGCGCTACGCGCTCGATCAGCCGTTGACCAGTGCCATGGGCATACCAGCACAGGAGCTCGACGGTGGGCAGGATGCCCGCGTAGCTCGCGCCCAAGCGCAGCCTGAGCAATGGCATGGCTCTCAACCCCCGCCAGTCGTGCTCGCACAGTGGAAGGCTGCCATCCTCCACTACCAGATGGTTGGTCTTGGCCGAGGCCGGACGCCAATCGCCCGGCGTCGTCACCACGGTCGTTCGATGAGCATGCTCCTCGAGCAGGCTGGCCAGTTGTCGTATGGCGGGGCTGCTGCCCACCAGGAGTATGTCGAGGCGTCTCATGACAGCTTCCTCAAGGCAGATAATTACGTAACGCGTCCTGCACGCAGGGCGACTCCAGCATCGAGCTGCTGCGCAGGAAGCGCAGGATGTTGCCCAGCAGCGGATGCTGGTGATTGATCGGGTAGGCCAGACTGCGAACTTCTTCGCGCAAGGCCTGGCGAACGTCTTGCGCGACCGGCAAGGCCTCGATCAGCGTGAAATCGAATTCTTGCTGCAGATCGTTGGTCAGGTACTGGCCAAGAAACACAGGCAAAACCTTCGCGATGGCTTCACGGTCGGCTTGGGGAGCGGTTTGCCAGTAGATCCGTGTCAGGCGTGTCCAGAAACTGGAGTGGCGCCCTTCATCGAGCAGGTGGTCGGCCATCAGGCCCTTGATCGAAGGCTTGACCGTATCGTCGCGGGAAAAGGCGGCGACATCATCGGTCAAGGTGTTCTCGGCTATCCCTACGCAGATGAGTTCCACGGCGTCACGCAGCTGCTCGGGGACTTCAGCCAATGCCGCGGGGATGGCCCGGCTGAGTTCTATTTGCCGAGGCAGGGCGATTGGTTCGATGCCGGTCAGGGCGATGGTCTGTTGAAGGAAGTCCATGGCCACCAGCGCGTGGTAGTCCTCATCCACGACGACCGTCATGGCGTCGTAGCGGCAGGCATAGGGGAACGGTATGGCGAAGCGTTCCTTGGCGATGCGCCGTGCGGTGCTGTCGACGATTTCGGTCTCGAAGATCACGACGTCGTTGATGAACTTGTAGAGGCTCTGTACCAACACGAAATCCCGTAGTTGCGGGCATTCGCGCTGGAATGTGGCGCTGAGTACCAGCGGTTGGCGGCAGAGTGGATAGATCAGCCGCTGGTCGTCCTCCAGCAGCCGGCGCGGCCGGGTGCGGATCGTTGCCCGCGCTTCCCATATATCGGCGAACGAACTGTACTTTGGCGCGTTCATTGGGCCACCTCGCCGAATTCGGTGTGAAGCTGGGTACGCACCCGGTCCCACAGAGCCGTTCGGTTGTCGACCGCGGTAATGGCGGCCTGGTAGACCTCTTCCAGGCGCTGCGGGTCCTGGTCGACCAGCCTCGCCAGCAGCCGTTCCGCTGCAGGGCCGTGGTCTTGCGAGTCGACGTCTATGTGGCGTTGCAGGTAATAGCGGAAGGTCGGAGCCTGATCGCGACCGATATCCCATTGATCGAGGATCTGCTGGAACATCGCCGGGATGACGCTCTCCCGCCCATGCAGGAATGCAGCGGCCACCTGATGGCGAGGGGCGTCGAGAGCGACGCTCAGAGTGTGGCGGACGAAACGCTGGGCGGCCTCTGGGGCGCCACAGCGCTGCAGGGCATCCAAGTAGTGCAAGCCTTGCTGCTGAAGTGCAACGAACTGCTCGATGGCAGTGGTGTTCGCGCCCACTTCCCGCATGGCGTCCAGGTACAGCTCGAAATGGCTGTAGTGGCCATGATCGATACGGTCATCGGTTTCCTCGCCCAGGACGATCTCGTTGATCAAGCGGGCAGCCGCCGGGTCAACCGGAGGCAGCCAGGGCAAGCTGATACAGGTCAGCTCAAGTTGCAGGCGCTTGGTCAATGACATGAAGTCCCATACTGCAAATACATGGGTTTCCATGAACCGGCGCAATACCATCAACGACGTGATTTCGGAAAAGACAGGGTGTTGCGAAAGTTGATGTTTTTTAAGCGAAAGTGTGCGGTGCAGTGAGTGCATGTTGAACTCCTGGGGTGAAAATTTCCAATAAGTGATCGATTGCTTTGTTGCGTCGCTTTATAAGGGGCGTGCGAAGGCCTCGAGGCTGAGTTCGATGTTTAGTAGGCGTTGAAGGTGCGCAGGCTAAAGGCGCTGCGTTATCGCGGTCGCAGGCGATGGCCTGCTGACGGAGATAAAAGTTAGAGCAATTGCAAAGTTGTTCGCAATTGTTTTTTTATTTTTTTTGAGTTTTAGTTTATTTAAGGCCGAGCGGGTCCGATAAAACTTTCAATGAAGTTTTATTTGGCAAAAAAGTGCCCCTTCCGATAATGGGTATCAGAAAATTCTTAATCTGTAGGTGAATGTGTCACCTGAGCACTTGGTGAATTAGGCGTTCGTATTGGTAAATTTGGGGGCGCTGCTGTCAGTCGTGCCCCGGTCGTCGGCCCCTCCTGATGAAGAATGGGAAGGCAACGATCAGGCCTGTCGATGGCGATCGGCATCGTTGCGAGGTGTAGAGTGGGCCGAAATGGTGGGCGCTGCCATGCTAGTGGCCAGGGATTGCAAAAAAGAAGGGGAAGGGTGACGGGCCAACCGCGGCGTATGAGTGCCAGGGAAATTGCAGGCGTCCGGTGCAATGGAGGAGGCGGTGAGGGGGTATCAGCGTTCGCCCGCGCGCAATGGAGTAGCGGGCAAGCCAATTTTCACGAGAAGGTTTCCGGAAGCAGGGCGCTTTCGGAGGCGTGCACTCGACCTCAGCGGGCCGACTGGCTGTTCAGGTAGTTTCGGATGGTGCGAGAGGCGTTGTTCAGGTGTTCTTCCAGGATCTTGACGGCTTCATCCACCTGCTTGTCGCTGGCGGCGTCCACTAGGGCAATATGGTCGTCCTGGGTAAGTTTGCCCAGGCCCATCGAGGAGAGGTGGAAGCGCAGGAAGCGCTCTTCTTCGTTGAGCTCGATTTCGATCATGCGCAGCAGCTTCTGGTTAGGTGCTTTACAGTAGAGCGCCATGTGCAGCAAGCGGTTGAGGCGACCGATTTCCGCGTGACGGGTTTCGTTTTCCAACTGCTGGATATAGCCGCGCGCCTGGGCGATATCATGGGTATCGAGCAACGGAATCGATTGGCGCAAGGCTTCGGACTCGAGAAGCACACGCAGCGCATAGGTATCGACTGCGTCCTCGCCGATCAAGGGAGCCACCACGGCACCCTTGTGCATGACGACTTGTAGCAGCGATTGCGCTTCCAGCTGGCGCAAGGCTTCGCGCACTGGCATGCGGCTCACTCCGAACAGCGTAGCGATTTCCTGCTGACGCAAGGCCGTGCCAGGTGGCAGGCGGCCATCGACGATCGCGCTGCGCAGGCGCTCTTCGATAACGCTACGGGCTTGATGCGGTGGCACCTGCTCACTGCCCAGAATGGTTTTTAGAAGTCGAATTTTCTCGGCCAAGCGGTGTATGCCTCGATGCCTGTTAGAAATTGGATCCAATTACATTAGTGAGTTGGAGGGGCAATTGTCAAACCGTCGCGACGATGCGGGCACTGGCCAAGGGGGTTAGGCCGAGGCAGGAAAGCGGCTATCGTGAAGGAAGTCTCAAGGTGAGGAAAGCAGTACTTTTCTCTCTGGAGTACGGAAGAAATCTGGTTGTGGACAACATGCCGTGATTCTAATGTGCCATTGTCTTTTCCTTCCACAGGCAGCACCATCACGGTTTTTCCAGAGGCTGGACGGGTCTGCACAGTGGCAACACCCCCTATGCTGATAGTAGCTCTGCGGCGTATCGGCCTTGCCGCGCTGTTCGGCTGCCTGTTGTTGGGCGGGTTGCAAGCGGATTGGGATTTTTCCCAGATCAGCCGACGCGCGCAGTCGCTCTATGGCCAGCTGGGAGCGGGCCAGGCCCGTATCGATGCCTGGCAGAACCTGTTGGCTACCCAGAAGCAGGGCAGCGAGCTGGAGCGACTGCAAGCGGTCAACCGCTTCTTCAACCAACAGCTGCGCTATGTCGAGGATGTCGACCTGTGGCACGAAGTCGACTATTGGGCAACGCCGATCCAGTCATTGATCAAAGGCGCTGGCGATTGTGAAGACTACGCGATCGCCAAATATTTCAGCCTGCGACGCATGGGCATACCCAGCGAAAAGCTGCGCATCACCTACGTCAAGGCCCTGCGCCAGAATAGGGCGCATATGGTCCTGACCTATTATTCAAGCCCACAGGCTCAGCCCTTGGTGCTCGACAGCCTGATGGATGCCATCAAGCCGGCCAGCCAGCGTACCGACCTGTTGCCGGTGTATGCCTTCAATGGTGAAGGCTTGTGGCTGACGGGGGCGGCAGGCAACAAGAAGGTCGGCGATACCAAGCGCCTGTCACGCTGGCAGGACTTGCTGAAGAAAATGCAGGCCGAAGGGTTCCCGGCCGAACCGGTTTATTGAAGGAGCACAGATGTCACTCTTCAAACAATTGCTGCTTGCCATTTGTCTGTTCCTGGTGGTCGCCTTCAGCGGCAGCTTCATGGTCAGCCTGGAAAGCTCGCGCAGCCAGTACATCAACCAGTTGCGTTCCCATGCCCAGGACGCGGCCACTGCACTGGCCCTGTCGTTGACCCCCAATATCGACGACCCGGCAATGGTCGAGCTGATGGTCAGCTCGATTTTCGATAGTGGTTACTACTCGAGCATCAAGGTCGTCGACTTGGGCTCTAATGCGGTATTGGTAGAGCGTCATGCCGAGCCAGACAGCAACGGCGTACCTGCCTGGTTCATTCGTCTGATCGGCCTGGAGCCGGCTGGTGGCGATGCCATCGTCAGCCGCGGCTGGCAGCAGGCGGCGCGGGTCGAAGTGGTCAGTCACCCGATGTTCGCCTTGGCCAAGCTCTGGCAGAGCGCCCTGGGCAGCCTCGGCTGGCTGCTGCTATGTGGTGCGGCGAGCGCTGTACTGGGCGCGCTCTTGCTGCGGCGCCAGTTGCGTCCGCTGGACTATATGGTCGCCCAGTCCCACGCCATCGCCCGGCGCGAATTTCTCAGCCTGCCGGAGCTGCCGCGTACACCAGAACTGCGCCGCGTGGTGCAGGCCATGAACCAGATGGTCGAGAAGCTCAAGGCGTTGTTCAACGAACAGGCCGAGCGTAGCGAGAAGCTGCGCGCGGAGTCTTACCAGGACAGCCTGACGGGCTTGGCCAACCGACGCTATTTCGAAATGCAGCTCAACGCTCGTGTCAGCAACCTGGAAGAGGCGCGTGCAGGTTACCTGCTGCTCTTGCGAGTGCAGGACCTAGCTGGCCTGAATGCTCGCCTGGGCGGCCAGCGTACCGATCAGTTGTTGCAAGCGGTGGGTGAACAATTACGGCGCACCTGTGCCAACTACCCCGAAACCAACAACCTGATCACCCGCAGCCGTGGAGGTGAATTCGCCGTGCTGGCGCCGGGTATGGTTCATGACGAGGCGATACAGCTGGCCCAGGCTCTGGAGTCCACCCTTCATAGCCTGCACCAGACCGGCGCCAGCGATGTCGACCCGGTGGCCTGCATCGGCCTGGCGCCCTACAGCCCAGGGGATGCGCCGCATGCGCTGTTGAAGCTGGCCGACGAAGCCCTGGCCCGTGCCGAGAGCCAGCCTGACCCTGGCTGGGTATGCCTGGAGCAGGGGATCGCGGCGCAGGCTGCCGATAGCCACCATGCCTGGCATGAGCGGCTGGACCGGGCGCTGGCCAAGGGGCAGTTCGAGCTATTTTTCCAGCCGGTGGTCGACAGCCGCACGCCGGAGCGGGTACTGCACTACAAGGTCATTTCTCGTCTGCACGACGCGCCGGACGAGGCGGTGGCGGCCGGCCGCTTCCTGCCCTGGCTGGAGCGCTTCGGCTGGATGCCTCGGCTGGATGTGCTGGTGTTGGAAAAAGTGCTGGCGCATCTGAAAACCCATGGTGATGCCTTGGCGGTGAACCTGTCTGCGGCGACCCTGGCCGATGCCGGTGCGCTGCAGCAGATCCATGCAATGCTGGGCCAGCATGCCGAGCTTGGCTCGCGCCTTACGCTGGAGATCGGCGAGGAGCAACTGCCCGAGCAACAGATGCTCGAACAACTGACGCGCCGTCTGCATGCCTTGGGGTTCGGCCTGGCATTGCAACGCTTTGGCGGTCGCTTCAGCATGATCGGCAACCTGGCCCACTTGGGTCTGGCCTATCTGAAGATCGATGGCAGCTACATCCGCAACATCGACCAGGAACAGCACAAGCGCTTGTTCATCGAAGCGGTGCAGCGGGCGGCGCACAGCATCGACTTGCCGCTGATTGCCGAGCGGGTCGAGACAGAAGGGGAGCTGCAGGTATTGCGCGAGATGGGTGTGCGAGGGATCCAGGGGCAACTGGTCGGCGAGCCTGCACCCTGGCGTTGAAGCATGCTGCGTGATACATGGCACCGGCTGTGCCGGTGTTCGCGGGACAAGCCCGCTCCTACAGGGCCGTGCACCCTTCAAGCCTTGTAGGAGCGGGCTTGCCCCGCGATCAAGGGCGAAGCCCTTGCCACGCGGCGGCGATGGCAGGGCCGGCCATCGCGGGACAAGCCCACAAGGCCGTGCATCCTTCAAGCCTCAAAGCTCCCTCTGTGAGAGCGGGCTTGCCCGCGATCAAGGGCGAAGCCCTTGCCATGCGGCGGCGATGGCAGGGCCGGCCAATCGCGGGACAAGCCCGCTCCTATAGGTCAGCCCAACGTGCAGAACGATCCCCTCCCGACTCAGATCAAACCACCTTCCTCGTCTTCTTCGATCAAGTTGTTCAGGCTGCCCAACGCCTTGCGCGCCGAGGAGCGATTGAGCAGCTTGGCCTGGGCGCCGGCGGGCAGGTCGGTGATGCTGATAACACCTTTGGTGGTCAGCACCTCGATCAGATCTTCCAATACGCGGATCATGTCCAGGTCGCTCTGCTTGAGCTGACGCAGGCTGTTTTCCACCACATCGTCCGCGAACCATTCCTGGATCTCGGCATGGTCGGCCGGGAGGATTTCGGTGTAATCGGCGTAGGGCGCGGCTTCTACTCGCTGCAGCTGGCCCGCGGCGTCGCGTTGCACGTAGAACATGGCGTCGACCCTCGTCTCATTGATTCCATCTTGGTAGGCAGCAGCATAGGCAAAGTTCACCTGGCGCGCCGTCGGCGCACGAGTATGCGCCGTCAGGCATTGCCCCGTGAAGCCCAGCCCCCGCTGGCGGCCACGAGGGCCGCCGTATCGGGTGGGTTCAGCTGTTGGAGTTGTCGATCTTGATGGTCGGGTCACCACCGCTGATCAACGAGTTGATCGTGGTGTTCGACCAGTTGACGCCCTCGAGCTTGATGGTCACATCGGCGTTGGCCAGGCCGCCGGCCTCATTGAGCTTGCCCTGGCTGCTGATCTGCAGGGTCGAATCGCCGCCGACCGTGGTGATCTTCAGGTAGTCATCGATGGTGCTGGCCTTCTCACCCTGCAGCAGGTCGCGCAGATCGAGGCGATCGCCCTGGTCCCTGTTGAAGTCCTTGATGACGTCGTGGCCGGTGTCGCCGGCTTTCCACATGAAGATATCGGCACCGCCACCACCGACCAGTACGTCGTTGCCTTGGCCACCGATCAGCGTGTCGTTGCCGGTCCCGCCGAGCAGAACGTCGTTCCCTTTGCCGCCGTCCAGGTAGTCATTGCCACCCTGGCCAAAGAGAATGTCATTGCCATCGCCACCCAGCAGGGTATCGCTGCCATCATTGCTTCCCGACACGTCGAACTCGCTGACATGCTCGCTGATGTACTTGTGCAGTGCGCGTCCATCGATCTGGTCGGCGGTGGTGCCCAGCCGGCCGGCCACATAGGCTTGCATGGCCTCGATGCCATTACCCGGGATCGCGTCGAAGCTGATCAGGTCACCGAAGATGATGTCGTGGCCATCGCCACCCTTGACGGTGTCGTTGCCCGGCGCAGCCGCTTCGGTGTGGCCGAGGATGGCTTCGGCCAGTTTGCTCGGGTCGATGTTGGTCTGCGGCTTGCCGTCGCTGTCGTAGGGCTTCAGGTCGTTGGCGTTGACGCCTTTGTTGAGGCCGATGGCTTCGACAGTGGAAACCTCTGACAGCTTCTCGAAGCCTTGCTGGGAATTCTGATCCACGGTTGATTGCCAGCGGCCCGCGGTGACTTCGGAAAGCTCGTAGGTCCCGTCGCCTTGGGCGTGCAACTGTCCTGTGGCATTGGAATCGGTCCACCACCAGCCATCGCTTTTGTATTCAACGGTCAGGTAACCGTTCTTGTCGATGCTGTAACGGGTATTGCTGCCAAGCATTTCCCGGTACACGACAGTACCAATCTTGTAGCCGTCCAGTACCTGATCCAGCTTGTAGCCTGAATTACCGAAGGTTGGATTGATGCGTTCATCATCTTGGTAGTAGTTGGGCTTGCCATCGGTGATGAAGAATGTCTGGCGACTGCCAGTGCTGCCCGCTTCGATCAACTCACGGAACCAGTTTGCGGTGGTTTTGAACGCATCTTCGTAGTTGGTGTTGCCGCTTGCGGAGAGTTTGTTCAATGCGGCGTTGAGGGTGGCCAGGGCGTTCTTGTCGGCCAGGTTGATCGACACGGTGGTGTTGACCTGGCTGGAGAAGTCCACCAGCAGAATGTTCACGGTTCCGGACTGCGCGCCCTTGGCGCTGTTGACCAGTGTCTCGAACACGGACTTCAGCGAATTGCGGGCAGCGGCCACGCCATTGGAGCCCATGCTGCCAGAGGTATCGACGATGAACGCCAGGTTGTAGTCCTGGCCTGGTACTACGTGCAGGCCATTAACGTCGGCAACCACGATGTCGTTGCCGCTGGTACCGCTGACGCTGTCGCTGTCCACCGTCAGGTTGCTGGTGTTGTAGGTATCCGGATACACCGTGACCTTGATCGAGCCTTCGCTGACGGCCTTGCTGCCGCCAACGCTTTCTGTGGAAGTCGAAGTGACCTTCACATCGAACTGGCCCTGGTAATAGGCCGGTGGCTTGATGGTCAGGCCGTTGAGGTTCCAGCCCGTTACATCCACCTCGGTCTTGCCCACGGTCACGGTGTGGCCGGCGCCATCGCTCAGCACGGAGCCTTGCGGGATGCCGCCCAGCTTGACGCTCAGCGACTCGGAGCCATCGGTGTCGGTCAGCTGGGTAGAGATTCCCACCAGCTTGACCGTGCCGTTCTCGGCGCTTTCGTTGAGCTTGAAGCCGTCGTAGTAACCCCTGCCGCCGTCGCCATGCAGTTCGGAGACGCTGACGCCTGCATTCACCAGAGCATCCACGTTCGGGAACATCGGGACGGCGCCGCTGTTGAGGTCCGTCACCGGGCCGCTGCCGACCCGGATGTTGACGTCGTAGCTACCGGGACCTGCCTGGTTGGCATGAAGCATTTCCAGGGTGTAGTAGCCGCTCTTGGTCGGCGTGAAACTGCCCGAGACCTTGCCACCCGCGCCCCAGGTGGCCTCCACCACATTGGTGCCGCCGATATTGATGACCATGCTGTCGTCGGCTGTGCCGCTGAAGGTATAGGTTTGGCCGGCCTCCAGGTAGATCAGGCCGGAAACCTTGGTGCCGGTGCCAGGCGTCACATCGCTCACCGACTGCACGTTGTTGGTCGTCTCGGACTTACTGGCCTGGCCGGAGTTGGCGAACACGTCTTGCAGCGCCTTGCCAGTGATGCCGTTGCCGCCGGTGCCCAGCCCCTTGAGGCTGTTCCAGGTTTCCTTGGTCAGGCCGATGGAATCGACGTTGTTGCTGCCGATGTTCAGGGTCGGTTTGTCGGCCACAGGCGTGATGTCCACCTTCATGGTGACTTCACCACCGATATTGGTGCCATCGTTCGGTTTGTACTTCAGGTGCGCGTAGTCGGCCTGCTGGTTGCCGATACCTGTGCCACCGTAGCCATCGACACCCGACTCGTTGGCCTTCGGCACGAACTTGAGGTGACCGGCATCGATGTCCTGCTGGCTGATGGTCTGGTTGACCTTGACGTCGACCCAGTTGCTGCCATCGAAGAACTTCAGGCTTCCCACGCCCGGCAGCTGGCTGATGGTCACGCCCAGGTTGGTATTGCCATCGGCATCGGAGACATTGAAGTCGCTCCAGCCGAAGGTGTAGCCGAGGTCTTCCACGCCGGTGACGGCACCGCCAGTGGATACCGGCACGTGGTCGTTGTCGATGATGGTGGTGGTGACGCTGGCATTGTTCGCATCGACTTGCAGGTTTTCGAAACCGCCGCCGCTGACCTTGTCGATCTTCACCACGAAGTGCTCGGCACCTTCGGCGAAGCGATCATCGATGGTCCGGATGTCGAAGCTGGTCCCCGTGCTATTGGCCGGGATCTTCACCGTGACGACACCTTGGAAGTCCACGCCATCGGTGGCGGTACCGCTGTAGGACAGGGTAACAGTGACTTCGCCCTTGGATGGGTTGCTCAAGGTCAGGTTGTAATGGGCGGTATCGCCTTCGGTGACCGACCTGTCGCCGCTGATGCCGACCGTGGTCACGTCGCCCTGGCCGCTCGGCTCATCGGTCACGGTAGTGGTCAGCGTGGTGCCGTCGAGGCTCAACTTCTCGAAGTTGGCGCCGCCCTCGACCGACACGAGTTTGTTCACCAGGCTCGGTTGACCGCCGACGTAGGGGTCGTCCTTGGTGGTGATGGTCAGGGAACCGCTGGCGCTGCCGGCCGGGATGGTGACCTTGGTACCATCGGTCAGGGTGAAGACCAGCCCGCCGTGGCCAGTTACCGGCAATTTCTGGTCATTGCTCAGCGTGACGGTGTAGGTCACCTGACCGCCCTCGGCGACGGTGGACTTGTCCACGGACAGCGTGGCCTTCACCTCGCTGATCGTGTCGGTGATATTGACGACCGCCTTGCCACCCAGCTGCAGATTTTCGAACTGTTTGCCCTCGACGGTCGCGTCGGTGACGCCCAGTTCGGCTTTGCCTGGGTCGGTGAAGACGTCATCGCCTTGAGCCGGCAGCGAATAATCGACTTCAGTTTTGCCAGCCTGGATGACGACCTGCTGATTGTTGCTCAGCGTAACGGTCACATCGTGATCGAGTTTTTCGCTGATCCGGATGGTGAAGGTTGGCTGCTGATCTTCAGTCACGTCGCCTTTGCTGACGATGGTGACTTCGAACTTGTCGCCTTCATTGCCAGTGCCAGGAGTGCCCGAACCTGGTTCGTCGGTGATCTTGGTCGAAACGGATTGATCGTCGAGGGTGAGTTTCTCGAACTTGTCGCCGCCTTCTACCGACTCA
>NZ_JBLUPY010000052.1:0-19875 GCF_048068215.1 Pseudomonas sp. NY15372
ACCCACACGAATTGCTTGATTCGATTGTTAAAGAGCGATTTGGTTAAGAGCGTTGTCTCAACCGAGGCCGCGCATTCTACGCTTTCCTCAAAGTCTGTCAAGCGTTTATTTCGAAGTTTCTTACGAGAAAGTCGTTCAACTTCAACCGCTTAACACGCTGCGATCTCTCGTAGCGGGAGGCGAATCATACAGCGTTAAAACCTGCTGTCAACTGCCTTTTTCACCGCTGCCGATCTGTGAGACCGAAGCCTTCCGATACTACCTGAACCGTTCAACTCATTGAATCTCAAGGAGTTTTGCGTTTCGACTGCGTCGGAAGTGGGGCGCATTATAGGCCCCTGAAACGGCGCGTCAACCGTTATTTTCAAAAAACTTCGATATTGCCGAAAAACAAAGCGGGGAGGCCTACCGGCCTCCCCGCTTGCGTCGCCTCTCTATATAGAAGCCATCTTCATTCAGCTTTCAGAGTAATGCGCGCGAAAGCCTTCTTGCCCGCCTGGCACACATGGGTGGCGCCGACCGCGAAGACAAAGCCACGATCGACCACGGCGCCATCCACCTTGACCCCACCAGCATTGAGCAGGTCGCGCGCAGCCGCCGAGTTCTTCACCAGGCCAGCCTTGTTCAGCACGGCAGCAATCGGCATATCCTCCGAGGCGGCCACTTCAACCTCCGGCAGATCTTCCGGCAGCTCGCCATCCTTCATGCGGTTACCCGCAGCACGGTGAGCATTGGCCGCGGCCTCTTCGCCATGGAAGCGTGCCACGATCTCCTCAGCCAGCTTGATCTTGATATCGCGCGGGTTTGCACCTGCTTCGACATCGGCACGGAACTGGTTGATCTCGTCCATCGAACGGAAGCTCAGCAGCTCGAAGTAACGCCACATCAAGGTGTCTGGGATCGACACCAGCTTGCTGTACATCACCCCAGGCGCTTCCTGGATACCCACGTAGTTGCCCAGGGACTTGGACATTTTCTTCACGCCGTCGAGCCCTTCGAGCAGCGGCATGGTCACGATGTTCTGCGCCTCCTGCCCATAGGCGCGCTGCAGCTCGCGCCCCATCAACAGGTTGAACTTCTGGTCGGTACCACCCAGCTCGACATCAGCCTTGAGCGCTACCGAGTCGTAGCCCTGAACCAACGGATACAGGAACTCGTGGATCGCAATCGGCTGGTTGCTGCTGTAGCGCTTGTCGAAATCGTCGCGCTCGAGCATGCGTGCCACGGTGTATTGCGAAGCCAGGCGAATGAAGTCGGCCGGGGTCAGCTTGTCCATCCAGGTGGAATTGAACGCCACCTCGGTCTTGGACGGGTCGAGAATCTTGAACACCTGCTGTTTATAGGTCTCGGCGTTGTCCAGGACCTGCTCGCGGGTCAACGGAGGACGCGTGGCGCTCTTGCCGCTCGGGTCGCCGATCATGCCGGTGAAGTCGCCGATCAGGAAGATGACCTGGTGCCCCAGGTCCTGGAACTGGCGCAGCTTGTTGATCAGCACGGTGTGCCCAAGGTGCAGGTCCGGCGCGGTCGGGTCGAAACCCGCCTTGATACGCAGGGGCTGGCCGCGCTTGAGCTTCTCCACCAGTTCCGACTCGACCAATACCTCTTCCGCACCGCGCTTGATAAGCGCCAGCTGCTCTTCAACCGACTTCATAGACAGACCCGCAAGGCTCAGATTCAAGGGGAGCCAACCATACAAGATCGGCCGTCAAATACAAGTTTCGCAAAGGAATGTGACCCGAAAGGCGTATCGCGGCGTCTACGCGCCCTTGCGCGAAAATGGATTTGGTTATATTTTATACAGTTATTTCATCTTCATCATGTCATTCATCTTTTCCATTTCACTTTTTCAAAGTCACCTCACCTATGACCAACGAGACGCCTAAAGCGCCCCCGCTTTATCCGAAAAGCCATTTGTTGGCCGCCAGCGGCATCGCCGCCTTGCTCAGCCTGGCTTTGCTGGTATTCCCTTCCAGCGAGGTCGAAGCCAAGAAAACCACCCTTAGCCTCGAGCTGGAAACCCCGGCAGAGCAGCTGAAGGACGAGTCCAAGGCCGCCCCCCTGGTCCAAACCGAAGGCGACAAAGGCTCGCCCTTCGCCCAGATCGAGAACGCCGAGCCTGCGGCCACGCAAACCGCCGAACAGGCACCCGCTGCCGAGGAGAAGGCCGAGGAAAGCGCCGACGCCAAGCTTCCCGGTCATCGCGAAGTCACCGTCGCCCGTGGCGACACCCTGTCTACCTTGTTCGCCAAGGTCGGGTTGCCGAGCAATGCGGTCCATGACGTCCTGGCCAGCGGCAAGCAGGCCAAGCAGTTCAGCCGGCTCAAGCATGGCCAGGTACTGCAGTTCGAACTCGACAAGGACGGCCAGCTGGCCAGCCTGCACAGCAAGGTCAGCAACCTCGAGACCATTCGCCTTACCAAGACCACCAAGGGCTACAGCTTCGATCGCGAGATCAGCAAGCCAGTGGTACGCACCGCCTACGCCCATGGCGTGATCAAGAGCTCGCTGTCGGCCTCGGCCAAGCGTGCTGGCCTGTCCCACAGCCTGACCATGGACATGGCGCGAGTGCTGGGCTACGACATCGACTTCGCCCAGGACATCCGCCCAGGCGACGAATTCGACGTGGTCTACGAGCAGAAGGTCATGGATGGCAAGGTGGTTGGCACCGGCAATATCCTTTCCGCCCGCTTCACCAACCGCGGCAAGACCTACACCGCCGTGCGCTACACCAACAAGCAGGGCAACACCAGCTACTACACCGCCGACGGCAACAGCCTGCGCAAGGCGTTCATCCGCACGCCGGTGGACTTCGCCCGTATCAGTTCGCGCTTCTCCGCGGGCCGCAAGCACCCGATCCTGAACAAGATCCGCGCGCACAAAGGCGTCGACTACGCAGCCCCTCGCGGCACGCCAATCAAGGCCGCTGGCGACGGCAAGGTCCTGTTGGCAGGCCGTCGCGGCGGCTACGGCAACACCGTGATCATCGCCCACGGCAACTCCTACAAGACGCTCTATGGTCACATGCAAGGCTTCGCCAAGGGCATCAAGACCGGCAGCTCGGTCAAGCAAGGTCAGATCATCGGCTACATCGGCACCACCGGGCTGTCCACCGGGCCACACCTGCACTATGAGTTCCAGGTCAACGGCGTGCATGTCGACCCGCTGAGCCGCAAGCTGCCCATGGCCGACCCGATCGCCCGTTCCGAGCGCCAGCGTTTCCTGCAGCAGAGCAAGCCCCTGATCGCCCGCATGGACCAGGAAAAGGCCACCATGCTCGCCGCCAACAAGCGCTGATCCATGGCGCTCTATCTGGGTGTGATGTCCGGAACCAGCCTCGACGGCCTGGACATCGCACTGATCGACCAAGGCGAGCAGACCCGTCTGCTCGCCACCCACTACACCCCCATGCCCGCCGACCTTCGCCAGGACCTGCTCGCCCTTTGCGCCACCGGCCCTGACGAAATCGCCCGTGCCAGCCTCGCGGAAAACCGCTGGGCCACCCTCGCCGCCGATGGCATCGGCCAGCTCCTGGCCAGCCAAGGCCTGGAGGCCGGCGCCATTCGCGCGATCGGCAGCCACGGCCAGACCATCCGCCACGAACCTGCGCGCGGCTTCACCGTACAGATCGGCAACCCGGCCCTGCTGGCAGAGCTCACAGGCGTGTGCGTAGTAGGGGATTTCCGGCGCCGCGATGTCGCAGCAGGCGGCCAAGGCGCGCCCTTGGTGCCGGCTTTCCACGAAGCACTGTTCGGCCATCTGGGTCAACAGGTCGCCATTCTCAACGTCGGAGGGTTCAGCAACCTCAGCCTGATCGAGCAGAACAAGCCCGTTCATGGTTTTGACTGTGGCCCAGGCAATGTGCTGCTCGATGCCTGGATCGAACGCAAGCGCGGCAAGGCCTATGATGCCGATGGCCAGTGGGCAGCCAGCGGCAACGTTTGCAATGCCCTGCTCGCCCGCCTGCTCGCCGACCCGTTCTTCGCCGGAACCGGCCCCAAGAGCACCGGCCGTGAGGTGTTCAACCTCCCCTGGCTGGACACTCACCTGGCGGTACTGCCGAACTACCGGGACGAAGATATCCAGGCGACCCTACTGGAACTGACTGCCCGCAGCATCATCGATTCGCTACGCAGCGCCCAACCCCACACCGAAACCCTGTTGGTATGCGGGGGCGGCGCACGCAATGGCGCGTTGATGCGTCGGCTGGCAGCCTTGCTGCCGTCGGCCCAGGTAGCTAGCACCGCGGCCTACGGCGTCGATCCGGACTGGGTCGAGGCCATGGCCTTCGCCTGGTTGGCCCATTGCTGTCTCGAAGGCATTCCAGCCAACCGCCCGAGCGTCACGGCGGCCAAAGGGCTGCGCGTACTCGGCGCGATCTACCCGGCTTGAAACCCACGCAGAAAACAAAACGCCGCGCATAAGCGCGGCGTTTTCATGAAAAGCCCAGGCTCAGATCGAGAACGATGAGCCGCAGCCGCAGGTGGTGGTGGCATTGGGGTTCTTGATCACGAAACGCGACCCTTCCAAGCCTTCCTGATAGTCCACCTCAGCGCCCGCCAGGTACTGGAAGCTCATCGGGTCCACGACCAGGGAAACACCCTCGCGCTCGACCACGGTGTCGTCTTCGGCCACTTCCTCATCGAAAGTGAACCCGTACTGGAACCCAGAGCAGCCGCCGCCGGTCACGAATACACGCAGCTTCAGGCGATCATTGCCCTCTTCGGTGACCAGGGTCTTCACCTTGTGCGCTGCACCTTGGGTGAATTCCAAAGCCGTGGGGGTGAAGGTTTCGACGCTCATGTTGACTCTCCCGGCGCAGTGCCGCCATAAAACTCGATGACGCGCATTATCCGCTTCTCCGAGAAAATCGGTCAAGAATTGTGCGGCTTTGGTCGTGCTCGGCAAAAATGGGGGCGTTATGCCCCCATCACCTGTGGCTCGAGCCGTCGATCAGGGCAGCAGGCCCGCGTGCCCCAGGCCCATGCGCTCGTCCAGGCCGAACAGAATGTTCAGGTTCTGCACTGCCTGGCCGGAAGCGCCCTTGACCAGGTTGTCGATCACCGACAGCACGACCACCAGGTCGCCGCCCTGTGGCCGGTGCACCGCAATGCGGCAGACATTGGCGCCGCGCACGCTGCGGGTCTCGGGGTGGCTGCCGGCCGGCATCACATCGACGAACGGCTCATCGGCATAACGCTTCTCGAACAGCGCCTGCAGGTCGACGCTGGTATCGGCGACGGTTGCATAAAGGGTGGCATGGATACCACGGATCATCGGCGTCAGGTGCGGCACGAAGGTCAGGCCGACGTCCTTGCCTGCAGCCAGGCGCAGGCCCTGGCTGATCTCCGGCAGGTGACGGTGCCCTTTGACCGCATAGGCCTTCATGCTTTCGCCTGCCTCGCAGAACAGCGAGCCCACTGCCGCGCCACGACCTGCGCCGCTGACCCCGGACTTGCAGTCGGCGATCAACCGCGATGGATCAGCCAGGCCGGCTTCCAGCAGCGGCAGGAAGCCCAGCTGGGTAGCAGTCGGGTAGCAACCCGGCACGGCGATCAGGCGTGCCTGGCGGATCTTCTCGCGATTGACTTCGGGCAAGCCATAGACCGCATCCTTGAGCAGCTCCGGCGCGCCGTGGGGTTGGCCGTACCACTTGCCCCACTCCACCGCATCCTGGAGACGGAAGTCGGCAGACAGGTCGATGACCTTGGTGCCGGCTGCCAGCAGCTCGCCGGCCAAGGCATGGGCGACACCATGAGGCGTGGCGAAGAACACCACGTCGCAGGCGCCCAGGGTCTTGCTGTCCGGCACGCTGAAGGCCAGCCCGTCGTAGTGGCCGCGCAGGTTCGGATACATGTCGGCGACGGCCACGCCCGCCTCGGAGCGCGAGGTGATGACCGCGACCTCGGCCTGTGGGTGCTGTGCCAGCAGACGCAACAGTTCGACGCCGGTGTAACCCGTGCCGCCGACGATACCGACCTTGATCATAACGCTTGCCCCTTATCAACGAGCCAACTGGAAAACGCACGATAATAGGGGGCTGGGGTCTCTGTAACAACTCTTCGGATGCCCCGTCGAGCGCTTGGCCTTTACTATCTGACGACCGTGAAACCTGAAGGAACTTCCCAATGCTCTATCTATGGATCAAGGCCTTGCACATCATCAGTGTCGTTTGCTGGTTCGCCGGCCTGTTCTACCTGCCGCGGCTGTTCGTCTACCACACCCAAAGCCAGGACAGCATCAGCCAGGAGCGCTTCATCACCATGGAGCGCAAACTGTACCGAGGCATCATGAACCCGGCCATGATCGCGACCTATGTCTTCGGCGGCTGGATGCTGTACCTCAACCCGGGCTGGCTGAGCCAGGGCTGGCTGCATGCCAAGCTCACCCTGGTGGCATTGCTGACCGTGTACCACCACATGTGCGGCGCCCAGCGCAAACGCTTCGCCGCGGGCAGCAATACCCGCAGCCATGTGTACTACCGCTGGTTCAACGAAGTGCCGGTGCTGTTCCTGCTGGGCATCGTGGTGCTGGTTGTGGTCAAGCCGTTCTGAAGCCGCCCGTTCCGGCCCAGGCGGCCGGGCCTGGCGCCAGGCCGACCCTGGCTGCATAAAGGCACCACCTTCCCTGGCCAAGCTGTACACTAGGCGCCCTCTTCAGCCCCCAGGAGCCTTGCATGACCCGTTACGCCATGATTACCGGAGCTTCCAGCGGCCTGGGCCTGGCCCTGGCGGAAGCACTGGCACGGCGCGGGCGCAACCTGATCCTGGTGGCTCGCCACCGTGAAACCCTCGAGCCTGTGGCCATCGAGCTGACCCAGCGTTTCGGTGTCGAAGTATTGTTCCGCGCCTGCGACCTGAGCCAGCCCCTGCGCCTGTCGGGCTTCGTGCTCGAGCTGGAGGAAGGCGAGCGGCGCATCGACCTGCTGGTCAATTGCGCGGCCCAGCGCACCTATGGCCCCTTCCTGGCCCATGAATGGGCAGACGAACAGGACCTGCTCGAGGTCAACATCCTTGCCCTGAGCCGCCTGTGTCACGCCATCGGCAACCTGATGGCCGTGCAGGGCGGCGGGCAGATCCTCAACGTCGCCTCCCTGGCCGGTGCGGCGCCAGGCCCCTGGATGGCTGCCTATGCGGCCAGCAAGGCGTATGTGGTGAGCTTCTCCGAAGCGCTGCGTGAGGAGCTCAAGCGCACCGGGATCAAGGTTTCCGTGCTGTGTCCCGGCCCGGTGCGTTCGTCACGCCGACGCATTCCCCGCCTCGAAGGCAGCACGCGCTGCCTGAGCCCCGAAGAAGTGGCGCTCTACACCGTGCGCGCGCTGGACCGGAATCGCGCCGTGATCATGCCAGGCCGGCGCAATCGCTGGCTGGCAGCGCTGCCACGCCTGATGCCACGCTGGCTGGTGCGCAAGCTCGCGGGCCTGGTCAATCGCCGCTATTGCCCTGTCGGCTTCCAATAGCCACTGGGCGAGCGCCGCCGCGCTGGGTACACTCGGCCCGACCCTCACCATGGAGCAAGTGCTGTGGAGACTCTCTTCACCAAGATCATCAACCGGGAGATCCCGGCGAAGATCATCTACGAGGACGACCAGGTTCTGGCCTTCCACGATATCGCCCCGCAGGCGCCGGTGCATTTTCTGGTCATCCCGAAAAAGCCCATCCGCACCCTCAACGACCTGACCGAAGAGGACAAGGGCCTGGCCGGCCACATCTTGTTCACCGCGCAGCGCCTGGCCAAGGAGCTGGGCTGCGAGGAAGGCTTCCGCGTGGTCATGAACTGCAACGAGCAGGGCGGCCAGACCGTCTACCACATCCACATGCATGTGCTCGGCCAGCGCCAGATGCACTGGCCACCGGGCTGATCCAGGGCAACCCCCTTCCTGCCGATTGCGGTAAACTGTCGGGCACACTCTAGCGGAGGTGCCCGATGGCTACCGAACGTCACTACTCGCCGCTCGACCGCTTGTTGCTGCAGGCCGATACCGCCATGCGCACCTTGCTGCCCTTCAGCGGCCAACCCGCCCGCCCGTCCCCGGCCATCGTCCAACCGGATGCGGAACTGGACGAAAGCCAAACCCGCCACGTCGCCGGCCTGATGCGCATCAACCATACCGGTGAAGTTTGCGCCCAGGCGCTCTACCAAGGCCAAGCCCTGACCGCCAAGCTGCCGCAAGTGCGCAAGGCCATGGAGCATGCCGCCGAGGAAGAAGTCGACCACCTGGCCTGGTGCGAACAGCGCATCCGTCAGCTGGGCAGCCACCCCAGCGTGCTCAACCCGTTGTTCTATGGCATGTCATTCGGCATCGGCGCCATCGCCGGCCTGGTGAGCGACAAAGTCAGCCTGGGTTTCGTCGCCGCCACCGAGCATCAGGTGTGCAAGCACCTGGATGAGCATCTGGAGCAGATCCCCCAGGAAGACGAAAAGTCCCGCGCCATCCTCGAGCAGATGCGTGTCGATGAAGAACAGCACGCCGAGTCGGCCCTCGAAGCCGGAGGCTATCGCTTCCCGGCCCCCGTGCGCTTCGGCATGAGCCTGATGGCCAAGGTGATGACCAAGAGCACCTACCGCATCTAGGAATACATCCATGACGGAACGATTCAATGCCAGGGACCTGGCACGTGCCGTGGAAGCGGGCATCCTCCAGCCGGGCCAGGACCAGGCCCTGCTGGGCTTCCTGCGCCAACAACCGCAAAGCCGCGGCGCTTTCCAACTGGCCCACGTGGCGTTCTATTTCGGCGCTTTGTTGATCATGGCCGCCATGGGCTGGCTGCTCACCGAAGCCTGGATGCGCATCGGCGATGTGGCCCTGCTGGCCGTCGCCACTCTGTATATCGCCCTGCTGACTTCGTTCGCACTGGCCTTGCAGCGCCGTGGGCAGCCCATCGCTGGCGGTGTCCTGGCGGCGGTCGCGGTGAGCATCGTGCCGTTGGCCGTGTTCGCTATCGAACGCCTGGTAGGCTGGTGGCCACTCGACGACACCCAGTCGGACTATCACCAGTACTACACCTACGTGCAGGGTGGCTGGGTACTGATGGAGGCCGCCACGGTGGTCGCCGGCCTGCTAATGCTGCGCCTGGTGCCCTTCCCCTTCATCGTCATGCCCATTGCCGTGGCCTTGTGGTTCATGTCGATGGACCTGAGCGAATGGTTCTATGGCTCGCCGTTCAGCTGGGAGCAGCGGCGCACCGTCTCGCTGTGGTTCGGCCTGGTGTTGCTGCTGATCTTCATCGTGGTGGACGGCCGTACGCGTCGGGACTATGCCGGCTGGGGCTACCTGGCCGGGTTGGCCGCCTTCTGGGGCGGGCTGACGCTACTGGACAGCGGCAGCGAGCTGGGCAGGGCGCTTTACTGCCTGATCAACCTTGGCCTGATGGGCCTGGCGGTGCTGCTTCGTCGGCCGGTATTCATGGTCTTCGGCGCCATGGGCGTAGCGGCCTACCTGGGCTACCTCTCCTATGAGGTCTTCGCCGAGTCGCTGTTGTTCCCGGTGGTGCTGACGTTGATCGGCCTTGGCGTGATCGGCCTGGGGCTGGTTTATCAGAAGCGGCGGGAGTACCTCAGTCAATCGCTGCGGGCGCGCTTGCCCGGGTGGCTGCGCCAAGCGCTACCGGCGCTGCGCGACTGAAACCTCTGCTTCCTGCCGAGGCTGGCGCCGCACCTGTAAGGGCGGCGCAAGCAGGGCGGCTCAACCCAGCTCGACGATTTCGTAACCGTGGGTGATTTCCACCCCAGCCCGATCGAGCATGATCGACGCCGAGCAGTACTTCTCTGCCGACAATTCAACCGCACGCTTGACCTGGGCTTCCTTGAGCCCACGCCCTTTGACCACGAAGTTCAGGTGAATCTTGGTGAATACCTTGGGGTCTTCGCTTGCGCGCTCGGCTTCCAGGAAGGCCTCACAGCTTTCCACGGCCTGACGGGACTTCTTCAGGATGCTGACCACGTCGAAGCTGCTGCAACCACCCAGGCCGAGCAGCAGCATTTCCATCGGGCGCACGCCCAGGTTGCGCCCGCCTGCTTCGGGAGGGCCGTCCATGACCACGACATGGCCGCTCCCCGACTCGCCGAGGAACATCGCTTCACCGGCCCACTGGATGCGTGCCTTCATGTATCTGGACTCCCTAAATATCAGAAAAGGCCGTCAGCTTAGTCCTTGTGACGCCGTCGGAAAAGCTCAAGACGCGTCGCATTCATGCCGATACAAAAGGCAACGTCTGATAAGCTGACGCCAAATGACTGGCGCGCGATGCCAGCATTCTATAAAAAGCCCATGCGTCGCATCGAACAGGATTTCGTGATGGTTGCTCCAGCCCTACCCGCCAAGATCAAGAACATCGACAAACTGCTGGCCCACTGCCAACGACGCCGCTACAACGCCAAGAGCAACATCATCTGCGCTGGCGACCGGGCGGAGACGCTGTCGTTCATCATCAAGGGTTCGGTGACCATCCTGATCGAAGATGACGATGGCCACGAAATGATCATCGCCTACCTCAACAGCGGCGACTTCTTCGGCGAGCTGGGCCTATTCGAGCCTGCAGGCCAGGTGCAGCAGCGCAGCGCCTGGGTTCGCGCCAAGACCGAATGCGAAGTGGCCGAGATCAGCTACGACAAGTTCCGCGACCTGGCCCGCCACGATCCGGACATCCTCTACGCCCTCGGCAGCCAAATGGCCCAGCGCCTGCGCAACACCACGCGCAAGGTCGGCGACCTGGCCTTCTTCGATGTCACCGGGCGCGTCGCCCGCTGCTTGCTGGACCTGTGCAAGCAACCCGACGCCATGACCCACCCGGATGGCATGCAGATCAAGATCACCCGTCAGGAGATCGGGCGTATCGTCGGTTGTTCACGGGAGATGGTCGGCCGCGTCCTCAAGGACCTCGAGGAGCGCAGCTTGGTGCAGGTCAAGGGCAAGACCATGGTGGTCCACGGCACCCGCTAGTCGCGCGGGATCGACGCGATCACCTCGGCGTAGGCCTGGCTGAGGCGCTCGAACCAGGGCGCCTGCGGCACCACCTCGTGCAAGGCGATATGGCTGTCGGCGCGGCAGCGCTGCTCCAGGCCGCAACACTCGTTGAAGCGGTTGACCGCCGCGACCATCGACTCCCGTTCGTTATCCAGCAGCAACGCGCCGTGCACCAACACCACTGCCCGCTTACCGCCCAAGCCCTGACGCCAGCGCTGGGCGGTGCCGACCAGCTTGCGACCGTTGAGGTTGACGTTGTAGCGACCATCGCAGAACGCACCCTCGATCTCCCCGACCGACGCCACGCCGCCCCACTCGCGCAACACCTCGCACAACGGCAGGCATAGGCGTTCATAGGCGTTTTCGATGCGGCCATGATCGCCTTCGCTGCGCGGCGCCACATAGACCAACGCCACGTTCACCGTGGTATGGGATTGCGGCACCGGCTCGCCGCCGGTCTCGCGCAACAGCACCGGCCACCCTGCAATCGCCAACTCCGCACAGGCGGCTTCGAAGTTGTCCAGGCGGCTCATGCGCCGTGGCATCACCAGGGCGTGGTCGGTGGGGCGCCAGAACAAGACACCGGAATCGCGTTCGCCGCGGCAGACGGCAGCCAGGAGCTCCTGCTCGGCGTGCAGGCCTTGTTCGACGGTCAGCGCCAAGGGTTGATCGGTCATCAACTTCACCTTCGATAGTGTTTTCGCCGACCCGATCACCGGGCAAGCTCCCAGTTCTGTGGGAGCGGGCTTGCCCCGCGATTGGACGCGTAGCGGCCCAATTACTTAACCGGCAGCCGGCTCCGGATTCGATCAGTCCAAGGCCTGACCCACGGTCTTCACCGTGCGCTCAGGGAAGAACAAACGCTGCAACTCCAGCCCCGGCTGCTCGGCGCGCATGAACGCCTCGCCCACCAGGAACGAGTACACCTCATTGATCTCCATCAGTTCCACGTCGGCACGATTGAGGATGCCACTCTCGGTGATGGCCAGCCGGTCACGCGGGATACGTGGCAGCAGGTCGAGGGTGGTTTCCAGGCTGACCTCGAAGGTGTGCAGGTTGCGGTTGTTCACCCCCACCAGCGGCGTATCCAAAGTCTTCAGGGCGCGCTCCAGCTCGTCGCCGTCATGCACCTCGACCAACACGTCGAGGCCGACGTCCTTGGCGGTGGCCGCCAGTTCGGCCATGCGCACGTCATCCAGCGCAGCGACGATGAGCAGCACACAGTCTGCACCCAGGGCGCGGGCTTCCACGACCTGGTACGGGTCGATCAGGAAGTCCTTGCGGATCACCGGCAGCGCGCAGGCGGCGCGGGCCTGTTGCAGGTAGGCATCGCCACCCTGGAAATAGTCCACGTCGGTCAGCACCGACAGGCAAGTCGCCCCGCCTTTTTCGTAGCTGACCGCAATTTCGGCGGGCACGAAGTGTTCGCGGATCACGCCCTTGCTGGGCGAGGCCTTCTTGATCTCGGCGATCACCGCCGGCTGCTTGCGCTTGGCCTGCTCGATCAACGCCTGGGCAAAGCCACGCGGCGCATCGGCCGCCTTGGCCAGGCGCTCGACTTCGGCCAGGCTCACCCGGGCACTGCGTTCGGCCACTTCCTCGACCTTGCGGGCAAGGATCTTCTCCAGCACCGTCGGCACGCTCATGCTTCGTTCTCCTGCTTGAATACGGCGGTAAAGGCGCCCAGCTCCTGCAACTTCTCCCAGGCAAGGCCGGTGTGCAGCACATCATGGGCCAGCTCGACGCCGCCCTTGAGGGTCATCGCGTGATCGGCGGCATACAGCGCTGCACCGGCGTTGAGCACGATCATTTCGGCGGCCTTCTGGCCGTTCTCGGTCTTGCGCCGACCAAGGGCATCGCGGATCAGCTCTAGCGAAGCCTGCGGCCCCTCGACCGCCAGGCCATGCAGGCTCTGGCTTTTCATGCCGAGGTCTTCGGGCTCGACCCAGTATTCGATGATCTGGTCATTCTTCAGTTCGGCCACGAAGGTTGGCGCGGCGAGGCTGAACTCGTCCAGGCCATCCTTGGAATGCACCACCAGCACATGCTTGCTACCCAGGCGCTGCAACACTTCGGCCAGCGGGCGGCACAGGGCCTGGGTGAACACCCCGACCACCTGATGCTTCACACCGGCCGGATTCGTAAGCGGGCCGAGCATGTTGAACAGGGTGCGCAGCCCCAGGTCACGGCGTGGGCCAGCGGCATGCTTCATGGCACTGTGGTGGGTCTGGGCGAACATGAAGCCGATCCCCAGGCTGTCGATGCAGCGGGCAACCTGGACCGGCGTCAGGTTCAGGTAGATACCGGCGGCTTCCAGCAGGTCGGCACTGCCGCTCTTGCCGGACACCGCGCGGTTGCCATGCTTGGCCACGGTGCAACCCGCTGCCGCCAGGACGAAGGACGAAGCGGTGGAGACGTTGAAGATGTTGGCTCCGTCGCCACCGGTACCGACGATGTCGACGACGCCGTCCAGGGTCTTGAGCTCGACCTTGTCGGCCAGCTCACGCATCACCGACACGGCACCGACGATCTCGTCGATGCTCTCGCTCTTCATGCGCATGCCCATCAGAAAGGCGCCGATCTGCGCCTCGCTGCACTGGCCGGTCATGATCTGGCGCATGACATCGCGCATTTCCTCGGTGGTGAGGTCCAGGTGGCCGACGATACGGCCCAGCGCGCTCTTGATATCCATGTTCGATCCTTAGCGGCGGCCGCCGGTCTGCTTGAGGAAGTTGGCGAACAGTTCGTGCCCCTGCTCGGTGAGGATCGACTCGGGGTGGAACTGCACCCCCTCGATGTTCAGCGTCTTGTGGCGCAGGCCCATGATCTCGTCGACCGAACCATCGGCATGGGCGGTCCAGGCCGTCACTTCCAGACAGTCGGGCAGGGTGTCGCGCTTGACCACCAGGGAATGGTAGCGGGTCACGGTGAGCGGGTTGTTGAGCCCGGCGAACACACCCAGGTCGCGGTGCAAGACCGGGCTGGTCTTGCCGTGCATCACCTGGCGGGCACGCACCACGTCACCGCCGAAGGCCTGGCCGATGGACTGGTGGCCAAGGCACACGCCCAGGATCGGCAGCTTGCCGGCAAAGTGCAGGATGGCCTCGATGGAAACACCCGCTTCGCTCGGCGTGCAGGGCCCGGGAGAAACCACGATACGTTCAGGGTTGAGGGCTTCGATTTGGGCGATGGTCATTTCATCGTTGCGAATGACCTTGACCTCGGCACCCAGCTCGCCCAAGTACTGAACGACGTTGTAGGTGAAGGAGTCGTAATTGTCGATCATCAGTAACATCGGGTTGAACCTCTTGAATCTACTGACTTTGAATTCGAACCTTCCAGCGCCGGACGCAAAGGCGGGCTAGCGCGGGGTGCGCTCGGTGAAGCAACTGGAAGGCAAACGGGGACGGGCCGGACAGGCCGGCAGGAGATAAAGTCAGGCGCGCCAACGCCAACGGGCGTGGGCCTTGATAACGCGCATCAAGAGTTTGCTGACGATCAACACAGGATTAGGTCTCGCTCATACGTCACGGCACAGTAGCCTACCGGGACGGCGGGTGCAATATGCCCGTAAACACGGCGAAACGAATCCACTGGGGAAGAATGACCACAGGTTTGCTAAGGTCAATCGGCTTGTCCTGATAAAAACAATGAAAAGGATCCTTCTCCATGCAAAAACCACCCTTTTTCCGCTCCTTGTTAGGCCTGCTGGCCCTTTCCTGCAGCCACGCCATGGCCGCACCCTCGCCCTACTCCTCGATGATCGTGTTCGGCGACAGCCTCAGCGATGCCGGGCAGTTCGGCATGCGCTTCACCAACCGCAACGCCGACGGCACCTATGCACCGGTCACGCCGATGATCCTCGGCAGCCGGCTGGGCGTCGCGCCCGAGGAGCTGAACCCCTCCACCTCCATCGGCACCCGTCCCGATGGCAACAACTGGGCCGTCGGCGGCTACACCACGCAGCAGATACTCGACTCGATCACCGACACCTCACGCACCGTCATCCCGCCAGGCCGCCCGGGCGCGGGCCTGGTACTGCGTGAACGCGACGGCTACCTGGCCAATGGCAAGTTCGCCGACCCCAACGCCTTGTACTACCTGACCGGTGGTGGCAACGACTTCCTCCAGGGCCTGGTCAACACGCCGGCCGACGCCGCAGCCGCAGGTGGACGCCTGGCGGCGAGCGCCCAGGCACTGCAACAGGGTGGCGCACGCTACATCATGGTCTGGCTGCTGCCAGACCTGGGCCAGACACCCAACTACAGCGGCACGCCTCTCGAAGGCCCGCTGTCGCAGTTGTCCGGTGTATTCAACCAGTCGCTGCTGAACCAGCTCGGCCAGATCGATGCCCAGATCATCCCGCTGAACATCCCGGTGCTGCTCCAGGAAGCCCTGGCGAGCCCCGCCGAGTTCGGCCTGGCGACCGACCAGAACCTGGTCGGCACCTGCTACAGCGGCGAAGGCTGCGTGGGTAACCCGGTGTACGGCGCCAACGGCACCGCGCCAGACCCGACCAAGCTGCTGTTCAACGACTCGGTCCACCCGACCATCGCCGGCCAGCAGCTGATCGCCGACTACGGCTATTCGATCCTGGCCGCGCCTTGGGAGCTGACCCTGCTGCCGGAAATGGCCCATGGCAACCTGCGCGCCCACCAGGACGAATTGCGCAACCAATGGCAGACACCCTGGCAGGCGGTTGGCCAATGGCAACCGTTCGTCACCACGGGGGGCCAGGATTTGGACTTCGACGGCCAACGCAGCGGCGCCAGCGGTGATGGCCGCGGCTACAACCTGACCTTGGGCGGCAGCTACCGGCTCGACGACGCCTGGCGCATCGGCCTGGCGGCCGGCGTGAACCGGCAAAAACTCGAAGCCGGCGAGCACGACTCGGACTACAAGCTCGACAGCTACCTCGCCACGGTATTCGCCCAGTATCGCCAGGGCCGCTGGTGGGGGGATGCGGCGTTGACCGCTGGGCACCTGGACTATCACGACCTCAAGCGCACCTTCGCGCTCGGCGCCGGCGAGCGCAGCGAGAAAGGCGATACCGATGGCGAAGCCTGGGCGGTCACCGGCCGGCTGGGTTACAACCTGGCGGCCGAACACAGCGCCTGGCAATTGTCGCCCTTCATCAGCGCTGACTATGCGCGGGTCAAGGTCGATGGCTACGAAGAGAAAAGCGGACGCTCCACCGCCTTGGCCTTCGATGACCAGGAGCGGACTTCGCGGCGCCTGGGGCTTGGCCTGCAAGGCAGCTATCAGTTCACGGCCGGCACCCGGCTGTTCGCCGAAGTCGCGCGCGAGCACGAGTTCGAAGATGATCGCCAGGACCTGACCATGCACCTGACCAGCCTGCCGGCCCACGACTTCACGCTCACCGGCTATACGCCGGACAGCAACCTGACACGGGCCAGCCTTGGGCTTACCCATGAGCTGGTGGCGGGGGTGCATGTGCGCGGGAACTACAACTGGCGCAACAGTGATGACGTGACCCAGCAAGGCGTGAGCCTGGCGTTGAGCCTGGACTTTTGAACGCAGGGGCCGCTGCGCGGCCCATCGCGGGGCAAGCCCGCTCACACAGGGGCAGCGTTATTTCAAGATTGCGGTAATCCTGTGGGAGCGGGCTTGTCCCGCGATGGGCTGCAAAGCAGCCCCAAAAAGAAACGGCGCCCTTCCGGCGCCGTTCGATCATGCAAAGTCCATCAGGCTTGTGGCTTGGTCTGCTCCGCCAAGGCCACCGCACGGAACATCGCCCGGCGCTTGTTGATGGTTTCTTCCCACTCCAACGCCGGCACCGAGTCGGCTACGATGCCGCCACCGGCCTGCACATGCAGCTCGCCGTCCTTGATCACCGCCGTGCGGATGGCGATGGCGGTGTCCATGTTGCCGTTCCAGGCAAAATACCCTACCGCCCCTCCGTAGACGCCCCGCTTGACCGGCTCCAGCTCGTCGATGATCTCCATGGCACGGATCTTCGGCGCCCCCGACAGGGTACCGGCCGGCAGGATCGCGCGCAGCGCATCCATTGCGCTCAGCCCTTCGCGCAATTGGCCGGTGACGTTGGAGACGATATGCATGACGTTGGAATAGCGCTCGATGACCATCTTCTCGGTCAGGCGCACGCTGCCGGTGGATGACACTCGGCCGACATCGTTGCGCCCCAGGTCGATGAGCATCAGGTGCTCGGCGATTTCCTTGTCGTCGGACAGCAGGTCGTCTTCCAACGCCCGGTCAGCTTCCTCGGTCGCGCCACGCGGGCGGGTACCGGCGATCGGCCGCACGGTGACCAGGTTGTCCTCGACCCGCACCAGCACTTCGGGAGAACTGCCGACCACATGGAAGTCGCCGAAGTTGAAGAAGTACATGTACGGCGTCGGGTTGAAGCAACGCAAGGCACGGTACAGGTCGATCGGCGCTGCCTTGAAGTCGATGGACATACGCTGGGACGGCACCACCTGCATGCAGTCGCCGGCCAGGATGTATTCCTTGATGCGCCCCACGGCGTTCTCGTAGTCCTCGCGGGTATAGCTGGAGCGGAATTCCGGCTCCGCGGCGAGCGGGCCGCTCAGGTCCAGGCCTTGGCGCGGGGTGATCGGCTCGCGCAGCTTGGCCAGCAGGCCTTGCAGGCGGGCCTGGCCCTGTTCGTAGGCCTGCTCCTGGGCTGGGTCGACCAGCACGATGGCGTGCATCTTGCCGGCCAGGTTGTCGAATACCACCACGGCATCGGAAACCATCAGCAGGATATCCGGCACACCCAACGGGTCCGGGTTCGGGCAGGCGCCCAGGCGCTTTTCCACATAGCGCACGCAGTCATAGCCGAAGTAACCGACCAGGCCGCCATTGAAGCGCGGCAGGCCCGGGATGTCGGCAACCTTGTAGCGGTCCTTGAAGGCTTCGACGAAGGACAGGGGGTCTTCCACCTCGTGGCTTTCCACCTGCTCGCCATCCTGCAGGATGCTCGCCTGGTAGCCATGCACCCGCAGCACGGTGCGCGACGGCAGGCCGATCATCGAATAACGGCCCCACTTCTCGCCGCCCTGCACGGACTCGAGCAGGTAGGAATTGGCCTGGTCGGCCAGCTTCAGGTAGATCGACAGCGGTGTGTCGAAGTCGGCCAGGGTTTCACAGGCCAGGGGAATGCGGTTATAGCCGGCAGCGGCCAGGCGCAGGAATTCTTCGCGGGTCATGGGTAGCCTCGTGGCAAGCAGCAATGGGGTCGGGCAAGCGGACGGGCCGGCAGGCGCCGGCGGGCAGGAGTCAGGCGCGCCAGCGCCAACGGGCCAGGGCCTTGATGACTTTCATCCAGAATTTGCCGGTAACCGCCACGGTGGACTCTCTGTCTTGTGAGGCCTGAAGGTCCGCCAACGTTATCCCAGTGGCCGGGACTAAGCAACCTGGCAACAGGGCGCGCAGGTCGTCGATGACCAGGCTGGGCGATTCTTCGTGGATCGGGCGCCCATGGTTGTAGCCGTAGGTCAGGCCCACGCACTTGACCCCGGCCGCCTTGGCCGCCAGTACATCGCTGCGCGAGTCCCCCACGAACAGCGATTGCTCGGGGCGTACGCCGGCCATCTTCATGACGAACAGCAGCGCTGCCGGGTCGGGCTTTTTCTGTGGCAGGGTGTCGCCGCCGATGATCCAGCGGAAGTAGCGGCCGATCTTCATCTGGTCGAGCAACGGGCCGACGAAGCGCTCGGGCTTGTTGGTGATCAGCGCCATCTCCACACCCTGCTTGCGTAGCCAGCGCAGGGTATCGCGCACCCCGGGGTAAACCACTGTCAGGTCGTGGCTTTCGCCATAGGCCTCCATGAACAGGGCCAGGCCCTGCTCGGCCAGCTCGTCGTCGACAGCGTCGTGGTCCAGCCCGCCAGCCAAAGCGCGGCGGACCAGGACCTGGGCGCCGTTGCCGACCCAGTGGCGTACGGCCTCAAGGCCTGCGGGCGAGCGCCCCAGCTGGAGCAGCATGCGATCCACGGCAGCGGCCAGGTCAGGGACCGAATCGATCAGGGTGCCATCCAGATCGAACATCACCAGCCTGGGCAGCGCTCCCGGGAACAGCTGCTCGAAGCCACTCATGGGCGGGCCTGGGCCAGCTCGGCGCGCATCTTGGCGATGACTTCCTGGTAGTCCGGCGCATTGAAGATCGCCGAACCGGCCACGAAGGTATCGGCGCCAGCGGCGGCGATCTCGCGGATGTTGTTGACGTTGACGCCGCCATCGATCTCCAGGCGGATATCGCGGCCGCTGGCATCGATCAGGGCACGGGCTTCGCGCAGCTTGTCGAGGGTGCCCGGGATGAACTTCTGGCCGCCGAACCCTGGGTTGACGCTCATCAGCAGGACCATGTCGACCTTGTCCATCACATATTTGAGCGCATCCAGGCTGGTAGCCGGGTTGAACACCAGGCCGGCCTTGCAGCCACCGTCGCGGATCAACTGCAAGGAGCGGTCGATGTGCTGGGAGGCTTCCGGGTGGAAGGTGATGTAGGTGGCGCCAGCCTCGATGAAGTCACCGATGATGCGGTCGACCGGGCTGACCATCAGGTGCACGTCGATCGGGGCGGTCACGCCGTACTTGCGCAGGGCGCTGCAGACCATCGGGCCGATGGTCAGGTTGGGTACGTAGTGGTTGTCCATCACATCGAAGTGAACGATGTCGGCCCCGGCGGCCAGTACCTTGTCGACGTCCTCGCCCAGGCGGGCGAAGTCGGCGGAGAGGATGGAGGGGGCAATAGCGTAGGGCTGCATGGCGCACCTGTTGGCAGAAATCACGGTGGCGCGCATTGTAACTCAGGGAAGCGGATGAGGGCTGATTGGTATCAATTAGTGTCTGCCGGGGGTGCTTCGCACCCCTTTCGCGGCACAAGGCCGCTCCTACAGAAGATCGCAATCCTTGTAGGAGCGGCCTTG
>NZ_JBLUPY010000053.1:0-18688 GCF_048068215.1 Pseudomonas sp. NY15372
CTAACACTTCCCCTTGCCGGGTGTGTAGAGGACTTTCACCTCCAAGTCACCCACTCGACCACCACAGCCAAGCAGGTTGCGCTTGCGCGCAACGCGCCATGCCTGGCGCACCATGAAAAAGCCCGACCTTGGGGGCCGGGCTCAAGTGCGGTGTACAACTCAGTTCAGTGGGTCGATCACCTTGACTGCCTGCCGCTCACGGACGGTAGGCCATTCTTGTTGCAGGGTCTGCAGGACGCGGCCGACGAACTCGGTATCGGCGGCGGCCTTCTTGCCGACGTAGCCCTGGCCACGGCGATAGACCTTGAAGCGGGCGCGCATGCTGGGCATGTGCGTTTCGAATTCATCCTCGACCGTGTTGGGTGGCAGGCGGTCAAGGCGTACCTCGCCGGTCTGGCTGACCCACAGCAGGTGGTCGTCGAGGCTGTCCTTGCGCGCGGCGAACAGCTGGGCCAATTGGTCGATCGTCGGATTGTTGTTCAAATTCATCATAAAGCCCCCATTACCCGTCAGTTAGTGATTTCACACTTGGCGCCACGGCATGTAGCGCACTACCAAGGCTGCTACAGCAGCATCGCAACAGGGGCTTTCTCACGCTGCCTTTTGGACAGTTTCCCTCTCCACGGACGGCCTGCGTTACCGCGCAGGCCGTCTGGAACACCCTTGCCACCGCTCCCGATCAGGGAGACGGCCTCATCATGCCCAAGGCCGTTCGACGGCGTCAACCGTTTTGTAGTGAATATTTTTTAGCACTACATTCTTGTCTGACAATCCTGTCGGCGTGCGGTTTTCAGCGCTCCAGGTTCGAGAGGATCTGGTAGGCCGCGCGCACGCGCGCTTCGTTAGGGTAGTTGCGATTGGCCAGCAGGACGATGCCCAGGCCCTCGCTCGGCACGAATGCGTAATAGGCGCCGAAGCCCCCGGTCGAACCGGTCTTGTTGTACCAGGCCGCAGGTTCGGTGGGCAGGGCAGGTTTGAGCCGTAGGGTCGGCTGGGGTTGCAGGGCCATGGCCGAGCTGTTGCCCTTGAGCAGGGTGTCCAGGGCAACTGGGTACGGGTAGCGTTCCCAGCCCAGGCCTTGGGTCATGGGGCCGACCGTGAAGTAACCCGCCTGGGTAACGGCAATGGCTTTTTGCAGCGAGGGGGAGAGTTGCCCGG
This sequence comes from Pseudomonas sp. NY15372, assembly GCF_048068215.1. Taxonomy (NCBI): domain Bacteria; kingdom Pseudomonadati; phylum Pseudomonadota; class Gammaproteobacteria; order Pseudomonadales; family Pseudomonadaceae; genus Pseudomonas; species Pseudomonas sp. NY15372. Next base: position 1,159 of record NZ_JBLUPY010000053.1, read on the forward strand.
AGCGCAGTTGCAGGTGTACGTAGCGCGCCGCATCGGTCAGGTCGGTCTTGATGCCATAGGCCTCGTCGGCCAATGGCCCGAGAGTGACCCGCACCGGTTGGTTTTTGGCGTCATAGCCCTGGGCATAGTGTTCGCGGACCTTGTTAGGCACGACGAGGTAGGTATGGGCCAGGCCCAGGCCCGGCAGCAGCCGTTGGGTCATCACTTGGGCGAAGGGTTTGCCCTGGGCCCGCGCGGCCAGTTCACCGAACAGGCCCAGGCTCGGGTTGGAGTAGCAACGTTGGGTGCCGCGCTGGGTGCGTGGCCGCCATTGCTGATAGAAGGCCAGGACCTGTTCGGCGGTCTGTACCTGGTCGGGGAACTGCAGCGGCAGGCAATCGGCACTGTAGGCTCCGAACTCGAGCACACTGGCCTCGCCCAGTGGTGTTCCGCCCAGCGCAGGCTGGTAGCGCTTGGCGGGCGCATCCAGGTCGATTTTACCTTCGGCATTGGCCTGGGCGACGAGGGTGGCGGTGTAGGTCTTGCTCAGCGAACCGACTTCGAACAGCGTCTGGCGGGTCACCGGCTGCCCATCGGCCTTGCTGGCCACGCCGTAGGTGAAGTAGTGCTCCTTGCCATCGGCGATCACCGCCACGGCCATGCCAGCGATGTCATGTTCGCGCATCAACGGCGCGATGATGCCATCGACCTGGGCCTGCAGGGAGGCAGCCAGGCTTGGGGTGGTAGCAGAGGCCAGGCCAAAGGCGAAGGCAAGGCTGCAGAAGCGGGCGGTGAACATGATGCGGGTCCTTTTCAACGTTCAGGAAAAATGGTTGCGGCGCAGGAATTCGCCAGGCGATTGGCCGAAATGCTCACCGAAGGCGGCGATGAACGCCGACAGCGAGGCATAGCCGCAGGCCAGCGCCACGTCGGTGACGCGCTCGCCGTGCTCCAGGGCTGGCAAGGCGCTGAGCAGGCGTACGCGCTGGCGCCACAGGCGGTACGTCAGGCCCGTTTCGCGCAGAAAGCGCCGGCTCAGGGTCTTTTCCGACACGCCTAGGCGCACGGCCCATTCGGCCAGGCTGCGCGGGTCATCGGGGGTGGCCTGCAGGCGGCGGCATATCCGGCGCAATTGGCGATCATGGGGCAGGGGCAGCAGCAAGGGCTCTTCCCGGGCGCAGGCCAGGCGGTCGAGCAAGACCTGCACCATCCGCCCATCGGCGCCTTGTTCGTCGTAGGCTGCCGGCAATTGCGAAAACGCCTGGATCAGTTCGCCAAGCAGGGGCTCGACCGCCACTACCCGGCAGGCGGTGTCAGGCCAGGGCAGGGCGCTGGGCTCGATGTACAGGCTGCGAATACAGGTATCGGCCTCGCACGCCACCCGATGGGGAACCTGCGCGGCGATCCATACGGCCCGCTGGGGAGGCACCAGGTAGAGCCCTTGCGGTGTATACACGCGCAAGATTCCTTGACGGGCATGGGACAACTGGCCCCAAGGATGCTGGTGACGATAACCCAAGGCGATGTTGGGAAGGCTCTGTGCTTGCCCGAAAACCGGGCGTGGCAGGCGCTCGAGCTGATCGAGCCGGGGCTCGGGGTGTCCGTTCAGCGACACTGGTGGGGATTCCGGCGTTAGCGGTTGTGGAGGGCAGACCTTATCGTCAGCCTTTGCGTAATTACAAGACGGAAATTGAAATGAAGTACCTGCGAAGAGTCTTGGACAACTTTACCCTTGCTCTGCTGGCGGTGGTGTTGATCGCAACCTTGTTGCCGTGCTCGGGTGTCGGGGCCGTGGTGTTTGGCTGGCTGACCAACCTCGCCATCGGCCTGCTGTTCTTTCTGCATGGTGCCAAGCTGTCACGCGAGGCGGTCATTGCCGGTGCTGGCCACTGGCGGCTGCACCTGCTGGTGTTCGCCTGTACCTTCGTGATGTTTCCGCTGCTGGGCCTGGTGTTCAAGCCGCTGTTCGTGCCGCTGGTAGGCAACGAGCTGTACCTGGGGGTGCTGTACCTGTGCGCCCTGCCGGCCACGGTGCAATCGGCGATCGCCTTCACGTCGCTGGCCCGTGGCAACATCCCGGCGGCGATCTGCAGCGCGGCGGCCTCGAGCCTGCTGGGCATCTTCCTGACGCCTGTGCTGGTGATGCTGCTGTTGGGGGCCGAAGGCGAGACGGGCTCGGGGCTCGATGCGGTGCTCAAGATCACTTTGCAGCTGCTGGTGCCGTTCGTGGCAGGGCAGCTGGCTCGGCGCTGGATCGGCGCGTGGGTGCAGCGTAATGCGCGCTGGCTGAAGATCGTCGACCAGGGGTCGATCCTGCTGGTGGTCTACACGGCATTCAGCGACGCCGTGGTGACGGGGCTGTGGCACACGGTGTCGCCGCAGCACCTGGCGGGATTGTTCGTCGTCTGTGGTGTGTTGTTGGCGGCGGTGTTGTTCGGCACGCGGTTGCTGGGGCGGGCGCTGGGGTTCAGCCTGGAGGACCGGATCACCATCCTGTTCGCCGGCTCGAAGAAGAGCCTGGCGACAGGCGTACCCATGGCGCAAGTATTGTTCGTGGGTGGGGGCATCGGGGCGATGATCCTGCCGTTGATGTTGTTCCACCAGATCCAGTTGATGGTGTGTGCAGTGTTGGCGCAGAAGTACGCAGCGCGGGAGGTCGGAGGGGCTTCGGTGGTGTCTTGAAGGGGGTGGGGCTGCTTGGCAGCCCTTTCCCGGCACAAGGCCGCTCCTATAGGACACCGCGTGCAACGAAGGCGTAGCCTTCCCAGCCGCTTCAGACAAAAAAAGCCCCGCGAGCCAATGGCAAGCGGGGCAAACGGTTGGGGGAGGATCCAACCAAAGGAGTCTCGAAAGGTCAGTGGGCGCTGGCTACCGTCTCCGGCTGCCAACCACCGCCCAGGGCCTTGTAGATCGCCACGATGCCCTGGTACAGCTCGACCTCGCCCTGCGCCTGCGCATCCTCGGCGCTCAGCCGCTCGCGCTCGGCATCGAGCAGCACAAGGTAATCCACCGTTCCTTCCCGGTAGCGAACCGACGCCAGGTCGGCCGCCTTGCGGCTCGCATCGCTCTGGCGCATCAAGGCCAACAGGCGTTGCTGGCGCTTGCCATAGTCGCTGAAGGCATTGGAGGACTCTTCCAGTGCCAGCAAGACCTGCTGCTCATAGTTGGCCAGGGCCCCTTCGGCATCGGCCTTGGCCCCGCGCAGGCGAGCCCGCACGCTGCCCAGGTCGAATGCCGCCCAGGTGATGCTCGGGCCCAGCGCCCAGGCATTGGCCGCCGACGAGCCGATCTGCGAACCGCGCGCTGCGGTAAAGCCCAGGAACCCACTCAGGCTCACCCGCGGGAACAGGTCGGCGGTGGCCACGCCCACATTCGCCGTGGCCGCCGCCAACTGGCGTTCGGCGCTGCGGATGTCCGGGCGCCGGCGCAGCAGCTCGCCCGGGTCGCCCACCGGCAAGGCCTTGGCGATGGCCGGCAACGCCTTGGGCGAGAGGTCGACACTCAATGCGTCCGGCCGCTGGCCAAGCAGGGTGGCGATACGGTTGCGCGCCCGCACCTGTTCGGCCTGCAACTGCGGCACCGTTGCCTCCACTGCGGCGAGGCGGGCGTCGGCGCGTACCACGTCCAGCTCGTTGCCCACGCCGGCATCGCGCAAGGTCTCGGTGATGCTGCGCGATTCCTGCTGGGTCTTGAGGTTGGCCAGGGCGATCTTCTCGCGCAGTTGGGCACCGCGCAGCTGGCCATAGGCATCGACCAATTCTGCGATCAGGCTGACCTGCAATTGCTGCAGATCGGCCGCGGCGGCGGCCTCCTGCGCTTCGCTGGCCTCGATTTGCCGCTGGATCCGGCCGAACAGGTCCAGCTCCCAGGCCATGTCCAGGCCCAGGTCGTAGCGTTCGCTGTTGACCCGGCGCTCGGTCTGGCCTGGGATCTGGCCTTTGCCGATGTCGCTGCTGGCGCGGCTGGTGACCACCGGCAGCTGGTCGTTCTGCGCATCCTCGCGGATCGCCCGCGCCGACTTGAGGCGGGCAAAGGCCACGCGCAGGTCGCGGTTGCCGTCCAACGAGGCTTGCACCAGTTGGTTGAGCACCGGGTCGTCGAACTGCTTCCACCACACACTTTCGAAGCGGCTACGGTCGAAGGCCTTGGCCTGCATGTCGGCGTCCAGGTGCGCAGGCTCGGTGAGCGGTGCCTGGTAGTCCGGACCCACCGCACAGGCCGCCAGTGCCAGTGCCAGCAGGCTCGGGGTCAGAGGTTTGAGCAGGTTCATGCATGGCTCTCCAGCGAGGGCGCGCGCTCGGCCTTGCGGGCCTGGCGACGTTCGACGAAACGGCGGATCAGGAAGAAGAACACCGGGGTCAGGAACAGGCCGAACACCGTCACGCCGATCATCCCGCTGAACACCGCCACGCCCATGGCATGGCGCATCTCGGCACCGGCGCCAGAGGAGAACACCAGCGGCACCACTCCCATGATGAAGGCGATCGAGGTCATCAGGATCGGCCGCAAGCGCAGGCGGCAAGCTTCCAGCACCGCGGCCAGCGGATCGAGGCCCTCGGCCTGCTTGTCCTTGGCGAACTCGACGATGAGGATGGCGTTCTTGCACGCCAGGCCCACCAGTACGATCAAGCCGATCTGGGTGAAGATGTTGTTGTCACCCCCCGAGATGATCACACCGGTGATCGCCGAGAGCAGGGTCATCGGCACGATCAGGATCACCGCCAGCGGCAGGCTCCAGCTTTCGTACTGAGCCGCCAGCACCAGGAAGGCCAGCAACACGCACAGCGGGAAGACGAACAGGGCGGTATTGCCTGCCAGGATCTGCTGGTAGGTCAGGTCGGTCCATTCGAAGGTCATGCCGTTGGGCAACTCTTGCTTGAGCAGTTTTTCCATGGCGGCTTCGGCCTGGCCGGAGCTATAGCCGGGCGCTGCGCCACCGTTGATCTCGGCAGTGATGAAGCCGTTGTAGTGCATCACCCGGTCTGGGCCGGAGGTGTCGCTGACCTTCAGGAAGGTCGCCAGCGGAATCATCTCGCCCAGTTTGTTGCGCACCTTCAGCTGGCCGATCTGTTCGGCGTCGAGGCGGAACTGCTGCTCGGCCTGGACGTTGACCTGGTAGGTACGGCCGAAGCGGTTGAAGTCGTTGGTGTACAACGAGCCCAGGTAGATCTGCAGCGTTTCGAAGATATCGTTGATGGCCACGCCGTGGGTCTTGGCCTTTTCCCGGTCGATGGCGGCATCGACCTGTGGCACGTTGACCTGATAGCTGGTGAACAGGCCTGCCAGCTCCGGCACGCCATGGCTCTTGGCGATGATGTTCTGGGTTTCCTTGTACAGCGCCTCGTAGCCCAGGTTGCCGCGGTCCTCGATCTGCAGGCGGAAACCGCCGATGGTGCCCAGGCCTTGTACTGGCGGTGGTGGGAAGATCGCGATGTAGGCGTCCTGGATGTCGGCGAACTTGGCGTTGAGCGCGGCGGCGATGGCCGCGGCCGACTGGCTTGGGTCCTTGCGTTCGTCGAACGGCTTGAGCGGGGTGAACACGATGCCGCTGTTGGGGCTGTTGGTGAAGCCGTTGATCGACAGGCCCGGGAAGGCCACCGAATCGGCCACGCCCGGCTGCTCCAGGGCGATCTGGCTCATCTTCTTGATCACCGCCTCGGTGCGGTCCAGGCTCGCGGCGTCAGGCAACTGGGCGAAGGCCACCAGGTACTGCTTGTCCTGGGCCGGCACGAAACCGGTCGGGGTGGACGAGAAGCCCAAGTAAGTCAGGCCCATCAGCCCGGCATAGACGAACAGCGCGATGCCACTGGAGCGGATGACCCGACGTACGCCGCCGACGTAGCCATGGCTGGCACGGTCGAAGAAGCGGTTGAACGGGGCGAACAGCCAACTGCCCAGCAGCTTTTCCAGCAGCAGCGAGAAACGGTCCTTGGGTGCATGGTGGTCCTTGAGCAATACCGCGGCCAGGGCCGGCGACAGGGTCAGCGAGTTGAACGCCGAGATCACGGTCGAGATGGCGATGGTCAAGGCGAACTGCTTGTAGAACTGCCCGGTCAACCCGGAGATGAACGCCGCAGGAACGAATACGGCGCACAGCACCAGGGCCGTGGCGATGATCGGCCCGGTCACTTCGCTCATGGCCTTTTGCGTCGCCTCCAGCGGCTTTAAGCCAAGGCCGATGTTGCGCTCGACGTTTTCCACCACGACGATGGCGTCGTCCACCACGATACCGATGGCCAGCACCAGGCCGAACAGCGACAGCGCATTGAGCGAGAAGCCGAACAGGTGCATCACTGCGAAGGTACCGATCAACGACACCGGCACCGCCATCAACGGGATGATCGAGGCGCGCCAGGTTTGCAGGAACAGGATCACCACCAGGACGACGAGCACCAGCGCCTCGAACAGGGTATGCACCACTGCTTCGATGGAGCCGCGCACGAACACCGTCGGGTCATAGACGATGCTGTAGTCCATGCCTTCGGGGAAGTCCTTCTTCAGCTCGGCCATCTTTGCCCGTACTTCATCGGAGATTTCGATGGCATTGGAGCCTGGGCGCTGGAAGATCGGGATCGCCACGGCCGGCTGGTTGTTGAGCAGCGAACGCAGGGCGTACTGGCTCGAACCCAGTTCCACCCGGGCGATGTCCTTCAAGCGGGTGATCTCGCCGTTGTCGCCGGCGCGGATGATGATGTTCTCGAACTCTTCCTCGTTGACCAGGCGGCCCTGGGTGTTGATCGACAGCTGGAAGCTGGTCGAGCCCGGGGCGGGCGGTGCGCCCAGCTGGCCGGCGGCGACCTGGCGGTTCTGTTCGCGGATGGCCGCCACCACGTCGCTGGCGGTCAGGTTGCGTGAGGCGGTCTTGTTCGGGTCCAGCCACACCCGCAGGGAGTAGTCGCCCATGCCGAACAGCTGCACATCGCCTACGCCGCCCAGGCGTGCCAGTTCATCCTTGATGTTGAGGATCGCGTAGTTGGAGAGGTAGAGCATGTCGTAGCGGTTGTCCGGCGAGGTCAGGTGCACGACCATGGTCAGGTCGGGCGAAGCCTTGTCGACGGTGATACCGATACGCGTCACTTCCTCGGGCAGCTTGGGCTGGGTACGGGTGACGCGGTTTTGCACCTGCACCTGGGCGTTGTCGAGGTCGGTACCCAGGGCGAAGGTGATGGTCAGGGTCAGCTTGCCGTCGGCGGTCGACTGCGAGGACATGTACAGCATGTTCTCGACGCCGGTGATGGCCTGCTCAAGGGGCGCGGCCACGGTTTCGCCGATCACCTTGGGGTTGGCGCCAGGGAAGTTGGCGCGCACCACCACGGTGGGCGGTACCACTTCGGGGTATTCGCTGATCGGCAGCTGGAACAGTGCGATGGAGCCTGCAATCAGCAACACGAGCGACAGCACGGCGGCGAAAATCGGCCGTGTGATGAAGAATTTGGAGAAGTTCATCGGCATCGATCCTTAACCGCGAGGTGCCTGGGCACTAGCGACTTTGTCGTTGGAACCGGCCACTGTCGGGGTCGGGTTGCTGGCCTCCAGGGCCTGGCGCTGGCGAGCCAGAGTGGCGAGGGTTTCCTCGCTGGCCATCGGGGTTTCCTCGGGCGTTACCGCAGAACCAGGGCGTACGCGTTGCAGGCCCTTGACCACGATGCGGTCATCCTTGCTCAGGCCGCTGCGCACGATGCGCAGTCCTTCCAGCTTGGGTCCCAGCTCCACGGCGCGGTAGGCGGCCTTGTTGTCTTTGTCCATGACCAGCACGAACTTCTTGCCAAGGTCGGTCCCCACGGCTTCGTCGTTGATCAGCACCGCGTCGTATTTGGCGCTGCCGACCAGTTTCAGGCGGGCGTACAGGCCTGGGGTGAAGCGGCCGTCACGGTTGTCGAACACGGCGCGGCCACGGATGGTGCCGGTGCGCGGGTTGACCTGGTTGTCGACGAAGTTCATCTGGCCCAGGTGTGGGTTGCCGGTTTCGTTGGTCAGGCCCAGGTACACCGGGGTGCTCTGGCCGCGCTGGCCTTCGCGGGCCAGCTGGGTGTACTTGAGGTACACGCGCTCGTCGGCGTCGAAGTAGGCGTACACCTTGTCAGTGGACACCACCGAGGTCAGCGGGGTGACATCGGCGGTGACGATGTTGCCGGCGGTGAACTGGGCACGGCTGACACGGCCGCTGATCGGCGCGGTCACCCGGGTGAAGCTCAAGTTCAGGCGGGCCAGGTCGAGCTGGGCCTGGATCGCATCGACCCCGGCACGGGCTTCGGCAGCGGCGCTGCTGCGCGATTCAGCCAGCTCGGCGGAGATGGCGTTGCTGTCGCGCAGACGCTCGCCGCGGCGCGCTTCGTTGGCGCTGCGGATGGCAGTGGCCTTGGCTTGTTGCAGTTGGGCCTCCAGACGACGGACCTCGGCCTGGAACGGGCGAGGGTCGATCTGGAACAGCAGGTCGCCTTTGTTGACCTGGGCGCCTTCGGTGAAAGCCACCCGGTCGATCTGGCCCGACACGCGCGGGCGCACCTCGACGGTTTCCGGGGCTTCCAGGCGACCTGTGAATTCGTCCCATTCGTTGATCGGCTGCTCGATCACCTTGGCTACGCTGACCTTGGGTGCGGCGGGCGCCTGCACGGCTTCCGGGGTTCGTCCACAAGCGGCGATCACCATCACTGCCAAGGCAGCGAGCGGAAAGCGCAAGGGTTTGAATGATTGTTCCATGGAGAACTCCGCCAATGATTGGATAGTGGGCGGATTCTGCGAGTCTTGCGCGCGGGGAACGAATCGAATGGGGCGAAGGTTATTATCAAGCGGAATGATATGTAGGGCTGCGTCATCGATGGGAACGCATGATGCCTGCGATTCCTTTGTAGAAGCGGGCTCGCCCCGCGATCAAGGGCGAAGCCCTTGCCTTGCAGCCTCGTTACCGGAGTCGGTCAATCGCGGGACAAGCCCGCTCCCACACAATCGAAATACAAGCGTCCAGCCTGAGCGGTTCCCCCTGTAGGAGCGGGCTCGCCCCGCGATCAAGGGCAAAGCCCTTGCCATGCAGCCTCGCTACCGGAGTCGGGACAAGCCTCCCACAGGCAGGGCCCCGCAAATATCTAGCCCTGGGCAAACCGGGTCAGTCGCTCGCCATCGAGCCGGTAGCGAATCCACTCATTCTGAGGCTCGGCCCCCAGGGACTCATAGAAGCCGATCGCCGGCTCGTTCCAGTCCAGCACGCTCCATTCCAGGCGACCGCAACCCTTGGCCACGGCCTCGCGGGCGATGTGGCGCAGCAGTTGGCGGCCAGCACCATCGCCGCGTTGCTCCGGGGTGATGTACAGGTCCTCCAGGTAGATACCGTTGCGGCCCAGCCAGGTGGAATAGCTGTAGAAATACACGGCAAAGCCGATCGCCTGGCCATCGCGTTCGCAGATCAGGCTGTGCACCGTGCTGCCTTCATCGAACAGGCTGTGCTCGATGTCGCCCTGGCTCGCCACCACTTCGTGGCGGGCGCGCTCGTAGTCGGCGAGCTCGGTGATGAATGCAAGGATCTGCGCAGCGTCGGCGCGTACGGCGGGGCGAATGGTCAGGCTCATGTTTCGGGCTTCCTTGAAGGTGCAGGGCAGGGCATTTCAAACCGATACAGTCATGTGTATCGGTGCAATTTAACTTAACTGTACGGGTTGCAGCGAAAATCGCTCGGCTAGTGTGACAACACAACAACCCCTTGTGGAAGCCCGCCATGCTTGGATCCATCGATCTGCTCACCGCCTTCGTGCTCTTTGCCTTCGTGTCCTCGATCACGCCGGGGCCGAACAACACCATGCTGCTCGCCTCGGGGGTCAACTTCGGCGTGCGCCGTTCCATTCCTCACGCCCTGGGCATCAGCATCGGTTTCATGGTGATGGTGCTGGCGGTGGGCTTCGGCCTGGGCGAGCTGTTCAAGGCCTGGCCGCCGCTGTACACCATCCTGCGCTATGTCGGCGCGGCCTACTTGTTGTACCTGGCGTGGAAGATCGCCACTTCCGGCCCGATGTCCGGTGATGCCAAGGGCGCGGGCAAACCCTTGGGGTTCTGGGGCGCGGCGGCATTTCAGTGGGTCAACCCCAAGGCCTGGGTGATGGCGGTGGGGGCAATCACCACCTACACGCCGGCCCAGGGCTATGTGCTCAACGTGATCGTCATCGCCGCCTTGTTCGCCCTGGTCAACCTGCCTAGCGTCGGAATCTGGGTGATGTTCGGCAGTGCATTGCGCAACTTCCTGCAGAACCCTCGCTGGCTGATGCTGTTCAATGTCCTGATGGCCCTGTTGCTGGTGATTTCGTTGTACCCGCTGCTGTTTGTAGAATCGACGTTTTCCTAGACCAACGAGTACAGCAAAGCGATGCAGTTGATTCCCTGGTCCCATGAAAGCTCCGAAGGTTTCACCCTGCGTGGCTGGCGGTCACCGGCCAGCGGGCGGCCGTTGCTGCATTTCCTGCATGGCAACGGGTTCTGCAGCCTGGCCTATCAGCCCATGCTGATGACGCTGGGCGAGCACTTCGACCTGTGGCTCAGTGATGTGCAAGGCCATGGCGACAGCGACCATGGCGGGGCGTTCCGGGGCTGGAACCGCAGCGCCGCCCTGGCCGTCGAGGCCTTCGAGGCCGGGCGTGGCGAGTATGGGGACGTGCCGCGCGTTGCGGTGGGCCACAGCTTTGGCGGTGTACTGACCGGGTTGATCCTGGCCAGCGAGCCGCACCTGTTCAGCCGCGCCGTGCTGCTTGACCCGGTGTTGTTCAGCCGGCGCATGCTCGGCGTGATGGGCGTGGCTGCATTGGTCGGGTTGCACCGTCGTCACACCTTGGCACGCAAGGCCGCGACCCGGCGAAGCCATTGGCCCGACCGCGAGGCGGTAACGGCATCGCTGCATGGCCGGGGTATTTTCAAGGGTTGGAGCGAGGCAGCATTGCAGGCCTACGTGGAGCATGCCGTGGGCGAGTGTGGCGAAGGCGTGGTGCTCAAGTGCCGGCCCAGCCGAGAGGCGGAAATCTTCAGCTCGTTCCCTGAGCGGATGTGGGCGCACCTTCTGCAGATCAAGGTGCCGACATCCATTCTGTATGGCGAGCGCACCTATCCGTTCGTTCCCCATTCGGTACAGCGGCTGGCGGCGCTCAATCCCCATGTGAGCGCTCGGCAGGTGCCCGGCGGGCACTGTTTCATGCAGGAGGACCCAGCGGGCGCGGCAGAGCAGGTGGCGACCTGGCTGCTCGCCCGTTGACGGGTTTGCATGGGCTATGGGGCTTGCGCAGGCTAGGCCACGTCAGGCCACATCGACCAGGACGATCTCGCTGTCCTCGACGGCCGTCACCTGCAACACCTGCTCCTGCTCGATGGCCACACCGTCTTGGGCTTTCGCCCGCAGGCCGTTGACCTCCACCAGCCCCTTGGCCGGCACCAGGTAACCGCGGCGCCCCGCGTCGAAGCGATATTCGGCGCTTTCTCCGGCACGCAGGGTCGCCGCTACCAGGCGTGCATCGGTGCGGATGTGCAGGCTGTCTTCATCGCCGGCCCGGCCGCTGGCCAGGGTCACGAAACCTTCGCCGCGCTCCCCCTTGGGGAAGGGCCGGGTACCCCAGGACGGCGCTTCGCCGACCCGCTCAGGCATGATCCAGATCTGGAAGATCCGCGTGTCGACCTTCTCCTGGTTGTATTCGCTGTGCACGATGCCAGTACCCGCGCTCATTACCTGGACGTCGCCCGCCTCGGTACGGCCTTTGTTGCCTAGGCTGTCCTGGTGGGTGATCGCGCCTTCACGCACATAGGTGATGATTTCCATGTCCCGGTGCGGGTGCGGCGGGAAACCACCGCCAGCGGCGATCAGGTCGTCGTTCCAGACGCGCAGGTTGCCCCAGCTCATGCGCGCCGGGTCGTAGTACTCGGCGAACGAGAAGTGATGGTGGGCATCGAGCCAGCCGTGGTTGGCATGGCCCAGGCTTTCGAACGGTCGCAGTTGCAGCATGGTCGTGCTCCTTGAATCGGTTGATGGGGCCATGATGCGTCAAAAAAAGATCGAAAATAAGCGTAAATATCGGCTTGTTTTGATTTGTTAATTAGATGGTTTTTCTTTGGGTAAACCTGCGATTCATCGCCTAATTCCATGATCTGAAAGCATTCGCTGGCGATTTTTCGCAGATGGGGCGAACATGCCCGCTGATTCGATTCTCAATGGAGTGACCGTGCCTCACGAGCATCCCCAAGCCCCTGCGGACCTGGCGCCGCCGGCCCAACTGCCCTGGTTTCGCCGCTTGGCCGCCCGCCTGTTGGGCCGGGGCCTGACCCGCCTGCAAGCGCAGCACCGCGACTCCTGGTTCCTCGGTCACGCAACCGGCCAGCGCAGTGGCCATGCCGATGGTATGCGCGAAGGCTACGAGCGTGGCCGGGTCGAGGGCTACGAAGCCGGGCGCCAGGTGCTGGTGATACGCGACGTTCGCCCCGACGCCGCCGGGGTCCCGGGCCAGGACGACAAGCTGTTCGACGACTGGCGCCTGCCGTTGACCGCCGAATTGAAAAAGCGCTTCAAGGCCGACGTGGCCCAGCGCTTGCCTGCCCAGGCCCAACCCAGCGCCGCGCAGTGGAAGTTGATCTTCAGCGATACCCCATCCACTTGCGTGGTGGCCGGCGCGGGTGCGGGGAAGTCGACCTCGCTGGTGCTGCGCATCCTGCTGTTGCGCCATTACCTAGGCTACGAGCTCGATGCCATGACGGTGGTGACCTTCACCCGCGAATCGCGCAAGGACTTCATCAAGCGCCTGGTGCAGGTGTTCGCGCTCTGGCAGCTCGACCTGCAGCCCGCCCAGGCCCGTGAACTGGTGCGTACCTTTCATTCGCGCATCCTGCCGCTGGTGCGCAGCCTGCCGGGCTTCGGCCAGTTGCGCGCCTTCGAGACCCTGGGCCAGGAACTGCCGGCCGGTGGCGAGGCCAATGCCGAGGGCAACCCGTTCGACCTGCGTCTGAACGATGCCCAGCGCCAGCAGTTGAACCTGTGCTATCGCGACCTGCTGCAAGGCAACCCACGCTTCGCCGAGCTGATCGGTGCTTTGCGGCGCGAAGCCCTGCAGCTCAAGCCCCTGGACCCGGACCACCCCGATGTGCAGAAGCGTGTGCAGGTGACCCAGCTGGCGGCCCAGCGCGACGAAGAACTGTGCGATGTGATCGAGGACCTGTGGTTCGCCGCCGGCGCCTGGCCGATCAAGGGCATCGAGCCGTGCCGCGATACCGTGCAGATCCGGGGCAGCCGCTTCCATGTGCATGGCCGCCTTGAAGGGCTGGATGCCTGGGTGGTGCTGGGCTTCGACCCGTCCGAAAGCGCCCAGTACCAACGCCCGGGCGCCAAGCTTGGGGTACGCGCGGAATGGGCGGTCAAGCGCACCCTGTTTCAAGCTTTCTGCGACAAACCTTTGATATGGCTGGAAAACTACGCGGCGGCGAAGCGGCTTGCCGCTACCTTGGCTGGCGATGCTGTCGCCGGGCCGGGCTTCGAATACAAGGTCAAGGGTGAGCTGGCGCCGGCGCCGTTGCTCGATGCATTCGTCAGTGCCGCCAGCTTCATCGAGAATCTTGGCCTGGAGGTGAACAGCGCCGTGGCCGCCATGAGCTTCCCGCCGGATGACAGCGATGCGTTGTTCTTCGAAGCCTTGGCGCTGTACTGGAAAGCCTTCGAAGCGCACCTGCTGGCCCAGTCACCACCGGTCATGACCTACAACCGTATGTTCGCTCTGTTCGGCGAAAACAACCCGGAAAACCTGCGCCTTTTGCCCGACCCACTGCTGCGCCCGCTGGCGCACTTGATGATCGACGAGTTCCAGGACGTCTCGCCGCAGATCGTCAGCTGGTTGCGCGCGAGCCTGGCCGAGATCCGCAGGCGTGGCCCGGCCATGCATACCGGGCGCAACGCCGGGCACAGTTCACTGCTGTGTGTGGGCGACGACTGGCAGTCGATCTACGGTTGGCGGGGCAGTTCGCCGAAGTACTTCATGACGTTCACCCAGGCCTTCCCGTCGCCGGCCAATACCCGCGTGATGTTGGTGGAAAACTACCGTAGCCAGCAGCACATCATCGATGCCGCCGAGCACCTGGTCAAAGGTGCTCCGGCCATTGCCGGCAAGAAGGCCAAGTCCAGTGGGGCTGCTGCCGACCTTCCCCTATCGCCGGTGAAGGTATTCGAGCGTGACGAGGCCGCCCTGGCGCAAACCTTGATGGAGCATTACCAGCGCGGGGAAACGGTAATGATGCTGTTCCGTAAAAGTGCCGATAAGGCACTGATCGATCAGCACCTTTCGTCTTTGTACAAGGCAGATTCCAGCCTGCCGCCCGAACAGCGCCGGCTGCGCCAGCTGACCTACCACAGCGCCAAGGGGTTGCAGGCCGACGCGGTGTTCATGCTCGGTGATTGCCAATACTTGACCAGTTCGCCCTACAAGAACCAGGTCTACCGCCTCGCAGGCCTGGGGCGAGCAGGTGACGCCCAGCCCTTCGACACGGCGCAAAAGGAAGAAGTGCAGCGCCTTGCGTACGTGGCGGTGACCCGGGCGATCAGGCACTGCTATTGGCATGTCGAGCCGGCCAATGACGAAGGTGCCGGGCTGGCCAGGGCCTCTGCCCAGGTGGCAGGCCGGCAGGCCTTCTTCGAAGACCTGCGCGGCCGCTAGCCGGTCAGGCGGCCTGTTGCTGCACCCGCTGGGTAAGGCTCAGCAACAGGCCTTTTTCAGTCTCCTGTTGCTGGTCTCGGAGGCTTTGATATGCCTGGCACGCCAGGGCCTTGAGCTGCTCGTGTTCGGCGCCTTGGTAAACGCTTTGCAAATGCTCCTGGTAGCGCTGCCCCAGGTCCAGGGCGCGGCTGTATGCAATGAACGTCTTCAGGGTCAGCCCGGTTACCGGAAACGGGTCCGTGCGTGAGCGCTGAAGCCGGCTTAGGCGACCCGGCTCGACATCATCACGGAAATTGTGCAGCGCTGCCTCCAGCAAGCTTCTGAGTTGTGGCTCGCCCTTCGGGATTACCTGGTACGGCTCGGTCGGCCGGGTGATAGCAGGTTGCAGCGTCGGGCCTGGTTGCTCCAGTTCGAACGGCTGGTAGACATATTGCGCCTTGTCCACCACGACATCGCTACCCAACCGCTGTTGCAACAGCGGGCGGCAGAACTCGGTGATGCCCTTGAGGCCGGCGAGCGCCTGCTGCAAGGCCCGTCGGCTACGGTCGCGCACATCGATGGCACGGTCTATGGCGCGTTGATCGGTATCGTCCGCCTCGGCGTACCACGCATAGGGCTTGCCTCGTTCGTCGAGGTAATCCTTGCGCAGGCGCTGCACCACCTGACGGGCGTGGTCTGGATGCAACTCCTTGCTCCAGGCTGGCAACGTGCGTTCGATCTGCCTTTGATGAAAGGGAGGGAGAGGGGGCATGGTTCGCGCTCCTGCATGAGTGAAGCGCTATCTGGCGCCATTGAACGCCCGGCTAGGTTGTAGCCGGTTAACGCCATGGGTCGGTGTCGCACACGTTGCCGTCGGTGACGGGTCAGCGTGCTGCGGCCCGCTGGGCCAAGGTAGGCTACCGGCCTGTGCCCTGGCGCCAGGCCATAGCCAAGGGAGAGAGTTCATGCGTTCGCAGTGCAGTCCCAAGGATCACCTGCTAGACCTCGATGGCGTCGAGATTGCCGTGCGTTGCTGGGGCCCGGAAGATGGCATTCCGGTGCTCGCATTGCACGGCTGGCTGGATAACGCCGCTTCATTCGACCGATTGGCCCCTCTGCTCGACGGGTGCTTCGTGATCGCCCCGGACCTTGCCGGCCACGGCCGTTCCGACCACCGCCGTGACGACAGCGGCTATTACCTGTGGGAGCACGCCGAAGACATGCTGGCCGTGGTCGAAAGCCTTGGCCTTGGGCATTTTCATGTCTTGGCCCATGGCATGGGTACCGGCATCGCTTCTCTGCTGGCGGCACTGACCAGCAGCATCGCCAGCATGATCTTCCTCGATGGCATGGGCGCGCCGTTCACGGTCGCCGAGGACGATCGCGTGTCACACCTGGCCCGGGCCTATCGCCTCAAGCGCCTGGTCCGGCGGAGCCGTTTGCAAGGCTTCGCCGAGCCTGGTGGTTGCCAGTTCGACGACCTCGATACCGCGCTCACGCAGCGGCGCAACCGGCTCGATGGCCATTTGTCCGCCGATGCCGCACGGCTGTTGGCCCAGCGCGACCTGTTGCAGGTGGGCGAGGGCTATTGCTGGCGCCACGACCCTCGCCTGGTGCTGCCCGAACCCATGCCCTTGACCGAGCGCGAAGCCTGCGACCTGCTCAGGCAGATCGCCTGCCCGCTGTACCTGATGCTCGGGCGCCAAGGCGCCTTCGCCGGGGATGGCTTCGAGCCGCGGCAAGGGGCCCTGCCTGGCCAAGCCCGGGTCACCTGGCACCCGGGGGGCCATCATTTCCACCTGGAAGGCCCTGACCGCACCTTGGTCGACCTGATCCTGCGGGTGCTGGCCACCCATGACCATGGCCAGTTGCAGCGCCTGGTCAACGAGTAGCCACGCGAAACGGGGGCTGTCGGCGCACCTGGGGATGGGTTATGTTGCCCACGTACCTTTTCTTTGGTCGCCCGAAGGAGCTGCGGCATGCCACCGTTCGTGATCCAGCACATCGATCATATTGTTCTGCGAGTCCAAGACCTGGACCGCAGCATCGCCTTCTACCGCGACCTGCTCGGTTGCCAGGTGAGCCGAACGCGGGCAGACCTGGGCATGGTGCATCTGGCGGCGGGCACGGCCATGATCGACCTGGTGAGCCTCGATGGGCCGCTAGGGCGTCCGGGCGGCCCGGCACCGAGCGGGCAGGGGCATAACCTGCATCATTTCTGCCTGCGTATCGAACCCTTCGACGAGCACGCCTTGATCGGCTACCTACAAGCGGCGGGCGTCACCGTGGAGCCTGCGGAGAAACGCTACGGGGCCGAGGGGGAGGGACCTTCGCTTTACTGCTTCGATCCCGATGGTAACCAGGTCGAGCTCAAGGGGCCGGTATCCTGAGAATTTGTCCTGCGACAAGGGCAACGGTGATATCGGGCCCGGCCAATCGCGGGCAAGTCGGACCGCCGCATCGCTGTTCCAACAAGAATCTGCCATTGGCAAAAGTTTGCGTGATTCTGTAGGAACGGGCTTGTCCCGCGGTGGGCTGCATAGCAGCCCCAATGAGATGGCCCAAAATTAACCGACCGGCCTTTGCCTTTGCTTCTGCTTGCGATGCGCAACATTCCAGGCGCCGCCAAACGCGACGTCAGGAGGCCGGATGCAGGAGCCAGCGGCTTTTGCCTACTTTTGCCCAAGAGCAAAAGTAGGTCGCCGTTGGATACTTCGCTATTTTCAATGCAGTCGATAAATTGTTGGTTTTGACGTAAGCGCAAAGTCCATTTGCGATGGCGACGCTGAGTCACCTTTCCGCCTTTACGGCGGGTCACTTTTTGTCAGACGCGACAAAAAGTAACCAAAAAACGCTGGCTCCTGCATCCGGCCCCTGCGCTGCGCTCCGGGGTTCCCTCGCTCCAGCCTTGCTCC
>NZ_JBLUPY010000054.1:0-18140 GCF_048068215.1 Pseudomonas sp. NY15372
CTCCTACAGGGTCATGCGCGACCCTGTAGGAGCGGCCTTGTGCCGCGAAAGGGGCGCGAAGCGGCCCCCAGCGATGTTACTTGTCGCGGCGCTCGTACTCGCCCTCGATCACATTAGGACGATGGCCACCTTCCCGCGGCGGCGCCTGGAACGGGTCGTCCTGGAAGGCGCGCTGGCGCATGGCCTGGGCTTCGGCGCGCTGGCGCATCTTGCGCGCGGCCAGATGGCGGGTGAACGGCAACAGGCACAGCAGGCCCAGCACATCGCTGATGAAGCCCGGCAGCAGCAACAGGCCACCACCGACTGCCAGCATCAGGCCCTGGAACATGTCCTCGGCGGGCAACTCGCCACGCTGCAGGCTCTCGCGGGCACGCAGTGCGGTGGCCAGCCCGGCCACTCGCATCACCAGCACGCCCAAGGCTGAGCCGGCGATGATCAGCAGCAGCGCCGGGAAGAAACCGATGGCGGCACTGACCTTGACGAAGACGAACAGCTCCAGCACCGGAAAAATCAGAAACAGCAGTAGAAAAGCACGCATTCAAGGGATCCTCGGCGGAAGAAAGCCTTCCTGTAAGACCATCAGATGGATGCGTATACGCCTGTTTTCAACCCTCGACGTTCGTCGCCACCGGCCATTGGTCGGCGCGGGCCAGCAAAACCAAGGCTTCGCGAACCTGTATCGGCGTATTGCAAACAGTGGGAAACGCCAGCCAATAGATGCCTTGGCCGATGCGCAGGTGCATGCCCTCGCTGTCGATGCCCACCAGTTGCGCCGGCGCGGTACGCGGCAGGTCGGTCAGCTCGACGTAATGGGCGATGGCGTTGGCATGGTCGCTGTTCATGTGCTCGATCATGCTCGCCTCGGCCTGGCCGGCGAAGGGGTTGGCCAGGGTCACCTGGTCGAGCCAGTGGATCGCGCCGAAGCCGCCGATGTAGCGGTGGCGTACAGGC
The DNA here is from genome assembly GCF_048068215.1 of Pseudomonas sp. NY15372. Taxonomy (NCBI): domain Bacteria; kingdom Pseudomonadati; phylum Pseudomonadota; class Gammaproteobacteria; order Pseudomonadales; family Pseudomonadaceae; genus Pseudomonas; species Pseudomonas sp. NY15372. The sequence continues at coordinate 952 of NZ_JBLUPY010000054.1, forward strand.
TCCAGTACCCAGAAATCGAAATCGTGCGCCTTGTGGTAGTTCTCCGCGTCAGGGAAGTAGCGGTAGTAGCGCTCGGCCGCTGCCTCGATGGCGCGTTCGTCGGTGAGCTTGCGGGCCTCGGCCATGACCGTCAGCCGCCCCACGGCCTGGACATCTTCGGCATCGCGCTCACCCACCAATAGCGAACACTTGGCGTCCTTCTGCAGGTTGTGGGTGTGCTGGGCGATACGGCTGATCAGGATCAGCGGGTGGCCATCTGCGTCCAGGCAATACGGCACCACCGAGCCGAAGGGGAAGCCGGGCATGGACTTGGAATGGGTCGAAAGGACGCCGCGGTACTCCTTGAGCAGCAGTTCCCGGGCGGGGCGGATGGCAGTGTTACTCACGAAGGACGCTCCTGGGCGGCGGATTGGATGCGGACAAAGATAAGCATTATCACTCCCCGCTGCCAATCCGCGCCTTGCCACGCCCGTTGCAGGAACAGGCCGCTTACGCCTACCAGGTCACCCCGAAGCCGGCCGTGTAACGGGTCTTGTCCAGGTCGCTGTCCCGGGTCCCGCTGATGATGTCCTTCTCCGCCTTGAGGTTGAGCGAGGCCCATTCGGTGACCTTGTAGCGCAGGCCTGCCTCGGCATCGAGCGAGTAGTCGGCCACGCCGCCCAGGGGCTTGCCGAACTCGCCATTGGTGAAGATCTCGACGCTCTTGCCGATCAGGTAGCGGTTGTAGTCCCACTTCAGCGCGGCGGAATAGAAGTTGTCCTTGCCGCCATCGCGGTACTCGAAATCGGTGCGGTTGATCAGCGAACCGAGGGAGAACGCCCCCAGTTCGTCGTCCCAGAACTGGTAGCCCGGGCCGGTACCGACGGTGCGCTGGCGCGCCAGGTCTTCGATGTGGTCGCGCTTGTACTCCAGGCGCCCTTGCCAGAACCACTGGTCGGTGATGAAGCGGTCCAGGGCGTACTCGGCCTTCCAGTTGTTGGTGGTCGTGACGTCGTCCTTGGTCTCGCGGTTGTATTCGCCTTCGGCGTTGTGCCGCCAGCGGCCATGGCGCGCGGTGGTCTTGAAGCTGACATCGTAGTCGTCGGTATCGTTCTCGGCGCGCTTGTAGTCCATGGCCACATCGACGTTGCCCTTCCACAGGAAGTCCTCGACCAGCGGCCTGGGCTTCATGATCTGTTCGATGCTCGCCAGGTCCACGGTCTTGGGCGCCTCGCCGTTGGCCAGGGTCACCTTGCCCGGCTCGGCGGCCTTGAGCGACTTGGTCTTCTCGCCGTTGTAGGCATCCTGCTTGACCAGCAGCTCCTGGTCGCTTTCCAGGGTTTGCACTTCTTTCCAGTCCAGGGCGATGGAGCCGCCATACGGGGTTTCCAACAACAGCTTGCCGCCATCGAAGACCTTGATCTTGCCGCTGAGCCTGTCGCCGTTCTTCATCCATACGGTATCGGCGAGTGCCGGTGCGCAGAGGGAAGCAGCGAGGATACATAGCAGGGTTCTAGAATACATAAGCAGACTACAGGTTCGATTTACCGAAAAAAGCCGGGCATTATCCAGATCACCACGACCAGAGCAAGGACAGACCCCAGCGTATGAAGTTGAGTTCCGCTGCCATTTCCTACGGTCCTTGGCGAACTTTCTTGGAAACAAGGAAAAGTCCGATGCCCTCTTCCCTACAGACGAGTGAGGATGAGAAACATGCCCGACGGACGGCACTCTATTCCGTTCTCGGCCAAATTCCTCCCGGCAAAGTGGTCAGCTATGGCCAACTGGCCGAGCTGGCAGGCCTGGGCCGCGCCGCCCGCTGGGTCGGGCGTACCCTCGGGCAGCTGCCGACCGACACCCGCCTACCCTGGCATCGGGTGTTGGGTGCAGGCGGACGCCTGAGCCTGGCCCTCGGCACGCCGTCGGGGGATGAACAGCGTGCTCGTCTACGTGCAGAAGGCGTTACAGTCGTGAACAATCGCGTCGATATGTCGCGTCATGGCTGGCGTCCGATGGAGCACAGCGGTTAGAGTGCGCGCTTTGTTTTCGCAAATATTGAGGCAGATGTTGGCCCATGCCCCGTAAAACCTGGCGCGCTGCGCTCGCTGCCTATGCCAGCCCGTCGACCTTGGTGCTTTTGCTGCTTGGATTCGCCGCCGGCCTGCCGTACATGCTGGTGTTTTCGACGCTTTCCGTGTGGCTTCGGGAAGCGGGTGTAGCACGCGAGACCATCGGCTATGCCAGCCTGATCGGCCTTGCCTACGCGTTCAAATGGGTTTGGTCGCCGCTGCTGGACCAATGGCGCCTGCCGGTGCTCGGTCGCCTTGGTCGGCGTCGCTCTTGGCTGTTGCTATCGCAGGCCCTGGTCGTGGTCGGCCTGGTCGGCATGGGCCTGTGCGACCCGCAAAAACACCTGTCCTGGCTGATCGCCCTGGCCGTGCTGGTGGCCTTCGCCTCGGCCACCCAGGACATCGCCGTGGATGCCTATCGCCTGGAAATCGCCGATGACCAGCGCCAGGCCGCACTGGCCGCCAGCTACATGGCCGGCTACCGCGTCGCGGCCCTGCTCGCCACGGCCGGCGCCCTGTTCTTCGCCGAATGGTTCGGCTCCACCGGCTTCAGTTACCTGCACAAGGCCTGGACCGGCACCTATGTGCTGTTCGGCGTGCTGATGCTGCCCGCGCTGTTCACCACCCTGGTGATGCGCGAGCCGTCTGTGCCGATGCGCACCCAGCTGTCGGCGGCGCGCTACGGCCTGGTTCACCAGTTGGCGTCGGTGTTCGTGCTGATCATCCTGCTGGTGTCGGTACCGGCGAGCTTCACCCAGATGTTCAACACCGGCTGGTCCAGCGTGATTACCGGTGATGCGACCATGCTCGACCTGCTGCTCGAGGACCGCGCCTTCCTGCGCCTGATCCTCTACGTGCTGCTGACTTGGGCCTGCCTGTCGTCCCTGGGCCGCAGGGGCCTGGCGCCGGTGCTGACACCGGTCAACGACTTCATCCTGCGTTACCGCTGGCAAGCCTTGTTGCTGCTCGGGCTGATCGCCACCTACCGCATGTCCGATACGGTGATGGGCGTGATGGCCAACGTGTTCTACATCGACCAGGGCTTCACCAAGGACCAAATCGCCAGCGTCAGCAAGATCTTCGGCCTGATCATGACATTGGTCGGCGCCGGGGCCGGCGGCCTGCTGATCGTGCGCTTCGGCATCCTACCGATCCTGTTCATCGGCGGCGCAGCCTCGGCGGCGACCAACATCCTGTTCCTGATGCTGGCCGACATGGGCCCGAACCTGGAAATGCTGGTGGTCACCATTTCCCTCGACAACTTCAGCTCGGGCCTGGCCACCTCGGCGTTCGTGGCCTACCTGTCGAGCCTGACCAACCTGAAGTTCTCAGCCACCCAGTACGCTCTGCTCAGCTCGATCATGCTGCTGTTGCCGCGCCTGATCGGCGGTTACTCAGGGGTGCTGGTAGAGAAGTTCGGCTACCACGATTTCTTCCTGATCACCGCTCTGCTGGGTGTACCGACCCTGATCCTGATCGCCCTGCACTGGCATCAGGAAGCTGGGCGTGGCAAGCAGGCACCGGTGGACAATTCCGCGGCCGAGCGGCCTTGAGTCCAGGGGCCGCTTCGCGGCCCATCGCGGGACAAGCCCGCTCCTACAGAGGCCTCGTTCTTCCTGTGGGGGCGGCCCCAACCCTCTATGCCACGGCCCCCTGGCCCCGGCGCCCACCCACTACATACCACAACGGCCACAGCGCCAACGCCCCGGCGATGCCGGCGCCCAAGGCAAAGTGCACCAGGCTCGCCCCGGCACCCAGCATTGCCAGGACCGCCCCGCCAAGCCCCAGCAGGGCAATGGTGATCATCCCTAGCATCGCCGATACCAGCCCCTTGCTCTGCTCGCTGGCGAACAGCGTCATGCGATACAACACCGCATTGGCCACGCCCAGGCCCAGCGCATACAGCGACATACCCGCCACCACGCTGGTCACCGTCGGCCAGTACCAGGTCGCCACCACCATCAGGCCCAGGCCGGCCAGGTAGGGCCAGAGCGCCCCGCGCACCAGGCTGGCCAAGGGATAGCGGTCGGCGATGCGGTTGATGATCAGGTTGCCCAGGATCAGCCCGCCGAATACCGGTAGCTGCCACAGCGCATATTCCATCGTACTCAAGCCTTCATCGGTGATCAGCAACACCGGCGACAGGCCGATCCAGCCGATCAAAGGCAAGCCCACCAGCCCCAGGGCCGCGCTACCTGCCACGAAGCGACGGTTGCTCAGCAACTGGCCATACCCGGCCAGCAACGGCAACAGGTGGATCGGTGTGAATGGCAGGCGCGACCCATCGCGGCGCTCCACGCCCAGGGTTTCGGGCATCAACCGGTACAGCAACGCCCAGGTCAGCACCGCGCCCATGGCAAACGCCACGAACAGCCAGCGCCAGTCCAGCCACTGCAGCATCAAGGTGCCCACCAGCGGCCCCAACAGCGGCGACAACAGGGCGATGTTCGCCAGCAGGGCCATCATGCGCACGGCATCGGCCTCGCTGAAGGCCTCGTTGAGCGCCGGGTAGCTGACCGTCACCACGAAGCCCAGCCCGATGCCCTGCAACAGGCGCAGCAGGTTGAACAGGCCGATATCATGGACCCAATAGGTCGCAAGGCACGCCGCCCCGAACATCGCGCAACCGGCCAGCAACAGCGGCCGACGGCCATAGCGGTCGGCCAGCGGGCCGATCAGCCATTGCAGCAGCACGCCGCCGAGCAGGTACAGGTTCAAGGCGTGGGGAATGTATTCGGGGCTGGCCTTCAGATCGTCGACCACCACCGGCATGGCGGGCATGACCGCATCGCTGGCCAGGTAAGTCAGCAACTCGAACAGGGCCAGGGTCAGCCCGAACAGCAAGGCGCGCAGGGGCGTGATGTACAGCAATGGTTTCATGATGAAAAACAGCTTGGTGAACAGGAGGGACCAGCCTATATGCCAGAAATGGCAGGGGTTGGCTGTGAACAAGTGTAATGGGCCAAGAACGCATCGCGGGACAAGCACGCTTCCACAGGGCCTGCATCACCCTGTAGAAACGGCCTTGTCCCGCGACGGGATCTCGCGAAAGGCCACTTACTGCGCAGCCGCTTCCTGCACCACGCGGATCACCCGTTGCGGGAACGGAATGTCGATACCTTCAGCCTTCAGGCGATCACGGGCATGTTCATTGAGCATGAACATCACGCTCCAGTAGTCGGCCGTATTGACCCAGGCACGCAAGGAGACGGTGATGGCGCTGTCGCCCAGGGTCGACACCACGGCTTCCGGAGCCGGGTCCTGTAGCACGCGTGGGTCCTTGGCCAGTTCCAGCAATACGTTGCGGGCCTTTTGCAGGTCAGCGTCGTAATCCACGCCGACGTCGAACACCACCTTGCGGGTCGGCTGGCGGTTGTAGTTGGTGATGATGCCATTGGACAGGCTGCCGTTGGGCATGATCACGGTCTTGTTGTCACCGGTGCGCAGCACGGTGTGGAAGATCTGGATGCTGTCGACGGTCCCGCTCACGCCTTGGGCTTCGATCCAGTCGCCGATGCGGAATGGGCGGAACAGCAGGATCAACACGCCACCGGCGAAGTTCGCCAGGCTGCCTTGCAGGGCCAAGCCGATGGCCAGGCCGGCGGCACCGATGGCGGCGACGAAAGAGGTGGTCTCGATGCCGATCATCGACGCCACGCTGACCAACAGCAACACCTTCAGCACGATATTGGCCAGGGTGCTGATAAAGCCTTGCAACGCCACATCGGCATTGCGCAGGCCCACCAGCCTGCCCAGGCGCGCACTGAGCTTGTTGACGATCCACCAGCCGATGGCCAGGGTCAGCAGCGCCAGCAGCAAACGGCTGCCGTATTCCATGAGCAAGGGGATCCACGTCTGCGATTGGCGGACCAGTTGATCGACTTCAGCGTTCAAATCCATATTCATTCATCTCCTGAGCCCTGCGGCAGTACGAAAAAACAGGCCGCGAAGATCTCGCGGCCCCAGGTTCCGATGGACATCAATAGGCCATCAAGGTTCCTGTTTCACGGCGATCAGTCGCGGAAGTTGTTGAACTGCAGCGGCATGTCGAATTCCTTGGTGCGCAGCAGGGCGATGGCTTCCTGCAGGTCGTCGCGCTTCTTGCCGGTGACCCGCACCTGCTCGCCCTGGATGGCGGCCTGGACCTTGAGCTTGGCGTCCTTGATGGTAGCGACGATCTTCTTGGCCAGTTCTTTATCGATACCCTCGCGGAACTTGGCTTCCTGCTTCATTTCCTTGCCGGAGGGGTAGGCATCCTTGACTTCCAGGCACTTGACGTCGATCTTGCGCTTGACCAGGGCCAGGCGCAGGATCTCGATCATCGCCTCGAGCTGGAACTCCGCCTCTGCAGTCAGGAGCACGGTCTGCTCCTTGTCCTTGAACTCGAAGCTGCCCTTGCCCTTGAGGTCGTAGCGACGGTCCAGTTCCTTCACCGCGTTGTCCACGGCGTTGGTGACTTCGTGCTTGTCCAGTTCCGATACCACGTCGAACGAAGGCATGGTTGTTCTCCAAAATAAAAGCGCGCTCGGTCGGATGGAGCGCGCCAGGTTTGACGGTTAAAATGCGGGCTCATTATAACGGGTTGCGAAACGCAGATGAGCAGCACCTGGCATATTCTCGGCGCCGGTAGCCTCGGCAGCCTCTGGGCCTGCCGCCTGGCCCGCGCGGGCAAGGCGGTGCGCCTGATCCTGCGCGACGACCGGCGCCTGGCCGCCTACCAGGCCGCCGGTGGCCTGACCCTGGTCGAACATGGCCAGGCCAGCCACTATGCGATCCCCGCCGAGAGCCCCGGCGCCCATGGGCCGATCCATCGCCTGCTGGTCGCCTGCAAGGCCTATGACGCCGCCTCCGCCGTGGCCCGCCTGGCGCCGCGTCTGGCCGAAGGGGCCGAACTGGTGCTGCTGCAGAACGGCTTGGGCAGCCAGGACGAGGTCGCCGACCAAGTACCCCGTACCCGTTGCATCTTCGCCTCGAGCACCGAAGGCGCCTTTCGCGAGGACGACTGGCGCGTACGCTTCGCCGGGCAAGGCTTCAACTGGCTCGGCGACCCCGCCAACCCCACCGTGCCGCAATGGTTCGACGACCTGGCCGAGGCCGGCATCCCCGCTGAATGGACGGTGGATATTCTCACCCGCCTGTGGCGCAAGCTGGCGCTCAACTGCGCGATCAACCCCCTGACGGTGCTGCACGACTGCCATAACGGCGGCCTGCTGGAACACCTGGGCGAGGTCGCCACGCTGTGCGACGAGCTCGCCGCACTGCTGCGCCGCTGCGGCCAACCCCAGGCCGCCGAAATGCTGGACGAGGAGGTACAGCGGGTCATCCTGGCCACGGCAGCCAACTACTCTTCCATGTACCAGGATGTGCGCCATGGCCGGCGCACCGAAGTGCACTACCTGCTTGGCCACGCCTGCCGGACCGCAGCCCGCCACGGCCTGGGCCTGCCGCACCTGGAACGCCTGCACCAGCGCCTGGTCGATAGCTTGCAGGCCCGTGGCCTGCCCAGCGACTGACGCTGCCCATCAACCGCACAGAGGACACCGCCTCGCCCATGACCCTGCGCCAACGCCTGGAAAACCTCCCGGTCGGGCAGAAACTGCTGGCGGCCTTGCTGGTACTGCTGGTCACCATCCTGCTGGTGGCCAACCTGGCGTTCATCAGCGCCGCCTACTGGATCACCCAGGAAAGCATGGCACCCCAGGCCCTGCACACCATCGGCCGGCTGGTGTCCAATCCGCAGTTGTCGGCGCGCGCTGGCGACTCGCCGGAAGCGGCCAGCGCCCTGCTCAAGGAACTGGACAGCTACTCGCCCCTACGCGCCGCAGCCCTCTATGGCGGGGATGGGCGCATGCTCGCACAGTTGCAACATGGCGACCCGCTGGCGCTGCCCAAGCGTTTTCGCAATATCAGCGGCTGGCGCATGATGGAGTTTCGCAGCACCCAGCTGATCCCCCTGCCCCGCGAAGGCAAGCCACCGGCCTACCTGCTGCTGGTCGCCAGCAGCGAACTGCCGACGGCCTTCTACACCGGTACCCTCACCGCGAGCTTGGCGATCCTGATCTTCAGCGTGCTGCTGTGGTTACTCATCGCCCGGCAGATCAAGCGCCTGATCACCCAGCCGATCCACCAGCTCGAGGAGCTGAGCCGCCAGGTCACCCGCGAGGAAAGCTATGCTCTGCGCGCCCAGCGCGGCAATGACGACGAAATCGGCAGCCTCGCCGATGCCTTCAACACCATGCTCTCGCGTATCGAGGCTCGCGAGCAGCAACTCAAGCGCACCCGCGACGAATTCCAGATGGCCTACGACCAGGCCCAGGGCCTGGCGGAAGAAACACGCCACACCAACCGCAAGCTGGAACTGGAAGTCCAGGTGCGCAGCAAGATCGAGAAGAAGCTCACGGGCTTCCAGAACTACCTCAACAGCATCATCGATTCCATGCCCTCGGCCCTGATCGCCCTGGACGAGCAGCTCTACGTGACCCAGTGGAACCATGAGGCCACAGTGCTCTCCGGCACACCGCTGGACGAGGCGCTGAACCAGCCGATCTTCATCGCCTTCGAGCCGCTCAAGCCGTTCCTGCCACAGCTCAAGGAAAGCGTGGAAAAACACCGCGTGGCCAAGATCGAACGGGTCACCTGGCCCAAGGGCGAGGACGTACGCCACTATGCCTTGACCTTCTACCCGTTGACGGGCGGAGGCGGGCGTGGCGTGGTGATCCGCATCGACGACATCACCCAGCGTCTCTCGCTGGAAGAGATGATGGTGCAGTCGGAGAAGATGCTCTCGGTCGGCGGGCTTGCCGCGGGCATGGCCCACGAGATCAACAACCCCCTGGGCGCGATTCTGCACAACGTGCAGAACATCCGCCGGCGGCTGTCGCCGGAGCTGCCGCGCAACCAGGAGCAGGCGGCCGAGCTGGACATCGACCTGCCCAGCGTCAACCGCTACCTGGAAAGCCGCGAGGTACCCCAGTTGCTCGATGGCATCCAGCAAGCCGGCGCACGCGCGGCCAAGATCGTCACCCACATGCTCAGCTTCAGCCGCCGCAGCAACCGACAGCTGGCGCCCTGCGACCTACCGGCGCTGATCGACCAGGCCGTGGAGATCGCCGGCAACGACTTCGACCTGGCCATCGGCTTCGACTTCAAGGGGCAGCATATCGTGCGCCAGTTCGACCCCGCGCTCGGGCCGGTCCCCTGTACCGCCAACGAACTGGAGCAGGTGCTGCTCAACCTGCTCAAGAACGCCGCCCAGGCCATACACCAGCGCCCGCAACCCAGCGAGCCGGGGCGCATCACCCTGCGCACCCGACTCAACCCGCCGTGGGCGGAGATCCAGGTGGAAGACAACGGTGTCGGCATGCCCGAAGCCGTGCGCAAGCGTACCTTCGAGCCGTTCTTCACCACCAAGGAAATCGGCCAGGGCACCGGGCTGGGCCTGTCGGTCTCGTATTTCATCATCACCAACAACCACAAGGGGCAAATGGAAGTGCATTCCGCGCCCGGCCAGGGCACCTGCTTCACCCTGCGCCTGCCCCTTGGCCAACCGGTGCCGACGGCACCAGGCACCACGGAGGCATGACATGGGCTATCGCCTGTCGAAGATCTACACCCGCACTGGCGACAAGGGCGAGACCGGCCTGGGCGATGGGCGCCGGGTCCCGAAGGATCACCCTCGCATCGAGGCCATCGGCGAGGTGGACAGCCTCAACAGCCAGCTGGGCCTGTTGCTCGCCGGGCTCGCGGACGAAGGGCTGGAAGAAGTGATGGAGGTTCTGGCGCCCTGCCAGCACCGGTTGTTCGACCTGGGGGGCGAGTTGGCAATGCCAAGCTACCAGGCGTTGAACGCCGTGGAAGTCGAACGGCTGGAAGCGGCGATCGATCGCTGGAACGAAGAGCTGGGGCCGCTGAAGAACTTCATCCTGCCCAGCGGCTCGGCGCTGGTGGCCCAGGCCCATGTGTGCCGGAGCCTGGCGCGCAGCGCGGAGCGGCGTTGCCAGCAGCTCAATGCGCTCGAGCCGCTGGAGGGGGTCGGGTTGGCGTACATCAACCGATTGTCGGACCTGCTGTTCGTGGCGGCTCGGATCATCGGGCGGCGGCAGGGGGTGGCCGAGGTGTTGTGGCAGCCTGCGGATAAGCCTAACGCCTGATTTTTGGGGCTACTTCGTAGCCCATCGCCGCAAAGCGGACCCGATTACTCAGATTTCAGGCCAGAACGCCCGGATCCCGGCAACACCCTGTGCTCCGGCATCCCAAGCTTGCTCCCGCTCACCGGCCCCGACACCGCCGAGCAGGAACACCGGATGGTTGATCCCCTGGATCAGCCGCCCCGCTTCCTCCCACCCCAGCGGCACGGCGTCCGGATGAGTCTGGGTCGCTTGCACCGGCGACAGGGTAACGAAATCCACGCCCATCTGCTCGGCCAGGGCCAGCTCCTCGGCATCGTGGCAGGACGCCGCCAGCCAGCGTGCCTTGGGGAAGGGGCGGCCATTGGCGGCATACTTGCGCAGTTGCGCCGAGGTCAGGTGCCAGCCAGCGGAGGGGAAATCCCCCAACCACTCCAACGGCCCCTTGAGCATCAGCTGGGCCTTGCCGGCACACAAGCCGACCGCATCCACCGCCACGTCGCGGTACTTGGGATCGTACATGTCCGGTGCGCGCAGCTGGATCAGGCGGATGCCATCAGCGATGGCCTTCTGGATGCCGCGTAGCAGTTGCGGCGCGTCCAGCCCGTCCGGAGTGATCAGGTATTGGTCAGGCAGTCGGGCGGCCGCCACGATCGGCGCGTTGGCCTCGGGGAAGTCGTACTGCCCCAGGTCCCGGGGCGCCACCCAGGCCAACGGCTGGCCCTCGGCGCCATGGGGCTCGCCGGTGAAGCCGTCGACTTCGCGGACATCGAGCAGCACCTGCTTGTCCGGGTAATCATGGCTGACCTTGATCAGCGGCCGGGAACGGGTCACCTCGATGCCCAGTTCCTCACGCAGCTCACGGGCCAGCGCCGCCTCGACGGCCTCGCCCTCCTCCACCTTGCCGCCAGGGAACTCCCACAGGCCGCCCTGGTGCTGGGTGTCGGCGCGCCGCGCGATCAGGATGCGCCCGTCGGTGCCACGAATGACTGCTGCTACGACGTGGATCCGTTTCACCCTTCACGCTCCGCCAGGCCTGCCTTCTGCCAGGCCTGGAAGGCCGGCCACTGGTAGATGGTTTCGATGTAGGTAGCCGCTTCGGCCGGCACTTCTACGCGGTAGGTGCGCAAGCGCACGGCCACCGGGGCGAAGAAGGCGTCGGCCAGGCTCGGCGTGCCGAACAGGAACGGGCCGCTTTCCTTGGCCGCCAGGCGGCATTCGGACCAGAGGGCGACCATGCGATCGATATCCACCTGGACATCCAGCGGGATGCTTTCCAGGCCTTCGTCGCGGGACAGGTCGAATGGCATGGCAGTGCGCAGGGCCATGAAACCGCTGTGCATCTGCGCGCAGGCCGAGCGGGCCTGGGCACGGGCAGCGATGTCGGCAGGCCACAGCTGGGCGTCGGGGTGGCGCTCGGCCAGGTATTCGGCGATGGCCAGCGAATCGGCGATCACGCCATGTTCGGTCTTGAGCAGCGGCACCTTGCCACTGGCCGAGAATTCGAGGATGCGTTTGCGGGTGTCGGGCTGATTCAGCTTGATCAGCGTTTCTTCATAGGGCACACCAGCCAGCTCCAGGGCCAGGGCGCCACGCAGCGACCAGGAGGAGTACAGCTTGTCGCCGATGATCAGGTGATAGCTCATGGTTCGGCTCCATTGGTTTGGAAATTCATGGCTGCCTTGCAGCCCATCGCCGGCAAGCCGGCTCCCACAGGTTCAGCACAGGTCTGGGGTATACGGCGGCATCTGTGGGAGCCGGCTTGCCGGCGAAAGGGCCGCGACGCGGCCCCAGCTGAATCAGGTGCGGTATTCAGCGTTGATCTTCACGTACTCGTGGGACAGGTCGGTGGTCCAGATGGTTTCGCTGCATTGGCCACGGCCCAGCTCGATACGAATGGTGATTTCCTCCTGGGCCATCACCTTGGAACCCTGCTCCTCGGTGTAGCTCGGGCTGCGGCCGCCCTTGCTGGCGATGCAGACGTCGTCGAGGTACACGTCGATCAGGCTGACATCCAGCGCCGGTACGCCGGCACGGCCGACCGCAGCGAGGATGCGGCCCCAGTTGGGGTCGGAGGCGAACAGCGCGGTCTTGATCAGCGGCGAGTGGGCCACGGCGTAGCCGACGTCCAGGCACTCCTGGTGGTTGCCGCCGCCGTTGACCTGCACGGTGACGAACTTGGTGGCACCTTCGCCATCGCGCACGATGGCCTGGGCCACTTCCATGCACACCTCGAACACGGCTTTCTTCAAGGCTTCGAACAGCGCCCCGCGGGCTTCGGTGACTTCCGGCAGGTTGGCCTTGCCGGTAGCGATCAGCATGCAGCAATCGTTGGTCGAGGTGTCGCCGTCGATGGTGATCCGGTTGAACGACTTGTTGGCACCGTCAAGCAGCAGGTCCTTGAGCACGGCAGGCGCGACCTTGGCGTCGGTGGCGATGTAGCCGAGCATGGTGGCCATGTTCGGACGGATCATCCCGGCCCCCTTGCTGATGCCGGTGACCGTGACGGTGACGCCATCGTGCTGGAATTGGCGGCTGGCGCCCTTGGGCAGGGTGTCGGTGGTCATGATGCCGGTGGCGGCTTGCGCCCAGTTGTTTTCCGACAGGTCATCCAGGGCGGCCTGCAACGCCCCCTCGATCTTCTCGACCGGCAGCGGCTCGCCGATCACGCCAGTGGAGAACGGCAATACCGCACTGGCATCGACCCCGGCCAATTCGGCCAGCTTGGCGCAGGTGCGCTCGGCGGCAGCCAGGCCCGGCGCGCCGGTGCCGGCATTGGCGTTGCCGGTGTTGGTCAACAGGTAGCGCACGGTGCCTTGTACACGCTGCTTGGAGAGGATCACCGGCGCTGCGCAGAAGGCGTTGAGGGTGAACACACCCGCGACGCTGGAGCCTTCGGCGCAACGCATCACCACCACGTCCTTGCGCCCGGGGCGCTTGATGCCGGCGGACGCGATGCCGAGTTCAAAACCGGGAACCGGGTGCAGGGTGGGCAAAGGACCAAGACCAACAGCCATTAGAGCGCTCCTAGAAAATACGGTGAACAGGTGATGGAAGAGCGGGGCCGCTTCGCGCCCCATTCGCGGCACAAGGCCGCTCCTACAGTGCCTTGGGCGCGGTCCCTGTAGGAGCGGCCTTGTGCCGCGAATGGGCCGCACAGCGGCCCCGGTTTGTCACGTTACAGCAGGCGGATCAGATCACTCGATCTGGCCGTGGCAATGCTTGAACTTCTTGCCCGAACCGCACCAGCACGGCTCGTTGCGGCCCAGCTTCTGCTCGTTGCGCACCGGCGCGGTGGCCACGGCCACTTCGGCACCTTCCTGCGCAGCGTGCTCTTCGCTTTCCAGGCCAGGGGCGGCGGCATGCTGGAACTGCATGCGCTGGGCCAGTTCCTCGGCTTCGCGACGCAGGCGCGCTTCCTCTTCGGCCGGGTCCTCGCGACGGACCTGGACATGGGACAGCACACGGATGGTGTCGCGCTTGATCGACTCCAGCAGTTCCTGGAACAGGCTGAAGGATTCGCGCTTGTACTCCTGCTTCGGGTTCTTCTGCGCATAGCCGCGCAGGTGGATACCGTGACGCAGGTGGTCCATGGTCGACAGGTGGTCTTTCCACAGGTCGTCGAGCACGCGCAGCAGGATCTGCTTCTCGAAGGTGCGCAGGGCCTCCTCGCCAGCCTGATCTTCCTTCTCGTTGTAGGCCGCGGTGATTTCGCTGAGCAGCTTCTCGCGCAGGGTTTCCTCGTAGAGGCGCTCGTCCTCGTCGAGCCACTGCTGGATCGGCAGCTTCATGGCGAAATCGCTGGCCAGGGCCGCTTCCAGGCCGGCCACGTCCCACTGCTCGGGCAGCGACTGTGGCGGAATGTGCTGGCTGATGGTGGCATCCAGCACTTCCTGGCGGAACTCGGCGATGGTATCGCCGATGTTGTCGGCCGCCAGCAGGCTGTTGCGCATGTGGTAGATCACCTTGCGCTGCTCGTTGGCCACGTCGTCGTATTCGAGCAACTGCTTGCGGATGTCGAAGTTGCGGCCTTCGACCTTGCGCTGGGCCTTCTCGATCGCGTTGGTGACCATGCGATGCTCGATGGCCTCGCCGGATTGCATCCCCAACGCCTTCATGAAGTTCTTCACCCGATCGGAGGCGAAGATACGCATCAGGCTGTCTTCGAGCGACAGATAGAAGCGGCTGGAACCCGGGTCGCCCTGACGACCGGCACGGCCGCGCAGCTGGTTGTCGATACGGCGGGACTCGTGGCGCTCGGAGGCGATCACGTGCAGGCCACCGGCTTCGATCACCTGCTGGTGACGCTTCTGCCAGTCGGCCTTGATCTGGGCGATCTGCTCGGCGCTCGGGTTCTCAAGGGCCGCGACCTCGGCTTCCCAGTTACCCCCCAGCAGGATGTCGGTACCCCGACCGGCCATGTTGGTGGCGATGGTCAGCGCGCCCGGCGCACCGGCCTGGGCGATGATCTCGGCTTCCTTCTCGTGGTACTTGGCGTTGAGCACCTTGTGCTCGATACCTTCCTTCTTGAGCAGGTTGGACATGTGCTCGGACGTTTCGATGGTGGCCGTACCGACCAGAACCGGACGGCCCTGCTTCATGCTTTCCTTGATGTCGGCGATGATCGCCGCGTATTTCTCGTCGGCGGTCAGGTACACCAAGTCGTTGAAGTCCTTGCGCGCCAACGGCTTGTTCGGCGGAATGACCATCACGTTCAGGGCGTAGATCTGAGCGAACTCGAAGGCCTCGGTATCGGCGGTACCGGTCATGCCGGACAGCTTGGTGTAGAGGCGGAAGTAGTTCTGGAAGGTGGTCGAGGCCAGGGTCTGGCTCTCGGCCTGGATGTTCAGGTTCTCCTTCGCCTCGATGGCCTGGTGCAGGCCCTCGGACAGGCGGCGGCCCGGCATGGTACGGCCGGTGTGCTCGTCGATCAGCAGGACCTGGCCGTCCTGGACGATGTACTCGACGTTGCGGTGGAACAGCTTGTGGGCGCGCAGGCCGGCGTAGACGTGGGTCAGCAGGCCCAGGTTGTGCGCCGAGTAGAGGCTCTCGCCCTCGGCCAGCAGGCCGGCCTGGGTGAGCATCTCCTCGATGAACTGGTGGCCAGCCTCGTTGAGTTCCACCTGGCGGCTCTTCTCGTCGATGGTGTAGTGGCCTTCCTGGGTCACCTGGCCTTCGACTTCCTCGATATGCTGGGTCAGGCGCGGGATCAGGCGGTTGATCTCGATGTACAGCTTGGAGCTGTCCTCGGCCTGGCCGGAGATGATCAGCGGAGTACGGGCTTCGTCGATGAGGATGGAGTCGACTTCGTCGATCACGGCGAAGTTCAGCTCACGCTGGAACTTCTCTTCCTGGCTGAACGCCATGTTGTCGCGCAGGTAATCGAAACCGAATTCGTTATTGGTGCCGTAGGTGATGTCGGCGGCGTAGGCAGCGCGCTTCTCCTCCGGCGGCTGGAAGGCCGAGACGATGCCCACGGAAAGACCGAGGAACTCGTACAGCGGGCGCATCCAGTTGGCGTCACGGCGGGCCAGGTAGTCGTTGACCGTTACCACGTGCACGCCCTTGCCGGACAGCGCGTTGAGGTAGACGGCCAGGGTACCGACTAACGTCTTGCCTTCACCGGTGCGCATTTCTGCGATCATGCCCTCGTGCAGGGTCATGCCGCCGATCAGCTGCACATCGAAGTGACGCATGCCCATGACGCGCTTGCCGGCCTCACGGGCCACGGCGAAGGCTTCGGGCAGCAATTGGTCGAGGGTCTCGCCTTTGGCCAGGCGCTCCTTGAACTCTGCGGTCTTGCCCCGCAGCTGCTCGTCGGAGAGGGCCACCATCTTCTCTTCGAAGGCATTGACGATATTCACCGTCTTGAGCATGCGTTTGACTTCACGCTCGTTCTTGCTTCCAAAAAGTTTCTTTAACAAAGGCGCAAACATATCGACAGGATCTTCCACACTTAGGGATGGAGGGCGGCCCCGTGAGTCGCCCGTGCAGCCCACGGGCTGCATGCGAACGAGCATTCTACCCGGAAACGATGGTGAGGAAAGTGGTGGATTTCCACGATGCTGGCACAGCGCTTTGGCGGGGGCCCTCCTAACATAAGGCCTTTTCGGGCAAGTTCAAGGTGCTGGAAGATGAAACGTATCAGGGACATTTCCGAAGAGGATCAGGCAGTTGCGTTGCGTTTTGCCGCCCAATCGCGGGACAAGCCCGCTCCCACCAGGCCTGCGCTGTTTTCAGAGACACCGCCGTACCTGTGGGAGCTGGCTTGCCAGCGATAGGACCGGGGCAAGCAACTCAAGACAGTTGGCTCCCACAGGGGTTCGCACCGGCAGCACCGGTACAACGGGCTTCTGTTAAGATGGCCATCCTGTAACCCAACGTGTATTCCAATGGCCTACAAGCCCTCCTCGGCCCGCCCACCGGCTGCCCTGCTGCGCCAGGCTCGGCCGCTGCGTCTGCTGCTCAACCAGGCCGAACGCCTGGAGCACTTGCAGCGCCTGCTGGAAAGCCAGCTGCAGCCGGCTGCACGCGAGCATTGCCATGTGGCGTCCTGGCGCGATGGCACATTGTTGCTGGTGGTGACGGACGGTCATTGGGCGACACGCCTGCGCTACCAGCAGAAAAGACTGCAACGCCAGCTGCAGGCGCTGGAGGCCTTCGGCAACCTGCAGCGCATCCTGTTCAAGGTGCAGCCGCCGTTGGTGCCGGCCAAGCGCGAGGGGCAAGGGGCCGAACTGTCGAGCAAGGCGGCCGAGAGCATTCGTGATTCGGCTGAAGGCATTACCGACCCCAGGCTGCGCGCAGCGCTGGAGCGGTTGGCCAGTCATGCTCGAGACAAGCGATAACCCGCAGGGACCGCTTCTCGGCGCAGCAGCCCCATCGGTCCCAATAGGCATAAAATAGGATCGAGTAGGAGACGGGCTCTCACCCGTCGTCCTCTCACACCACCGTGCGTACGGTTCCGTACACGGCGGTTCAGGTTATGCGGCTAAGCCTGTTGATCGTATCGAGT
>NZ_JBLUPY010000055.1:0-16455 GCF_048068215.1 Pseudomonas sp. NY15372
TGGGAGCGGGCTTGTCCCGCGATTGGGCCGGGCCGGATATCACCGTCGCCTGGCAAGGGCTTCGCCCTTAATCGCGGGACAAGCCCGCTCCCACAGCCGCTTGTTCTCTGCGCGACAGCGCAGCCCGAAGGGCTGGGTAATCTCCCACAGTGCTCCGGTGGGAGCCGGCTTGCCGGCGATTGGGCCGGTCTGTTCAACCTATTGTCACCCCAACGCAGTATCGAGAAACATCATCACCCCGAACCCGCCCATCAGCCCCAGGGTCGCCGCTGTCTGATGCCCATTGCGGTGGGTTTCGGGAATCACCTCGTGGGACACCACGAAGATCATCGCCCCGGCTGCCAACCCCATGCTCACCGGGTAGGCGAGGGCGAAGCCGGTGGAAATACCCAGGCCGATCACCGCGCCCAGTGGCTCCATAAGGCCCGAGCCGATCGCCACCAGCGCCGCCTTCAGGTTGGAAAGCCCGGTGGCACGCAGCGCCAGGGCGACGGCCAAGCCCTCGGGAATGTCCTGGATGGCGATGGCGCTGGTCAACGGCAGGCCGATGTTCATGTCGCCGTTGGCGAAGCTCACGCCGATGGCCATGCCTTCGGGCAGGTTGTGCAGGGTAATGGCCAGCACGAACAGCCAGACCCGGCTGATCCGTTCCGCCTCCGGGCCGCAAGGGCCGGTGCTTTCATGCTCATGGGGCGTGAAGCGGTCCAGGCCCAGCATCAGCAACACCCCCAGGCCCATGCCCAGCACCACGGTAAAGGCCGCGGCCGGGCCATTGCCGGTGATTTCCCGGGCGGCATCCAGGCCAGGCAGGATCAGCGAGAAGGAGCTGGCCGCGAGCATCATGCCGGCGGCAAACCCCAGCATCACATCCTGGCTACGTGCGCTGACGTCGCGCAGCACCACGGCCAGCACCGCGCCCAGGGCGGTGGCGCCGAACCCGGAAAGGCCACCCAGCACGGCCAGGTGCAGGTTGTCGGCATGGTCGCCTTCGATGGCATTCCACACACTGGCCGCAAGCAGGGCAAGCACCGTCAGCAGGCTCAGGCCCAGGCCGGCGCTGAGCCACGGGGTGGTGATGGCTTGTTGGCGCCAGGCGCTGAGCAGTGAAACCGGGGTGGTGCTGGGTGACTGGGCGAGTGGCATACGAACCTCGTGGCGAAATCTGTTGGGGGCAGTCTACCCAGTGACCGAAGAGGCCGGCCAAGGATTCCCTTCTATCGATGCAATAGCCGGCTATGCTTGGCGGCAATCACCTTTGGCAGGAGCATGTACATGGGGTCTACATTCAATGGCCTGGTCGGGCTGATCATTCTGGCGCTGGATATCTGGGCCATTCTGCATGTGCTCAAGAGCGGCGCCGAGGTCGGCATCAAGATCCTCTGGGTGTTGCTGATCGCCTTGCTGCCGGTGATCGGGCTGATCATCTGGGCCATCGCCGGGCCGCGGGGCAACCTGCGGTTCTGATAGCAGATGCTGGCAACCGTGCGCACTGGCTGTTCTGGCCCTATCGCTGGCAGCCAGCTCCCGCAGGTACCCGGTTCCGCGCCGCCCGTGTAGGCGCCGGCTTGCCGGCGATAGGGCCGGAACAGGCCGCACACAACCGCCTCGTGACAAAATTTTCACACTGGATTATCGAAAATCCGCGCCGCACAATGCTGCGTTGGCCCAATTGCCGTGCTTTTGATGGCCGGGCCCTTCAGGTAGCAGAGCGTCTTCGCCTTTTTCGCAAACCCGCAATCCTAGGATCCCCCCATTCATGGCTAACACGGATGCCTTGAAGCAACGGGCAGTGCCGACTTCGTTCGCGCCGACCCTCAAATCGCACCTCGCCTACACGTTGCTCAGCGCCCTGGTGATCATGCTGATGCTCAGCCTGGTCCGCCTGGCGCTGCTGGTTTACAACAGCGACATGGTCGGCGACACGCCGTATGCCACCGTCGCCGAAGGCTTCCTCAACGGCCTGCGCTTCGACCTGCGCGTGGTGGTGTACATCAGCATCCCGCTGCTGCTGGCGCTGCTCAGCCCCTGGGCCATGGCCCGGCGCGGCTTCTTCCGCCTGTGGCTGACCCTGGCCTCGAGCCTGGTGATGTTCCTCGGCCTGATGGAACTGGACTTCTACCGCGAGTTCCACCAGCGTCTGAACGGCCTGGTGTTCCAGTACATCAAGGAAGACCCCAAGACCGTCATGAGCATGCTCTGGTACGGCTTCCCGGTGGTGCGCTACCTGCTGGCCTGGCTGTTCGGCACCTGGCTGCTGAGCCTGCTGTTCAAGGGCATCGACCGCCTGACCCGCGGCACCGGCAGCACCGCTGCAGCCGCTGCAGCCGCTGCCCCGCGCAGCGTCGCGCCCTGGTACCAGCGCGTGGCGGTGTTCATGGTGATCCTCCTGGTGGCCGTGGTCGCCGCCCGTGGCACCCTGCGCCAGGGCCCGCCGATGCGTTGGGGCGACGCCTTCACCACCGACTCCAACTTCGTCAACCAGCTCGGCCTGAACGGCACCTTGACCCTGATCGACGCCGCCAAGAGCCGCTTTGGCGAAGACCGCGCCAATATCTGGAAGCCCGTGCTCGAGCAGGGCGTGGCCACCCAGAGCGTGCGCGACCTGCTGCTGACCCCCAACGACACCCTGGTCGACGCCGACGAAGCGGCCATCCGCCGCGACTTCGTGCCGCCGGCCGACCGCACCCTGGCGGTCAAGAACGTGGTGGTGATCCTCATGGAGAGCTTCGCCGGCCATTCGGTGGGCGCCCTGGGCAGCCCCAACAACATCACCCCGTACTTCGACAAGCTGGCCAAGGAGGGTCTGCTGTTCGACCGCTTCTTCTCCAACGGCACCCATACTCACCAGGGCATGTTCGCCACCATGGCCTGCTTCCCCAACCTGCCGGGCTTCGAATACCTGATGCAAACCCCGGAAGGCGGCCACAAGCTGTCCGGCCTGCCAGCGCTGCTCAGCGGCCGTGACTACGACGACGTGTACGTCTACAACGGCGATTTCGCCTGGGACAACCAGTCCGGGTTCTTCGGCAACCAGGGCATGACCACCTTCATCGGCCGTAACGACTTCGTCAACCCGGTGTTCTCCGACCCGACCTGGGGTGTGTCCGACCAGGACATGTTCGACCGCGGCAACGAAGAGTTGGCCAAGCACGACGGCAAGAAGCCGATCTATGCCTTGCTGCAGACACTGTCCAACCACACGCCGTACGCGCTGCCCAAAGACCTGCCGGTGGAGAAGGTGACCGGCCAGGGCCGTCTGGACGAGCACCTGACCGCCATGCGCTACTCCGACTGGGCCCTGGGCCAGTTCTTCGAGAAGGCGCGCAAGGAGCCGTACTTCAAGGACACCCTGTTCGTGATCGTCGGCGATCACGGCTTCGGCAACCACCAGCAGGTCACCGAACTGGACCTGGGCCGCTTCAACGTGCCGTTGCTGCTGATCGCCCCGGGTATCCAGGAGAAGTTCGGAGCGGTCAATCACACCGTGGGTACCCAGGTCGACATCGTGCCGACCATCATGGGCCGCCTGGGTGGCCAGACCCGTCACCAGTGCTGGGGCCGCGACCTGCTCAACCTGCCTGAGGGCGACCAGGGCGTGGGCATCATCAAGCCGTCGGGCAGCGAGCAGATCGTCGGGATCGTGCAGGGCGATCGCATCTTGATCGAGTCCAAGGACATGACGCCACGCCTGTATCGCTACCAGCTGGGCCGCGAGTTCAAGGCCGAGCTGATCGAGAGCCCGGAGCAGCCTGCGTTGCTGAAGAACCTGGAGGCCTATATCCAGACGGCGACCAAGAGCCTGCTGGACAATACCGCTGGTGTGGTTCACGGCACACCGAAGTAAGCGCAAGCGGGCCGCAGTGCGGCCCGATCGCGGGGCAACCCGCTCCCACAGGGTGGTGCGCATCGCTTCTGTGGGAGCCGGCTTGCCGGCGATTGGGCCGCCGGTACCGCCAACCATCCCCGCCATCCTCTCCTGACTGAACAAATCCCCAGGCTCACGGTCAAGGTTACAGGCAGCACATCCTGGTTTCTTTGATTGAGAGGGCGATTCAATGAAAGAGTGGGAAGTCACCTTCGTCGACCAGAACGGCGTACAGAACTCACTGCTGTACAACGGCGAGCAATGCCCCAGCGACGAGGAGGCCGCACGGCTGATCCGTTCGCACCTGTTCCCGGTGATCGATGAGCTGGACCTGAACGACTTCCAGGACCGCAGTCCTTCCCCCACGGTACGCTGGCTCAAGGAACAGAGCGGCGTATCCATCACCCGCATCAGCCCATTGCCCTGAGCGGCTGCGCTGGCGCCGGTGGCCAGCAGGCACTACGCTCAGAAGGCCTGGGTCTTTTCTGCGGACCCTGGTCGGTTTCATTCGCGTCTCGCATCAGCTCGATCTGCCCGGTACCTCTTGGTGCCAGCAGGTGCGTTGTGCACGGAAAGTCTATCCATTGCATTGCAGGAGGACGTTTCATGAGCAGCCAGAACGACGATATCAGCAGCAGTGTCCTTCGCCAGATGAAAGATGGCGGTTTCGATTTCACCCGTATCCACCCAATCGAGTTCTACGCCGTGTTCCCCGACGAGGCGGCCGCCCGGCGCGCGGCTCGGCAATTTCGCGGAGAGTCCGTCAGTGCCCAGGTCTGCGAGTTGGACGACGGTGCCTGGTACCTGGAGCTGAGCAAGGTGATGTACGCCACCTACCGAGGAATCGGCGCCTTCGAAGAGGCGTTCGAGCAGATGGTCTCGCCGTTTGGCGGTGAGGTGGAAGGCTGGGGCGTCAAGCAGGAGCGCCCGGTGGCTTGATTCTATTCAGGGTTTGCGCTTGGCCATATGCGCCAGGTAGGCGATCAGGTCGTCCAGCGCCTGATCGTTCAGCACGCTCGGTGCAAACCCCGGCATCCGCGCCTGGGGCCACTGCCGCAGGCTTTGTGGGTCGCGGATATAGCGCCGCAGGAACCCCGGCTGGAAATACTCGGTAGGGTTGTAGGGCACGTTCAGGTCCGGGCCGAACTGCGCATCCCCCGCGCCATTGAGCCGGTGGCAGGCCAGGCAGTTCTGTTGGAACAGGGCGAAGCCACGGCGCACCGGGTCGTCCGCCGGCAGTGCGGGGTCGGGCAGCAGGGCAGGGAAGCGTATCTGCACCGGGGCCAGGCGGCGGATCGTGGCGATCTGGAACGGCCATTGTTCGGGGCGAATGCCGCTGGCCTGGGGGTTGGTCCATACCAGGTAGAACGGCCCGGCGCTTGGCTTGCCGTCGCCCAGGGCCGGCCAGGGCTTGGCCGGGTCTTCCACGGCCAGCCACGCCTGTGCCGGCCCGCTTTGCAGCAAGGGCCCGGCGGGCATCTCGGCAGCGAAGCCATCCAGGGCCACGGCTTGCAGGTGATCGTTCGCCGTCACGCCCTCGAGCAGTACGTTCAGCGGCACGGCGCGGTAGAGCATGGGGCGTTTATAGGACACGTCCTGGTCGATGCGGATATCCCGGGCCTGCGGGTGGGTCAGCAACTCGGCGCTTTGCCATTGGCGCGAGCGCTCACCGAGTTCCAGGTGCAGTTGCGCCGCCGACAGCGGCAGGCAGAACAGGAGTGTCAGCAGGGCGAGGCAGCGACGCATGGGCAATCTCCAACCGGTCAGGGGTGGCAGATTACCTGTGCGGTGCCTGCAATGGCCACGGCTGCTTTCATCCGAACAAGCGTGTCAGGTTCGGCAGGATGAGCAGCAAAGTCGTGGCGAAGAGAATGAGCCCAGCTTGGCGTACTTTTGGTTGTTTGATCATGGCGGACCGCCTTCTTGTTGTTATTCCTGAATAGCCCTTGGCTTCCTTGTCTCGCTTCGGGTCGATCGCGACGGCGTATGCGCTACGCCGGTCCTGCATGCCTCTTTTTTTCTGGATATACAACCAACAGTAGGGGGTACGTCATCCCTGTTTCAGAACCCTTTGTTCTATTGATTTTTGCATTGATTCATTTCGTTTATGAGGCCATGTGCCAGCTCGCTGGCAAGCTCTGGCTAGACAGCTGCGCTCCTTGCGCCGTACCGCTTGAAATTCGTGACCGTTCGTCAGAGCATCCTACTTGCTTGTACGGGGCTTTCGCGTCAGTCTCTACAGCAAATTCCCACATACGTCGTTCAGGACTATCCCTATGTCGTTACGCATCTGCATCCTGGAAACCGATGTCCTGCGACCGGAGCTGACCGCGCAGTATCAGGGCTACGGAAGGATGTTCGAGCAGCTGTTCTCGCGTCAGCCGATCGCCGCCGAGTTTCGCGTGTACAACGTGATGAACGGCGAGTACCCGCCCGAAGGGGAAACCTTCGATGCCTACCTGGTGACCGGCAGCAAGGCCGACTCGTTCGGTGCGGACCCGTGGATCCAGACGCTCAAGGCGTACCTGCTCAAGCTGTACGAACGTGGCGAGAAGTTGCTGGGCGTGTGTTTCGGCCACCAGGTGCTGGCGCTGGTGCTCGGCGGCAAGGCCGAGCGGGCGGGCCAGGGCTGGGGCCTGGGGATCCATCGCTACTCGTTGGCGGCCCATGCGCCGTGGATGGACCCTGAGGTTTCCGAGTTGACCCTGCTGATCAGCCATCAGGACCAGGTGACCGAGCTGCCCGAAGGCGCCACGGTGATCGCTTCGAGCGATTTCTGCCCCAACGCGGCCTACCACATCCGCGATCAGGTGCTGTGCTTCCAGGGTCATCCTGAGTTCGTCCACGAATATTCCCGCGCCCTGCTCGATGCACGCCAGGATGTGTTGGGGGACGAGGTGTACCAGCGGGCCATCGCCAGCCTGTCGGAGGAGCACCAGGGCGACCTGGTGGGCAAGTGGATGCTGCGCTTCATCGGGCATTCGGACAAGGCCAGCGAACACGCCGCGTAAGCGCATGTCTGCCATGGCCCAATCGCCGGCAAGCCGGCTCCCACAGAGACCGTGCTATCCCTGTGGGAGCCAAGAGGCCGTGCTATCCCTGTGGGAGCCGGCTTGCCGGCGATTGGGCCGCGCAGCGGCCTCTACAGCCAGCCCGAGCGCTTGAAGCTGGCATACAACGCCGTACAGCCAACCCCGATCACTCCCAGCACCCCGAAATACCCGTAATGCCACCCCAGCTCCGGCATATTCTCGAAGTTCATCCCATAAATCCCGGCAATGGCCGTGGGAAACGCCAGGATCGCCGCCCAGGCCGCGAACTTGCGCTGCACGATGCTCTGCCGCGAGGCTTCGAGCAGCATGCCGATCTCGATGGTCTGGCTGGCGATGTCGCGGATGCTGGCCAGGTCTTCCATTTGCCGGGTGACGTGGATCTGCACATCGCGAAAATACGGGCGCATGTTCTTGTCGATGAACGGGAAGCTCAGGCGCTGCAGTTCCTCGCTGACTTCCACCATGGGCGCCACGTAACGGCGCAGGCGCAGGATGTCGCGGCGTAGGCTGTGCAGGCGCTGGATGTCCTCTTCGCGCAGTGAATTGCTGAGCACGCTCTGTTCGAGCTCCTCGATCTCGCCGTGGATGGCCTCGCTGACCGGCTGGTAGTTCTCGGTGACGAAGTCGAGCAGGGCATAGAGCACGAAATCCTCGCCATGCTCGAGCAGGAGCGGGCGTGCTTCGCAGCGCTGACGCACCAGGGCATAGGACTTGGAGTGGCCGTTGCGGCAGGTGATGATGTAGCCAGCACCGGCGAAGATATGGGTTTCGATGAATTCCAGCTTGCCCTCATGGCGCACCGGCGAATAGGTGACGATGAACAGCGCATCGCCGAAGGTCTCAAGCTTCGGTCGGCTGTGCTTTTCCAGCGCATCTTCGATGGCCAGTTCGTGCAGGCCGAACTGGCGCTGCAGGTTGGCCAGTTCCTCGGCGTTGGGCTCTTCCAGGCCGATCCAGACGAAGTGCCCAGGCTTGCGCGCCCATTCGCTGCCTTCGTCGATGCTGATATTGGTGACCTTCCTGCCGGCGCTGTACACCGCCGACGCCACGACTCGCCCCATGGTTACCCGCTTCTTCGATTGAACACCCGCTACAGCTTGGGCTGTGTAGGGCCATAGAGCAACTTTTGCCGTGCGGGCGCCATCGCGGGGCAAGCATGCTCAGAGCCTGTAGGAAAGATGCAGGCCCGTCGTGGGAGCGGGCTTGTCCCGCGATGGGGCCGGCGCAGGTCTCAGCCGTTCGCCAGCTCGCCTTCCATCCGGTCGATGCACTGCTGCATCTGCGTGCGGCATTGCTCGATCAGCGCCGGCAGGTCCTGCTGGCTCATGCCCGCCGTGGCGATGGGCGGCAGCGAGCGGACGATCACCGTGCGCTGGCGCCAGCTGTTCAGGCCCAGGCGCCGGCTGTAGCGGCTGACGCACACCGGCACGATCGGCACACCGGCCTCGACGGCCATGTGGAACGCACCTTTCTTGAACGCCAGCAACTGCTCGCCCGGGTTGCGGGTGCCTTCGGGGAAGATCCAGATCGACGTGTCGTCGCGCAGGATGCGCGTGGTCACCTGCATGGCCTTGCGCGCCTGGTAGGCGTTCTTGCGGTCCACCAGCACGTTGCCGCCGAGCCAGAACAGTTGGCCGAACAATGGAATCCAGCCCAGGCTCTTCTTGCCGATGGCGACCGTGCGCCGGGGCACCACCTGGCCGAGGATGAACAGGTCGAAGTTGGACTGGTGGTTGGCGACGATGACGCAGCCCGGCGGCTGGTCCCACAGCGGGCCGACCTCGGCCTTGACCTTGATGCGCATCAGCCAGGCAGCAGGCAGGCTGTAGAGGCGGGCGAAAACGCGGCTGTTGTCAGGGTTGAACGGGCGGCACAGGCCGATCACCAGGCCTGCCACGCCGACGAACGGGAAATGCAGCGCCAGAAGGAGCATGCGGAGAATATAGAGCATGATACGACTCACACCAGACAGTCGCGGCGCAGTGTACGGCTGTGCACTGTCTGGGGCAAACCCTGGGTGGGCTGCCGGGCGGTATGGGCTCGATCGCCGGCAAGCCGGTTCCCACCTGTCGCACCTGTGGGAGATCACCCAGCCCTTCCGGGCTGCGCTGTCGCGCAGAGAACAATGTACCTCTGTGGGAGCGGGCTTGCCCCGCGATCAAGGGCGAAGCCCTTGCCAGGCGACGGTGATATCGGGTCCAGCCTAATCGCGGGACAAGCCCGCTCCCACAAAGGACCTGCAAACTCAAATAGTTATGCGTTGTTCTATGAGAGCCGGCTTGCCGGCGGTAAGGGGCTGGGACTCAGCCCAGGTGCTGCTGGTCCCGCACGATGGCATCGTCCAGGGCATCGAGCAGGCCCTTGCGCACCTTGAGCTTGGTGTTCTTGTGCGCCAGCATGTTCAACTTCTTCAGCTCGCGCGCCGTCGCCAGGGCCGCTTCCTGCAACTGTTCGGCCGGCACCACCTTATCGAGAAAGCCCGCGTCCACCGCTGCATGAGGGTCGAACACCTCGGCATTGATCACCGAACGGTGGAAGGCCGAGCGCCGCAGGCGGTCGCGCGCCAGTTCGATACCGGCATGGTGCATGGTCATGCCGATCTGCACTTCGTTCAGGCAGATCTTGTAGGGGCCCTCGACGCCGATGCGGTAATCGGCCGACAGCAGCAGGAAGGCACCCTTGGCCACGGCGTTGCCTGGGCAGGCGACGATCACCGGGAAGGGGTGGCTGAGCAGGCGACGGGCGAGGGTGGAGCCGGCAGTGACCAGGTTGACCGCCTCCTTGGGGCCCGAGGTCATGACCTTGAGGTCGTAGCCGCCGGAGAGGATGCCCGGCTGGCCGGTGATGATGACTACGGCGCGCTCGTCCACGGCGCGATCCAGGGCGCTGTTGAAGGCGGCGATGACGTCCGGCGAGATGGCGTTGACCTTGCCGTTGTTCAGGGTCAGGGTGACGATGCCGTCTTCGGCGTGGTAGGTAATCAGCTCGCTCATGGCAGAGTCCTTTGGATGACGTGGCGATGACGTTACCCAGCGCTGGAGCCCAGGTAAAGCGGCAAGGCTGACTGGCCGGTCAGCGTCTGCGCCGCGCACCTTGCCCTGTCGGGGCAGGGCTGCGACGGCGGGTAAAAGCGCAAGGCAGATTGGCAGCATCGCCCTGGCAGCCCCGGTTTTGTGGCCGGCAGGCTTAAGCGCATGAAAATTCTGAAAAAAATGCTTGCCAAAGAAAAGGGCTTCTACTAAATTAGCGCGCCTCGACAGGCTGAACTGCTTGAAGAGATCCGGTGAAGTGTCCGAGTGGTCGAAGGAGCACGCCTGGAAAGTGTGTATACGAGAAATCGTATCAAGGGTTCAAATCCCTTCTTCACCGCCACATTCCGCAAGAAGCCCCCGCGCTGAAAAGCCCGGGGGCTTTTTGTTTTCCGGGGCCGAGCGCAGGCCCCAAGCCGTGCGATCCCGTGTAGGAGCGGGCTTGCCCCGCGATTGGGCTGCGCAGCAGCCCCAAAACCCTCAGAAACTCACCGACGCCGACAACCGCGCCGTCCTAGGCGCTCCCTGGAACAGGTAGTTGTCCCCCAGGTAATCCCCCACATCCCGCCAATAACGCTTGTCGAAGAGGTTATCCACCGTCAGCCGCCACACGGTGTCATAGCCACCGATACGCGTGTGATACCGGCTGCCGACATCGAACACGGTATAGCCGCCCACCTCGACATTGCCCGCCGAGCTTGCGTACTTGCTGGCGCTGTAGCGCACCCCGCCAAGCAGCGCCAGGCCAGGCACCGGCAGGCTGTAGTCGGCCTGCAGCGCGGCGCGCAGGCGCGGTACGTTGATTGCCTGGTGCCCTTCGTAGGCGTCGGTATCGCTGTTCTGCACCCGCGCGCGGATGGCCGCGGCGCTGGCCTGCAGTTGCAGGCGCGAGGTCACCCAGCCGCTGGCGCCCAGCTCCAGGCCGGTGTTCTTCTGCTGGCCCTGCTGCACATAGGTGAAACTGTCGCCGTCCGGGCGTGCGTACTGGTAGGCCTGGCGGATCTGGAACAGCGCGGCGCTGAAGCTCATGCCCTGCCAGTCGTGCTTGACGCCCAGCTCCACCTGATGCGACAGGGTGGGGGCGAGGATCTCGAAACGGTTTTCGGCGAACCAGGGCGCGGTGCCGCCCGCGGACAGGCCTTTCGCATAGCTGGCGTATACCGTGGTGTCCGGCTGTGGCTTATAGATCAGCGCAGCGTTGGGCAGCAGCTGGTACTGCTGGGTATGGCGGTCGGGAAGCCCGTTTTCCTTCCAGGTTTTCTCGTCCAGGCGTACTTCGCGGGCACCAACGACGGTCTGCCAGTGTTCGTTGAAGGTGATCCTGTCGCTGATGAACAGGCCGTACTGGCGGCTGTCCAGGCGGCGTTCGCTGGCGCCGATCGGTTTGGCGGACGGCTCCTTTGCCGGGGCACCCGTATAGATATTGCCGGTGCCGATCCATTCCATGTAGCTCGGGCGCTGATCGAGCGTACGGCGTTGGGCGCTGGTGCCCACTGTCAATTCATGGCCCACGCCCAGGGCGTCGAAGCGGCCATTGAGCATGGCCTGGGCTTCGTCGATGCGGCGAGTGTCATCCGGGCTGCGGAAGTCGTACATTTCGTAATCGCCGTTGCTGCCAAAGAAGGCATCCATACCCGAGCCCCAGGCAAACGCACTGTAGTCATCGATCACCACCTTGCTGCGCGATGCGCTCAAGGTCCCGCTCCAGGCGTCGTTGAAGCGGTACTCGAACTTCCCGCCCAGGTTCAGCGAATCGTTCTGCACCGGCTTGGCCCAACGCTGGTAGGCCAGGTGGTCGCCCGGGTCGACACCGTGGGGGACTTCGCTGCCGCCGAGCAATTGGTACCCGGGCACCGAGTACTGCTCGCGGTGCTGGTATTCGACGTCCAGCTGCAGGATGGCATCGGGGTTGATCTGCCAGTCGAAGGCCAGGGAGGCGAAGTCGCGTTTGCCGTCGGCGTGGTCGACGTAGGAGCGGATATCTTCATGGGCCAGGTTGGCGCGCAGGCCGAACTGGCGCTCGCTGCCGAACCAGCCGCCCAGGTCGGTGGCCAGGTAGCGCTCGCCTTGTTCGTTGCTCGACACGCTGATGCTGCGCACCTCCTCGGGCCGCTTGGTCACGTAGTTGACCAGCCCGCCAGGCTCCGACACGCCGCTTTGCAGGCCCGACAAGCCCTTGAGCAGCTCGACCTGCTGCTTGTTCTCCAGGGCCACGTTCTGTTCACCGGCGATGGTCTGGCCGTTGATCCGGTAGCTGCTGGCGGCATTGAGCTCGAAGCCGCGCACGTTGAAGTTCTCGTAGTAGCCGACCGGGGCGTAGCTTTCGCCGACCGAGGCGTCGCTTTGCAGCACCTCGCTGAGCATGCGCACCTGGCGGTCTTCGAGCAGCTGTCGGCTGAACACGCTCACCGAGGCGGGGGTGTCGAGCAGCGGCGCGGCCTGAAAACCACCCACCTGGGCCTCCCTAGCCTGGTAGCCCTCGTCTTCCTTCACCTGTGTCACGTGCAGTGGGGCCAGGGTGACGCTGTCGTCGGCCAGGCCCTGGGCGCTGTGCAGGGCAAGGCCCAGGCCAAGCAGGCCGAGGGGCAGGCGGGGGCGAAGCGGGGTCATGCGGGCTCCTTGAAAGCGGGCGTGCCGAGGCGGCGGGTGGGCAAAAAGGGCGCCATGGTAGCAGGCACGAAGGCGCCCGGCGCCTGCATTTCACAGGTGCTTGGCGACTGAAACGATTGGGCGCGAGGAAGATTCAGCTGGCCGGCGTTTTCTGCCGTTTGCGCCAGGAATCGTCGAGCTTCGACCAGGTCTTGCCGTCGGTGACGGCCATCAGTTTGCGCCCGTCCTTGAACGTCGCCAGGAAGGTGGCTTGTTCTTCCTTGCCGCCCAGCCAGAGCCCCGCCAGCAGGCCGACCGGCCCTGCCACCAGGGCACCGGCCACGCCCCAGCCCAGGGCGCCGCCCAGGTTGCGGCTGGGCTCCAGGCTCGCAAGCCGAAGGTCCTGGATGCGCGTGAGCGAGATGCGCTCGCCGGGGGAGGGGCTGCGCGCGGTCCTGAGCGTGAGCGATCCATTGCGGTACTCGCCTTCACCTTGCAAGAAATCGCCGGATTGCACCGTGAGCCTTGTCATCGTGTCGTCCTGTCCGGGAAAGGGCTGTGACCTGCGCCTTAATGAGCGCTGTGGTTGTCGGCAAGTCAACGGCCAGGCGACGGAGGGTCTTCGCGCCCACAACAAAGAGCGTGCAAACTAGACCGCTTGCATCGCCCCCTTGCGCCGACGTTCGGCCATCGCCCACACCCCCAATGCCACGGCCCCGATGATCAGGCCCGCTGTGACGATCCCCATCCAGCCCTGGCGCTGGAACAACTGGGTCCCCAGCAGCGACCCCAGCGCGCCGCCGATGAAATAGCAGGTGATGTACCCCGCGTTGAGGCGCGTACGCGCTTGCGGGCGCAGCACGATCACCGCGTTCTGGTTGCTCACATGGATCAGCTGCACCGCCAGGTCCAGCAACAGGACGCCGACCAACAGCGCCACCAGCGAGCTTTGGGCGAAGCCCAGCGGCACCCAGGACAGCAGCAGCGCCACCAGCCCGACCGTGGTGCCCAGCGAACCCTGGCCACGGTCGGCCAGGCGCCCGGCCCAGTTGGCCGACAGCGCGCCTGCGGCCCCGGCCAGGCCGAACAGGCCGATCACTGCATCGGAGTAGTGGTAGGGCTCGTTGGCCAGCAGGAACGCCAGCGGTGTCCAGAACAGGGCGAACAGGCTGAAGGCCAGCAGGCCCAGCAGCGAGCGCAGGCGCAGCACCGGCTCTTCGATGAACAGGCGGAACACCGAGCCGATCAGCGCTGGGTATTTCAGCCCGGCATGGGTGTGGTGTTGCGGCAGGCTGCGGTACAGGGCGATGGCGGTCAACGCCATCAGGGCTGCGGCCAGCACGTAGATGCTGCGCCAGCCACCGAGTTCGGCCATGAAGCCTGCGGCGGTACGGGCCAGGAGGATGCCCAGCAGCAACCCGCTCATCAATGTCCCGACCGCGCGGCCGCGTTGCTCCGGGGCGCTGAGGGTCGCTGCCATGGGCACCAGCACCTGCGCTACCACGGAAAATAGCCCGGTCAGCGCCGTGCCCAGCAGCAGCCACGGCAGGCTGGGTGCACAGGCGCTGATCACCAGGCCAAGGGTGGCGATGGCCACCATGCAGATGATCAGCCGACGCTGCTCGAACATGTCGCCCAGCGGCGCCAGCAGGAGCAGGCCGGCGCCGTAGCTCAGTTGCGCGGCGATGACGATGGTTCCGGCGCTGGCGGTGTCCAGGCCGAATTGCTCGGCAATGCTGTGCAGCAGCGGTTGGGCGTAGTAGTTGCTGGCCACGGCCAGGCCGGTGGCAGTGGCCATCAGCAGGATCAGGGCGCGGCTCAGGGCTGGGGCGTTCATCGTGGTTCTCATGGCAGGCGAAAGTGCAGCAGTATCAAGAAATGTCCGCCCAGGCGCTATCCCGGGCAACGAATGGCCTCAGGCCGCGAAGCCGCCGTCGGCCGTGAGGCTTGCCCCGGTGATGTAGCCCGCTTCCGGGCCGGCCAGGTAGGCGACGAAGCTGGCGATCTCCTCGGCGTGGCCATAACGCCCGATGGCCATGAGCGGGATCAGGCTTTCGGCGAAGTCGCCCGTGGCCGGGTTCATGTCGGTATCCACCGGCCCGGGTTGCACGTTGTTGACGGTGATGCCCCGTGGGCCGAGGTCACGCGCCATGCCGCGGGTCAGGCCGACCAGCGCCGACTTGCTCATGGCGTACGGGGCGCCACCGGCGAAGGGCATGCGTTCGGCGTTGGTGCTGCCGATGGTGATGATCCGCCCACCTTGGCCCATGTGGCGGGCAGCGGCCTGGCTTGCGACGAACACGCTGCGCACGTTCACCGCCAGCAAGCGGTCGAAGTCGGCCAGGTCGAATTCGGTCACCGGTGCCACGGCGAGCACGCCGGCATTGTTGACCAGGATATCGAGACGACCGAAGGCCTTCACCGTGGCGTCCACCGCCTGCTGCACGGCGGCGGCATCGGCGCTGTCGGCGCGCAGGGCCAGGGCTTGGCCGCCCTGGGTGTCGATTTCGTTCGCCAGGGCCTCGGCTGGGCCGGCGGAGCTGACATAGGTGAAGGCGACCTTGGCGCCTTCCTTGGCCAGGCGCCGCACGATGGCAGCGCCGATGCCACGGGAACCGCCCTGGACCAGGGCGACCTTACCGTCGAGGTTGAATGCGTTGGACATGCTGATCTCCTGCGTGAAGCAAGGCCGGATGCCTTGGATGAGCGCAGTATCGTCCGTGGATTACCCGCTGATAAGATGGCAATCGCTATCAGCAGAGTAAACCTTGGGTTGATGATCAATGGCCATGGAATCCTTCAGCACCCTCGAGTGCTTCATCCGCAGCGCCGAGGTCGGCAGCTTCGCCGAAGCGGCCCGGCGCCTGCACCTGACCCCGGCCGCGGTGGGCAAGAACGTCGCCCAGCTCGAGGCGCGCCTGGGTGTACGCCTGTTCCAGCGCAGCACCCGCAAGCTGACCCTCACCGAAGCGGGGCAGCGTTTCCTGGGTGAGGTGAGCGACAGTTTCCGCACCATCCAATACGCCATGGCCAACCTCGCCAGTGCCGAGGGCCAGCCGGCTGGCGCATTGCGGGTGAGCATGGGCACGGTGTTCGGGCGGCTGTACGTGTTGCCGCTGCTCGG
Source organism: Pseudomonas sp. NY15372 (assembly GCF_048068215.1). NCBI lineage: Bacteria > Pseudomonadati > Pseudomonadota > Gammaproteobacteria > Pseudomonadales > Pseudomonadaceae > Pseudomonas > Pseudomonas sp. NY15372. The sequence goes on from NZ_JBLUPY010000055.1 coordinate 15,661, forward strand.
CGAGTTCCTGCAGCGTTATCCGGCGATCATCCCCGACTGGCATTTCGACAACCGCCAGGTGGACCTGATCGGCCAGGGGTTCGATGCCGCCATCGGCGGCGGTTTCGAGCTGCCGCCCGGCGTGGTGGCACGCAAGCTGACCCCGGCGCACCGGGTGCTGGTGGCAGCTCCTGGGTATGTGCAGCGCCATGGGCCGATCGACCAGCCGGAGGCCTTGCCAAGGCATGCCGGGATCTTGATCCGCTCCCCGCAGACCGGCCGTGTGCGCTCCTGGCCGCTGACCAGCCGCTGGCAGGAGCAGCGGCCGCTACAGTTGCAGCAGGCCATGACCATGAGCGACTCCGACGCCGCCTGCGTGGTGGCCGAGCAAGGGTTGGGCATTGCCCTGGTCAGCCTGCCGTTCGCGGTGCCGTACCTGGTGGCCGGTCGATTGCAGCGGGTGCTGCCGGACTGGTACGTGGACGATGGGCATATCAGCCTGTACTACGCCGAGCACAAGTTGTTGCCGGGCAAGACCCGGGCGTTCATCGATTTCGTGGTACAGCGGTTCGCCGAGCAGCGGTTGGCGACGCGGTTCAATGCCCTGGAAGTGCTCTAGATCGGTGTAGCCATTGAAGCATAACGATTTGATTTTGCAGGCCTTTGTGGGAGATCACCCAGCCCAAAGGGCTGGGTGACCTCCCACAACAAGCGTACACAGGGTGTGGTTGGCGAAGTACCGGTGGGAGCCGGCTTGCCGGCGATTGGCCAGAACGGGCAACAGCATCATGAATCCTGAGCGAGCAGGGCTGGTTG
>NZ_JBLUPY010000056.1:0-15326 GCF_048068215.1 Pseudomonas sp. NY15372
TCGCCAACCACACCCTGTGGGAGCGGGCTTGTCCCGCGATCAAGGGCGAAGCCCTTGCTTGGCGGCGGTGATAGCGGGCCCGGCCCAATCGCGGGGCAAGCCCGCTCCCACCACCCCTTCAAGTATCACCATACAAGTTGGCTTGCCGGCGATGGGGCAATCGCGGGACAAGCCCGCTCTCATAGAACAACGCATAACTATTTGAGTTTGCAGGTCCTTTGTGGGAGCGGGCTTGTCCCGCGATCAAGGGCGAAGCCCTTGCCAGGCGACGATGATATCGGGCCCGACCCAGTCCCAGGCGGCGCCCATCTCGAACACGCCCTCAACGATCCCCGTTCTGCCGAACCTCCGAAACCCACTGTTCGCTGCGGCTATATCCACTGGTACGCAACAGCCCCAGGTCCAACGGGTTCTCGCCGTCGGCCGCCCCCTTGCCCTTGGCCAGTTCGGCGATTGCGGTGCCGAGGTCGACGGGTGAATTCGACGCATCGACCGATACATCCCGTCGATAATCGGTACCGGTCAGCGTTTCGCGCGTGACTGACGCCGCCTGCAGGTCGACCGGGCCGTTGGCTGACTGCAGGCGGGCGCCCACCAGGCGCGCATCGCCATCCACTTTCACGTCGATGCCCTCGCGACCTTTGAGGGTGGCCTGATGAGCCACGGTGTCACGTTGCTGGTGGGACACCTCGAGCTTGAACGTCGGCGACAGGCCCGGCTCGGCCTTGCCCAGCGCCGCGCTGGTCTTCTCGCCGATCTTGCCGCTCGCAGGCCCAGCCAGGGCCTTGGCGGCGTTGGTATAGCCCTGGGGATTCTTCTCCTGGCTAAGGCGCGCATCGCCCGCCACGGTCAGGGTATCGACCCGGTCCTTGCGGCTGGCTACCAGCAGGTCGCCGCCGATATCACCCTGGATGCGTTGGGCCTCCAGGCTGGTGCCTTCGAGACGGGCATCACCCTGGCTCAGCAGGTTGATGCGGTCGGCACGCCAGGTATTGGCATTCCAAGTCTGGTTGTCTCGTTTGTCGAGGTCGACTCGGACCCTGCCGTGCAGGGCGCGGCTGTCGAGTTCGCCCTGGCTCAGGCTTATGCCGGCCCCTGCGGTGATGTCGAGGTTGTTGCGGTAGTCACGGTTGCCGGATCCCTCGAGCAACAGGCCGCCATTGAATGTCTGCACGTCGATCCGTGCCGCAGATGCCTGAAGGCCCTGAGCACGCAGGGCTATTGCTTCTCGTGCGCGGCTGCTCAAGGAGAGGGTGCCGGCACTGGTGATACGCGCATCAACGGCTTGGTCGCTGCGTTCGTCCAGCGAGCCATGGGTGAAATGACCGCCGATGCCGCCACCCTTGCTGGTACCGGTCTTGGCCGCCAGCTCCAGCCCGTCGCCGAGCTTCGCACCGCTGGCCTGGTGGGTATCACGCGCGGCCTCGATCTGCAGCAGGCCACCACTGTCCAGGCGCACATTGGCCACGGGCGTCTCGCGGCTGCCGATGCGGGTGCCTTCGATCAGCAGGTCGCCGCCGCTGCTGAGGCTGACATCGCCCTTGGCGTCGACCTGTGCGACTTGGGCCTTGGTGTCCAGGCGTTGCTGTCGGTCCTTGTCCAGGTAGCCACGGCCGTCGATGCCGGTGCTGCCAGGACGGTTGCCGCCTTTGGCCCAACCAGTGCCGGCCAGGCTCTCGGTCATTTGGCTGGTGCTGTCGGTGGCCTGGGCCAGGGTCAAGGTGCCGTCGCTGTACAGCGATACGTCGCCTTCCCCGCCGTCGATATGCGTGCCTTCGTAGCGGCCATCGCTGCCGAGTTGCACCTGGATGCCACGTTGGCCGTACAGCGTGCCGGGGCGTGCCGTGGTGGTCCTGTCTTGTGTTTCCAGCGAGCCACCCTTGCCCGCGACCCGGGCGTTGATGTCCTGGCCGGTGCTGGTATCGACACGCACGTCGCCGCCTACGTCCCGGCGTTTTATATCGGTTTGCGTGGTATCGGTGGCGGCGAGCATCTGGTGGCGCTCGGCCTGCAGCGTCAAAGTGCCTTCATCGGCGCGCCATTGGGTGCCCTGGTCATTGATGTCCTTGGCCCTGACCGTGACCGAGGCGCCGGACAGCTCACTGGCCTGGGCATAGCCCCGGCGCTGGTTTTCCAGGCGTAGGAGATGGTCCACGGTCACATCGGCGCCGAGGCTGGGTGCGGTCAGGGCGTCTTCCACCGATGCCTGCTGGAAACGAGCGGCTTCCTCACCCTCGACCAAGCGCTCGATCGGTCGGCTGATGTCGCGGTATTCCAGGCTGGCCCCTAGGCTGGCGCGCCAGTTGCGTGTGCCCTGCTCGCGTTCGTCGACGTTCTCGACGGCCTGGTTGTCGATTCGTTCGGCCTGCACACCCAGGGCGCCGCCGGCCTGCACGCGAGCGGCCTGGGTAAGGAGGTTGCCGGTGGCGAGCTGGATATCACCCGTGGCCAGCAGTTCGCTGCGCACCGCGTTGCGGGTGGCTTCGCGGGCGGTGCTCTGCTGGTGCTGGCCGGTGAAGGCACTGCCGAGCCTGTCGATCCCGCCCGTCACCGCCAGTGCGCCTTCGATGCGGGTTTGCTCGCTGTCTGATTCACGGCTGTCGTGGGTCGCCCCCAGGGTGGTTCGCGCAGCCTGCACAGTGAGGTCGCCAGCGCTGGCCTGGACCTTGGAGCCGTTGACCTGCAGATGCCCGCCACTGGTGAGCTCGACCGTGGCGCCCTTGAGTTCGCTGGACACTTGGGTGGTTTCTCGCTCCTGGCGCCGGCTGTTGGTCACCCGGTATCCCAGGCTGGCCTCGAACTGGCGCGAGTCCGGCTTGCCGTCCTGGGCTTGCTGGGTCTGCCTGGCGCTGGCGCTGAGCCCGCGCGTCTGGCGCAGGGTCTCGGTCTGCTTGTCGGCCTGTGCGCTGTCGACCAGCAGGTCGCCCTTGGCCTCGACCTGCAACTTCCCGCCTGCGCCGAGCTTGGCGCCCTGGATACGCATCTCTTCGGCGCTGGCCAGGCGCAGGTCGCTGCTGGCGGTCACGTCGCTGACCAGCAACTGCTCCTGGCGGCTGTTGCGTGTCTGCTGGGTGCCGATCAGGCCGAAAAGCTTGCTGTCGCTTTCGTGCTCGGCAGTGGACAGGGTGCTGCGATCGGCCTCGATGCTCAGCAGGCCTTTCTCGCTATACAGCACCGAGTCACCCTGGCTGGCCAGGTTGCTGCCCTTGATCGTGACCTGTTCGGCGATCACGCTCAGGTTGCCCTTGGCATCGAGGTCGCTGCCGGCCACGGCCTGGCCCTGGCGATCATTGCCGTCGCGATTGCCGAAGAAGGTGCCGGAGACCAGGTCGCCGCGATAGTCGCGCTGGTTGCCGATCTCCTCGAGGGTGGTTGTCGTCACGGTTACCTGCTTGCCTTTCAATTGCATGTCGCCAGTGCTTTCCAGGCGGCTGCCCGTGACCGTGAGGTCGCCACCGGCATCGACCACCAGGCGCTGGCCTCGGAGCACGCTGGCCTGCGCTGTTTCCTTGGTCTGGTCGGAGTCGCGGTCGCCACGCCAGAGGTTCTTGCGATGGCGGATCTGTTCCTCGACCCGCAGGCTATCGATACCCGCTTCGATACCCAGCGCACCAGCGCTGTCGAGCCTGAGCTCGCCGGCACTGTCCAGCTTGGCGGCGCGCAGGCGCATGTAGCCGTCGGCGCTCAGCGCAATGTCGCCGGCTTGCAGTTGCGTGCCTTGTTGCTTGTGGGTGGTGGTGGTCCGGGTGCGGTCGTAGGTCTCGGTGGTGACGAACCAGGCCTTGCTGTTCCATTGCTCACGGTCACGCTGGATGTCCTGCCGGGCTTGAGCGTCGAGAGTGAGCGTGTTGCCGGCCTTGATGTCGATTCGCCTGGCCTTGCCTTCGACGGCGGTCAAGGTCAGGTCATCGGCCGCCGCCAGCGACAGCTCGCCCTGGGCGCTCTGCAGGCTGGCGCGCTCGCTGCCGGTGCCGCTGATGGCCAGGTCACCGGCCGACCGGATACTGATGCCGCGCTGCGCCGAAACCTGCGTCGGCCCCATGCGCACGCCGGCGCCTTCGGCGGTGCTGACCACACGGATGCGCCTGGCACGCATGGCGCCGAACAGGTTGGCATCGATGCTGGCCGGGACGCCCGGCTGGTGCTCGAGTACATCGCCTGTACCGGCATCGATGCGGTTGCGCCCGGCAATGAGCGTGAGGTCGCCTGCAGCGGTCAGCGGGCCCTGACTGTCGATGCGTGGGGCGACCAGGTCTAGTGCGCCTTCGCTGTTGGCCTGCCCGCCGGCGGCAACCTGCAAGCTACCACTGGCCTGCAAGGTGTCGATCAAGCGCAGTTGCTGTTCCTCGACCAGCGGGGTGCCGACCACGAACCCGGCGCGGGTCGTGTTGATGAAGCTGCCGCCATTGAGGGTAATGCCATTGGGGTTGGCCAGGATGTAGTCGGCCGGGCGACCGAAGATCTCCTGTGGGCCTTCGATCAGCGATGCGTTGCGGCTGATCACTTCGTTGAGGATGGTCGAGGCGGCTTGGCCCTGGAACTGCGGGTTCGCGGCCAGGGCGCCGGCCAGTTGCGACTGGCCGGGTTGCAAGGCGTTGTTCAGCACGACACCGGGCTTGCCGACGTTGTAGTCGAGGAATTGGTTGTGCGACAGGCCCTTGGCATTCGGGGCGACGATGTCGATCACCGGCACGCCATGGCCATTGTTGACCACAGGAGTGCCGCCAGGCCCTGCGGCCGGTTGCAGAGCAGGCCCCGCCAGAGCGGCCGACGAGGCCAGCAGGGCGATGAAGATAGCCCAGCGCAAGGTATCCGGGCGTTTGGATCTAACTTGGATGCAGGTCGTCACGTTTTGTTCTCTTTGTTGTGGGTGATCAGATGCTCAGGGCCCATTCCAGGACCCAGATGCCGGGCTCCAGCGACTGCCGGTTGCGGTCGCTGGCATACAGGGCGCGTTGGTAGTCGAGGCGCAGGCGGTTGCCTGGGCGCACCAGTTCCAGGCCCAGGGAGGCCCCTGCGATGCGTTGGGACGGAGCGTTGCGGTTGAAGCGCGTCCAGCCCAGGTCCAGGCCAAGCTGTGGTCGGACTTCCAGAGGCGCGGAGATGGGCAGGGGTTGGCTGAAGGTATTGCGCCATACCGCACCGCTGGTGCCGGCCACGGTGCCCTGGCGCCAACCGCGCACGGCGGAGTCGTCGCTGAGCAACAGTTGTTCGACGGCCGGCAACGCTTCGCGGCTGTATTGCAGGTTCAGCTCGCCTTGCCAGCGCCAGGGCCACTGCGCAGGGCCCTGGCGCAGGTGCAGGACGTTGGCGCGGTACTTGCGAAAGTGTGCCCGTGCAGGCAGCCCAGGGACCTGGACAGGGTGTTCGGCACCGAACCAGTCCAGGCTCTGGGCGACGCCCAGGTAGGCGTTCCACAGGCCGCCGTCGAGCCATAGCAGGTTGAGCCCGGCTTCCAGGGTGGCGAGTGTCGGACTTTGCTGGAGGGTCGTGGCGCCGTCGATGCGATTGACCAGGGCCTTTCTGTCCAGGCGGGCAACCGTGCTCAGCAGGCCTTGCTGGTTGCGCCACAGCAGGCGCTCCAAGCTCACGCCCTGGAGACTGCTGGTGCCGCTGCTGACCTGCCGCCCGTTGGGCAGCGGGGCCTTGTAGCGCATCCAGCTGGCGTTCAGGGCCAATGTCCATGGGCCATAGGGCAGGGCGTAGTACAGGCTGGCGCCCTGGCTCTGCCCCGGGGCGTCGAAAACGGCCGAGACCAGGGCCAGGCGCAGGTCATCGTTCAGGCCCAGCGGGCTGTCCAGCCCCACGCCCAGGTTCAGACGGTGGCGGCCGGTCAGCTCGCTGCCGCGATTGTCCAGGCGGCTGTCCAAATGCCAGCGCGAGCCGACCTGGCGCGGCTGGATGATCACCCGCGTGCCGCCCTGCAGCTCCCCAGGCAGCAGGTCTGCGCCCAGGTCATAGGCACGCAGGCGGTTGAGTTGGTCCAGCCCCTGTTCCAGGTCAGGCAGGTACAAGGGTTTGCCGAGCAAGCCGGGAAAGGCCCCTTGCAGGGAAAGCGGCAGGTCGGCATCGGGCAGTTCGATCGACTCGACGAAGCCTTCGACGATGACGATATCCAGAGGCTGGCCGGCCTGGGGCTGCAGGGCCAGGTAGGGGCGGCTGGCGGGGTAGCCAGCCTCTATGTAGCGTTCGGTGATGGCCTTGAGCAGCCGATTGATGCCGGCCACATCCAGGCAGGGCGCCAGTAGGGGTCGCAAGGCCCGGTCCAATGCCGCGGTCGGCACCTGCCGGTTGCCGCGCAGGCGCAGGCCGGGAATTGCCCAGCAGCGACCGGCGGGGCGTTCATCGAGGGTCGGCTCCCTAGCCGTTCTGGGCGCTGGACGACGCTGCCATTGCTCCAGGCGTTGTTGTTGTTCCAACTGGCGCAGCGTGCGCTGCTGGTCGCGTAGCTGCTCGCTGGCTGGGTCGGTTGCCTGGGCGGGCAGCGCGGCCAGGCAGGCCAGGGGCAGCCCGACGGATAACCAGCTGGCAATACGCAACAGGAGGGTCGGCATGGGGGAATTCCGCAAGGTGGGTACGGGAAGTACCCGATTGCGTGAATTCTAAAAATGCACCCCATTGCTTGGATGCGGTCCCGTGCCCATAGGCCTGTCGGCTGGGAGCGGATCGAATGTACGAAGCGTCTTACAGAAACGATGTCATGTAGGAATCAGGGACGAATCTCGATCAAGGTCCCGTCCTTCACCATGCTCCAGACTTCCTGCATGTCCGCGTTGCGCATGGCGATACAGCCTTCGGTCCAATCCAGGGTGTGGAAGTACCACTCCGGGTAGTTCTCGTCGATGGGCGTCCCGTGGATCATGATCATGCCGCCTGGGTTGACGCCTTCACGGCGGGCGCGGGCGGCATCGCTGATATTGGGGTAGGAGATATGCATGGCCAGGTTGAAACGGTCGCTGACCTTGCGCCAGTCCAGCCAGTAGAGGCCTTCGGGGGTGCGATTGTCGCCCTCGCGTTCCTTGGTGCCCTTGGGTTGTTTGCCCAGGGAGATACGGTAGGTCTTGAGCGGCTCGCCGCGGCTGATCAGTTGCAGGCGGCGCTCGGACTTGAGCACCAGTACCTTGTCGACCAACGGTTGGCTGGCGACCGGGGACTGCGCGGCGTCCTGCGGCTTGCGGATGATGGTCTCGGTGAAGGCCGCCTGGGACACCGACGTAACGCAAAGGCAGAAAAGGGCGAGCAACCAGCGCATGAAACCGTATCCCTGAAAACTAGGTGATGGACGACGAGACATTCATCGGGGGCAGGTACTCATGGCCTACCGGGTAGGACTGCCCGATGCGGTCGCGATAATAGCATTCTAGTGTGCGTGTCACGGTGCGGAAAGCCAGCTCGTCCCAGGGAATTTCATGTTCTTCGAACAAGCGCACTTCCAGGCTCTCGATACCGACGGCGAAATCCAGGTCGGCCAGCTCGGCGCGGAAGAACACATGCACCTGGTCGATGTGCGGCAGGTCGAACAACTGGTACAGGCTCATGTGCCCGACCCGGGCGCAGGCTTCCTCCACGGTTTCGCGACGGGCGGCTTGCTCGAGGGTCTCGCCGTTCTCCATGAAACCGGCGGGCAGGGTCCAGAAGCCACGGCGCGGCTCGATCGCACGGCGACACAGCAGCACCTGGGTGCCATGGGTGGGCAGTACGCCGGCAACGATATTGGGGTTCTGGTAATGGATGGTCTGGCAATGGTCGCAGACATAGCGGGGGCGGCTGTCGCCCTCGGGAATGCGCTGTATCACTGGCTGGCCGCACGCGCTGCAGAATTTCATGCTTTTCTTCCTTTGAGGTACGGCTATCTTGGCGTGCCCACCACCGTGACCGCAAGCCGCCATCGGGCAGGGCTTGGGTGCGTTGCGGCTTTGGTGCATCATGCAGGGCAGGCCTTGCAATCGAGAGTGTGTAATGCTGGATGAGCTTCTTCGCCGCATGAGCAACCATACCCCCGCATCACTGGAAACGGACCGACGTTTCCCCGAGGCGGCGGTCCTCTTGCCCATCACCCGTAGCGAAGAGCCCGAACTGGTGCTGACCCTGCGGGCCAAGGGCCTTTCCACCCACGGTGGCGAAGTGGCCTTCCCCGGCGGGCGGCGCGACCCGGAAGACCCGGACCTGGTGTTCACCGCGCTGCGCGAGGCCGAGGAGGAAATCGGCCTGCCGCCTGGTCTGGTGGAGGTGGTCGGCCCCCTCAGCCCGCTGATCTCCCTGCATGGCCTGAAGGTGACGCCGTTCGTCGGCGTGGTTCCGGATTTCGTCGAGTACCGCGCCAACGACGCGGAGATCGCGGCCGTGTTCACGGTGCCGCTGGCGTTTTTCCGCCAGGACCCGCGCGATCACACCCACCGCATCGATTACCAGGGCCGCAGCTGGTATGTACCGGCCTACCGTTATGGCGAATACAAGATCTGGGGGCTGTCGGCGATCATGATCGTCGAGTTGGTCAACGTGCTGTTCGATGCCGGCATCGACCTGCATCATCCCCCAGAGCGCTATACCCCGATCTGAGTGGGCATCCCCCGACAGCTTCAACCGTGAGGAGCGAGACATGAAATACCGCCTGGGCGACCTGCGGGTCGAGACCCATCCCAGCAGCTGGGCAGCGCCCAATGCCACGCTGATCGGCAAGGTGCGCCTGCAGGCCGGGGCCAGCGTCTGGTTCGGTGCGGTGCTGCGCGGCGACAACGAGCTGATCGATATCGGCGAAGGCAGCAATGTCCAGGATGGCACAGTGATGCATACCGACATGGGCTCGCCGCTGACGCTCGGCAAGGGCGTGACCATCGGCCATAACGCCATGCTCCATGGCTGCACGGTGGGCGACCACAGCCTGGTCGGCATCAACGCGGTGATCCTCAACGGGGCGCGCATCGGCAAGCACTGCATCATCGGCGCCAACGCGCTGATCCCGGAGGGCAAGGAGATCCCTGACGGCTCGCTGGTGATGGGTTCGCCGGGCAAGGTGGTACGCGAGCTGACCGAGGCGCAAAAGCGCATGCTAGAAGCCAGCGCCGCGCACTACGTGCAGAACGCCGAACGCTATGCCCGTGACTTGGCGCCGCAGGATGACTGACGTGGCTGATCGTGAACGGCCGGTCGCCTCGCCCTGCGTGAATGTCTGCGCCCTGGATGAACAGGATATCTGTGTAGGGTGCCAGCGTACGGTGGCCGAGATCACCCGCTGGTCGCGCATGGACAACCAGGAGCGCCGGCAGGTGCTGGTGCTGTGCCATGAGCGGGCGGTGGCGGCTGGGTTGGTCATCTGAGGGCCGTGGTGTTCATGCGGTCCAATCGCGGGACAAGCCCGCTCCCACAGGGGGACCAGCGCTAGCCGCTTGTTCTTTGCGCGACAGCGCAGCCCGGAAGGGCTGGGTGATCTCCCACAGGTACGATGCATGCCAGGAGGTCGTTCGGGACCTGTGGGAGCGGGCTTGTCCCGCGATGGGTCGGGCGCAGGCAGGGGCTGCAGTTGACCTTGAAATCAAGTATTCTGTGCCGCTTGTCCAACGCGTGATCCCATGTTCTATCTCATCGCTTACATCAGCAGCGTAGTGCTGATCAACTACGCCTTCTCCAGTGCGCCGCACCTGGATGTCATCTGGTCCGCCTGGGGCGGGCTGGTGTTCATCCTGCGTGACATGGTGCAGACCCGCTATGGGCATGGCGCGCTACTGGCCATGCTGGCGGCCCTGGTGCTGTCCTACGTCACCTCGGAACCGGCCATCGCCCTGGCCAGCGCCACCGCGTTCTTCATTTCCGAGCTGATCGACTGGCTGGTGTTCAGCGTTACCCGCCGGCCGCTGCGCGACCGCCTGTGGCTGAGCTCGGCGCTGAGCATCCCGGTGGACACTTTCATTTTCTTCGGCATGATCGGCGCCCTGACACCTGCGGTGATCGGTACGGCGCTGGCTTCGAAGTTCGCCGGCGTCACTGCGGTGTGGCTGGCCATGGCCTGGCGGGCACGCCGCACGGCCGTCGCGGGCTGAGGCAGGGAGCGCTGCGCGCTTCTCTGGCGACACAAGGCCGCTCCTGCAACGGCCCCAACGCGCGTTGCCAGGTGTAGAATACCGGTCCTTTTTCAGCGGGCGGCAGCCAGCGTGGCGCGGCCCCGACGCCTTCGAGGACCTGAAATGACCCGTATCGGAACCCCATTGTCGCCCACCGCGACCCGTGTACTGCTGTGTGGCTGCGGCGAGCTGGGCAAGGAAGTGGTGATCGAGCTGCAGCGCCTGGGTGTCGAAGTGATTGCCGTGGACCGCTACGCCAATGCCCCGGCCATGCAGGTTGCGCACCGCAGCCATGTCATCAACATGCTCGATGGCGTTGCCCTGCGTGCGGTGATCGAGGCTGAAAAACCGCACTACATCGTGCCGGAAATCGAGGCCATCGCCACCGCGACCCTGGTGGAGCTGGAGAATGAAGGCTTCAACGTGGTCCCCACCGCCCGCGCCACGCAACTGACCATGAACCGTGAGGGCATCCGCCGCCTGGCGGCCGAGGAACTGGACCTGCCGACCTCGCCCTACCACTTTGCCGATACCTTCGAAGACTACGCCAAGGCAGTCGCCGACCTGGGCTACCCGTGCGTAGTCAAGCCGGTGATGAGCTCCTCGGGCAAGGGGCAGAGCCTGCTGCGCAGCGAGGCCGACCTGCAGAAGGCTTGGGACTATGCCCAGGAGGGTGGCCGTGCTGGCAAGGGCCGGGTGATCATCGAAGGCTTCATCGATTTCGAGTACGAAATCACCTTGCTCACCGTGCGCCACGTGGGCGGCACCACCTTCCTGGCGCCGGTAGGGCACCGCCAGGAGAAGGGCGACTACCAGGAGTCCTGGCAGCCCCAGGCCATGAGCCCGAAGGCTCTGGCCGAATCCCAGCGGGTCGCCCAGGCGGTCACCGATGCCTTGGGCGGGCGCGGCCTGTTCGGCGTGGAATTGTTCGTCAAGGGCGACCAGGTGTGGTTCAGCGAGGTCTCGCCGCGCCCGCACGACACGGGCCTGGTGACTCTGATATCCCAGGACCTGTCGCAGTTCGCCCTGCATGCTCGCGCCATCCTCGGTTTGCCGATTCCGGTGGTACGCCAGTTCGGCCCGTCGGCCTCGGCGGTGATCCTGCCGCAAGGCAAATCGCAGCAGACCTCGTTCGCCAACCTGGGCGCAGCGTTGAGCGAGCCGGATACCGCGATCCGTCTGTTCGGCAAACCGGAAATCGACGGCCAGCGTCGCATGGGCGTGTGCCTGGCTCGTGACGAGTCGATCGAGGCGGCCCGGGCCAAGGCCACCCGCGCGTCGCAGGCGGTCAAGGTCGAGTTCTGATGGCCAAGGTCTGTGCGGTAGCGCAGCCCGAAGGGCTGGGTGATCTCCCACAACCTTTGTAGGAGCGGCCTTGCGCCGCGAAGGGGCCGCAACGCGGCCCCCGCCTTTCAAAGTTTTGCGTTGCGGGTCTCTTTCAAACACAACACGGCAATCAGGCTGATCACGGCCGCTGCCGACACATAGCCGCCCACCCAGCTCAACCCACCCAGGGTCACCAGCTTCTGGGCGAAGAATGGTGCCGCCGAGGCGCCGACGATGCCGCCCAGGTTGTAGGCCGCCGAAGCGCCGGTATAGCGCACATGGGTCGGGAACAGTTCAGGCAGCAAGGCACCCATCGGGGCGAAGGTCACGCCCATCAGGAACAGCTCGATGGCCAGGAACAGTGCCACGCCCGTGGTCGAGCCGGAGGTCAGCAGCGGCTCCATGGTGAACCCAGACGCCACGGCCAGCAGGGCGCCGACGATCAGCACCGGCTTGCGCCCGTAGCGGTCGCTCAACCAGGCCGACAATGGCGTGGCCAGGGCCATGAAGACCACGGCGAAGCACAGCATGCCCAGGAAGCTCTGGCGGGTGTAGCCCAGGGTCGAGACCCCGTAGCTCAGGGAAAACACCGTGGAGATATAGAACAGCGCATAGCACACCACCATCGCCAGGGCACCCAGCAAGGTCGGCAGCCAGTACTTGGCGAACAGGTCGACCACCGGCAGTTTCACCCGCTCATGGCGTGCCACGGCTTTGGCGAACACCGGGCTCTCCTCGAGCTTCAAACGCACATACAGGCCCACCACCACCAGCGCGGCGCTGAGCAGGAACGGAATGCGCCAGCCCCATTCGCGGAACTGCTCGTCGCTGAGCACCAAGGCCAAGCCCAGGAACAGGCCGTTGGCGGCCAGGAAGCCGATCGAAGGGCCCAATTGCGGGAACATGCCGAACCAGGCCCGCTTGCCTTCGGGCGCATTCTCGGTGGCCAGCAGCGCCGCGCCACCCCATTCGCCGCCCAGCCCCAGGCCTTGGCCGAAGCGCAGCAGGCAGAGCAGTACCGGTGCCCAGATACCGATGCTGTCATAGCCTGGCAATACGCCGATCAGCGTGGTGGAGACGCCCATCAGCAACAGCGAGGCGACCAGGGTCGACTTGCGCCCGATACGGTCGCCGAAGTGGCCGAACAGCGCCGAGCCCAGCGGGCGCGCTAGGAAGGCGATGCCGAAGGTGATGAAGGCCGCGAGCATCTGCGCGGTGCCCGAGCCCGACGGGAAGAACACCGGGCCGATCACCAGGGCGGCGGCGGTGGCATAGACGTAGAAATCGTAGAATTCGATGGCGGTGCCGATGAAGCTGGCTGTTGCCACCCGCGCAGGCGAGTTGACCGGGGCTGCCGGGGTGTCGGCATAGGTGCTGCTGGTTGTCATTATGTAGGTCCCTGACAGTCGAGTGCTCCTTTGTGGGCGGCCCGAACCCTTGCCAGGCAGGCAGGGGCGCGTGGGCGCCGGAGCGAACAGTAGTGAGTCGCCCAACTGACGATAGCCCAGGGGATAGGAGGGGAGCGGGCTGTTCTGGGTGGTGAAGCAGGACCGCGGGGCGTGTCAGTGAGGCGGACTGGCCGTCGGACGCCGGGTGCGGGTAGCGGGCGGGACGGCAGGGCTGGGTAAGCGTGACCCGAGTATAGCTACCGGGTCACGGTCCATACCAGTACCTTGCTGGCGCAATTGTCCTCTGTTTCGAGGATTTCCAGGCGATAGCGACCGATCTTCAGGCAAACGGCGCTTTCCGGAATGCTTTCCAGGGCTTCGGTGACCAGGCCGTTGAGGGTCTTCGGGCCGCCGTCGCAGGGCAGGTGCCAGCCGAGGCTGCGGTTGATCTCGCGCAGCGAAGCGGTGCCTTCGATCACGTAGCGGCCATCGTCCAGCGGGTGGACGTGAGGGTTGTCGAGGGACTGTTCATCTTCGAACTCGCCGACGATTTCCTCGAGGATGTCCTCCAAGGTGACGATCCCCAGCACTTCGCCATATTCGTCGACCACCACGCCCAGGCGCCGTTGCTGCTTGTGGAAGTTCAGCAGCTGCATCTGCAGCGGCGTGCTTTCGGGAACGAAATAGGGTTCGTAGCAGGCGGCCCGCAACGCCTCGCGGGTCAGTTCGGCACGGGGCAGCAGGTGGCTGATCTGCTTAGTGTTGAGGATGGCTTCGACCTGGTTGATGTCGCTGTGGTAGACCGGCAGGCGGGTATGGCGGCTGACGATCAGCTGCTCGATGATCTGCTCGATCGGCTCGTCCAGGTTGATGCCGTCCACTTCGTTGCGCGGCACCAGAATGTCGTTGACGGTGATCTTGTCCAGCGATTGCAGGCCGTCCAGCAGGCCCGCGCGTGGTGCCTCGAAGGGTTCGGCGTCGTCGAAGTCGTCGTGTTCCTCCGGGTGCAGGGCCAGCGCCGTGGGCTGGATGCGAAACGGCCGCAGGAGCAGCTTGGCGCAGCCATCGAGCAGGCAGGCCAGCGGTTGCAATACCACCAGCGGCCAGCGCAGCAAGGCGCCGAGGGCGACGAAGGCCTGCGGGTTGCGCCGGGCCATACGCCGCGGCAGGTATTCGGCCAGGATCAGCAAGGTGAAGGTGGCTGCCAGGCCTGCCAGCCAGAAGCCGTGCTCACCGTTGTAGCGTTGGCCAGCCAGGCAGGCCAGGCCCAGCACCAGCAACTTGCCCAGGCTCGCGCACAGCACCACGGCTTGGGCGGGCAGGGCCGGTTCGGCAGTTTCAGCGGGGCGCTGGTGGCCATTGAGCAGTTGGCGGGCCGCGTCTACTGCGGTGAACAGCGCCGCCCAGAGCAGCGCCAGTGCCAAGGTGCCGAGTAGCGGAGCGTACGGCAGGGTGTCCATGGGCGGCCGTCAGATATGCAGGATGAATTCACGTACCAGCTTGCTGCCGAAATAGGCCAGCATCAGCAGGCAGAAACCGGCGAGCGTCCAGCGGATCGCCTTGTGGCCGCGCCAGCCTAGGCGGGTGCGCCCCCACAGCAACAAGCCGAACACCACCCAGGCGATGCAGGACAGCAAGGTCTTGTGCACCAGGTGCTGGGCGAACAGGTTTTCCAGGAACAGCCAGCCGGAAAGCAGCGACAGCGAGAGCAGGCCCCAGCCCGCCCAGAGGAAGCCGAACAGCAGGCTCTCCATGGTTTGCAGGGGCGGGAAGTTGCGGATCAGCCCTGAGGGGTGCTTGTGCTTGAGCTGGTGGTCCTGCAGCAACAGCAACAGGGCCTGGAACACGGCGATGGTGAACAGGCCATAGGCCAGGATCGACAGCAGTATATGCGCCAGGATCCCGGGTTCCTCGTTGACCAGCGGTACGGTGCCGGGCGGTGCGAACTGGGCCAGCAGGGCAGTGATGGCGCCGAGCGGGAACAACAGCATCAGCAGGTTTTCCACCGGAATGCGCAGGCAGGCCAGCAGGGTCAGGCCGATCACTGCCACGGCGATCAGGCTGGCGGCGCTGAAGAAGTCCAGGCTCAGGCCCAGGGGGGTGATCAACTGGAAGAACAGGGCGCCGCCCTGGGCAAGCACGGCAAAGGCGCCGAGCAGGCCGAGCAGGCGTTTGTCGACCTTGCGGCCCTGGGCGAGGTAGGCACCCTGGTAGATCGCTGCAGCTATATAAAGGCCGGCGGCGATCAGGTTGGGGATGAGGCTGGGAGAGGAGACCATAAGTCCTGGTTGGCGAGCCTTAAAGAGACGGAGTGTGGCATAGATCGCCGCTGCCAAGGAAGACCGGCAGGCCCATCGCCGGTACGCCGGCGTCCACCTGTCCTGCGCTGTTTTCAGAGACACCGCCATACCTGTGGGAGATTCTATGGTTGTGGGCAAGCCGACTCCCACTGGTGCAGCGCCAACCACACCCTGTGGGAGCCGGCTTGCCGGCGATGAAGACAACCCTTTACCCAAAGCCAGATCGCATCCCGGTGTGGGTAATCACCCTGCAC
>NZ_JBLUPY010000057.1:0-14735 GCF_048068215.1 Pseudomonas sp. NY15372
CTGGCTTTGGGTAAAGGGTTGTCTTCATCGCCGGCAAGCCGGCTCCCACAGGGTGTGGTTGGCGCTGCACCAGTGGGAGCCGGCTTGCCCACAACCATAGAATCTCCCACATCAGCGCAGGCCTGGTGGGCCGGCTTGCCGGCGATGGGGCCGGTATTGCCAGCATCATCCTGCAACTTTCCGCAACGTACCTGAACGGTTTCCCAACCAAGGCAGGCGTATGCTCGCGAGCTTCTCAACCGACCAGAGAACCTTCGCATGCGCCACTGGATACTCGCCAGCGCCCTCGCGCTGACCAGCTTGCCTATCACGGCCGCCGACCTTATCGACTTCTGGGACACACCACGTCACGGAGGCAACAGCTTCAACCGACTCCCGCCTGACCAAGCGTACTTCGAGGCGCTCAAAGGCTATGGCGCCACCTGGGTCCGGCTGTCCTACGACAAATGGAAGCCCGAGCGGCGCGACTTCCTGATGGGCGATGCCGATGCCTACAAGGGCCTCGTGGCTGCCGACCTGGCACAGCTCAAGGCCACCCTGGACAACGCCCACGCCGCCGGCCTCAAGGTCGTGATCGCACCGCTTTCGCTGCCCGGCATGCGTTGGTCGCAGAACAACCAGGGCAGGTTCGACGACCGCCTCTGGCAAGACAAGGCCTACTGGGCTCAGGCCGCCGATTTCTGGCGCGATCTGGCCCTTGCGCTCAAGGACCACCCGGCCGTGGCGGCCTACAACCTGATCAACGAACCCGCCCCGGAAAAGCAGGGCGGCCTGGCCGAACATGCAGAGCCTGGCCATATGCGCCAGTGGTATGCCCAGGCGCAAGGCAGCGCGCGCGACCTGCCTGCGTTCTACCGCCAGGTGGTGGCGGCCATCCGTGAAGTCGACGCCGTCACCCCGGTCATGCTCGATGCCGGCTGGTACGCCGCCGCCGATGCCTTCGGCTACTGGCCGGCGCCGCTGCAAGATGCGCGGGTGCTCTACAGCCTGCACATGTACGAGCCCTATCAAGCCACCAGTGCGCCGAACATGGCCCGCAAGCAACCCATACCTTACCCGGGGCCTGCGCCTTTCGGCGGCAAGCGTGAGCAATGGGGCACCAAGCGCGTGGCCGAGTACCTGCAGCAACCCCTGACTTGGGCGGATGACATGAAGATCCCGCGTTCGCGCCTGGTGGTGGGCGAGTTCGGCTGCATGCGCCGGCTCGCGGGGTGCAAGCAGTACCTGGAGGATGTACTCACCGTCCTGGACCACAACAAGCTGCACTGGGCGTTCTACAGTTTTCGCGAGGACAACTGGGACGGCATGGACTACGAGCTGGGTTCGGCCAAGGTGCCCTGGCGCTACTGGCAGGCGATCGAGAAGGGCGAGCCGGACCCGCTGGCACGGCAGGCCACGGCCGAGTTCGAGCCGATCCGCCAGCGCCTGGCTCGCTGATCGGCGATACGAAATGTCTTGCAACATACAAGGTGCGGGTATATACACGGATTCATGTTGACCAGCGAATGCATCTGTACCCATCTGCGCCGCGCTGCCCGTGGGGTGAGCCGACACTACGACGAAGCCCTAGTGGGCTTCGGTGTCAATGTCGCGCAGTTTTCCCTGCTTCGTCATTTGCAGCGGCTCGACCGGCCAAGCATCACCACCTTGGCCGAAGCCATGGGCCTGGACCGCAGCACCCTGGGGCGAAACCTGCGGGTGCTGGAGGCCGAAGGGTGGGTGGCCCTGGCCGATGGCGACGATCAGCGCAACCGCCTGGTGTTGCTGACCGCGGCGGGCAAGGCCTTGCTGCAGGCCGCGCATCCGGCCTGGGAGCAGGCCCAGCGTGAGCTCGTAGAGCGTCTGGGAGAAGGGCAGCGGGATGTGTTGGTGCGGCTATTGGAACGTTTGGCGTAAAGCCTTCGATTAAAAGCGGGTATATACCCGTATAACCTTGCGATGTGCTGGAGATAACCACAATGACTTCGGTATGGCGAACCAGCGGGTGGGTGTTGTTGGGCGCGGCGCTGATTCTTGCCCTGTCCCTGGGGGTGCGGCACGGCTTTGGCCTGTTCCTGGCACCGATGAGTGCCGAGTTCGGCTGGGGGCGTGAAGTGTTCGCCTTCGCTATTGCCTTGCAGAACCTGATCTGGGGCCTGGCCCAGCCGTTCGCCGGGGCGCTGGCAGACCGCCTGGGCGCGGCACGGGTGGTGATCATCGGCGGCATTCTCTACACCGCGGGCCTGATCCTGATGGGCATGGCCGACTCGGCCTGGTCGCTGTCGCTCAGCGCCGGATTGCTGATCGGCATCGGGCTGTCCGGCACGTCCTTCTCGGTCCTGCTCGGGGTCGTGGGGCGGGCCGTGCCGCCGGAAAAGCGCAGCCTGGCCATGGGTATCGCCAGTGCCGCCGGCTCGTTCGGCCAGTTCGCCATGCTGCCGGGCACGCTCGGCCTGATCCAGTGGCTGGGCTGGTCCGCAGCCTTGCTCGTGCTGGGGCTGCTGGTGGCGCTGATCGTGCCGTTCGTAGGTATGCTGAAAGACCGTCCGCTGCCCAGTCACGGTGGCGAACAAAGCCTCGGCCAGGCCCTGCAGGAGGCCTGCTCGCACCCGGGTTTCTGGCTGCTGGCTCTGGGCTTTTTCGTCTGCGGCTTCCAGGTGGTGTTCATCGGCGTGCACCTGCCGGCCTACCTGGTGGACCAGCATTTGCCGGCCACCACCGGTACCACCGTGCTGGCGCTGGTCGGGTTGTTCAATATCGTCGGTACCTACACGGCCGGTTGGCTGGGCGGGCGCATGTCCAAGCCGCGCCTGCTCACCGGGTTGTACCTGTTGCGGGCGGTGGTGATCGTGCTGTTCCTGTGGGCGCCGGTGACCCAGGCCAGCGCCTACCTGTTCGGCATCGCCATGGGCCTGCTGTGGCTGTCCACGGTGCCCCTGACCAACGGCACGGTGGCCACGGTGTTCGGCGTACGCAACCTGTCCATGCTTGGCGGCATCGTCTTCCTGTTCCATCAACTGGGAGCCTTCCTCGGGGGCTGGCTGGGCGGTGTGGTGTATGACCGAACCGGCAGCTATGAGCTAGTCTGGCAGATCTCGATCCTGCTCAGCCTGATGGCCGCGGCCCTCAGCTGGCCGGTGCGCGAGCGTCCAGTCGCACGCCTGCAGGCCCGGGCCGCATGAGCCGATGGGCGCGCTGGCTATTGGCGGCGGGTGCGCTGCTGGTTCTGGTATTGGCCTGGTGGGGTTGGCACGAAGGCGGGCTGGCGTTGATGCAGTTGGGCATGGGTGCTTGTTAGGCGCTACCCTGCAAGGCAAGGATTTCATTTTGCAGGAGTACCGAACGATGCCCATGCGCTGGCTTGCCTTTCCGTTGTTGGCCCTGGCCGCCGCCACCTCGAGTTGGGCGGCGGATTGCCCGGCGTTGTTGCAGGGCAGCCTGCCCGAACTGCGCGGCAAAGAGCAGGTCGATCTGTGCCAGCGCTTCGCCGGCAAGCCCCTGGTGGTGGTGAACACCGCGAGCTATTGCGGCTTCGCCCCACAGTTCGAGGGCTTGGAGGCGACCTACAAGCAATACCACGAGCAAGGCCTGGAGATGCTCGGCGTGCCGTCGAACGATTTCAAGCAGGAAGATGCCGACAGCGAGAAGACCGCCAAGGTCTGCTATGCCAATTACGGCGTCACCTTCACCATGACCAAGGCCCAGGCGGTGCGTGGCAAGGATGCGGTGCCGCTGTTCAGCGAACTGGCGCGCCAGAGCAGTGCGCCGAAATGGAATTTCTACAAATACGTGGTGGATCGCCGGGGCAAAGTGATCGCCAATTTCTCCAGCCTGACCAAGCCTGACGACCCGGCATTTCAGGCGGCAATCGAAAAAGCCATCGCCTCGCAGCCTTGAGCTTCATGCGGACATCACCGGGGCCGCTACACGCCCCATCGTGGCACAAGGCCGCTCCTACAGGAACCCGCCATTGGCAAGGTGTGTGATCCTGTAGAAGCGGCCTTGTGCCGCGATGGGGCGCCTAACGGCCCCGATCATTCAAACGAACGACTCAGAAGCGGTAGGTGAGCGAAGCACCGATACCGTGAGCGCTGTTTTCGTACTTGGCCTGGTAAGAGCCTTTGCTTGCACTGACTTGGTTCACTTTGGTGTCCTCTTCCCACAAGTAGGAATAAGCCAGGTCGATGGTCATGTCGTCGTTCGGGCTCCAGCCCGCGCCGAAGCTGACCGCCTTGCGATCGCCGGTCGGGATGCGTGGCGAACGGTCATGGTTGTTGGTCGGCGACTGGTCGACAGAGAAGCCTGCGCGCAGGGTCCACTCCTTGTTCACCTTGTAGGACGCGCCAATGGCGTGTGCCCAGGTGTCATGCCAGTTCTGCTCTTCGGTGATGGTGCCGAAGTTGCTATCCCATATTCCGACTGGGCCGGCAGGAATGTCAGTATTTACAGTGATATTTTCCAGGCGGCTCCAGCGAGTCCAGGTGCTACCTGCATACAAAGTCCACTGATCGTTCAGTTCATGAGTGATCGAGAGGTCTACCGACTCGGGAGTCTTGATCTTCAGACTGGCGTCGAACTTGTTGCCATCGAGCCCTACCGCCGGAAGGCTGACCTTCGTTTTGCCTTCAAGCTTGTAATCGACCATCGAATGATAGGTCAGGCCTACACGGGTGCGATCCGTGGCTTGGACCAAGATACCGATGTTGTAGCCGACCGCAGTATCGTCACCCTTGATTTTCACTTCGCCATCATTCGAACCGGGAGGACCCATTGGGTTGACGAGATTCGAACCCAGTTCACCCTTGATGCGATTGAAGGTCGGGCCGAAACCGATCGACACCTTGTCATTGAAGGCATAGCTGACGGTTGGCTGGAAGGTGATGACTTCGACGTGGCTCTTCTTGCCCCAGTAGCGTGCGGCATCATCGCTGCCGTAGTCGGTGACCAGGCCGAATGGCACATAGACGCCGAAACCTACGCTCCAGTGCTCATCGATCGGCTTGACGTAGTAACCCATCGGCACACCAACGGTCGGCACCATGTCGCCGTCGGTTTCGCCCCCAAAATTACTGCCTGGTCCCGAAATATCGGACTTGGCAATGACCGCTGCGCCCCCGACGGTGATCTGTTCGCGCTTGAGGCGCGACATGCCGGCAGGGTTGCCGAATACAGTGCTGGCATCTTCGGCAGAAGACGAACGTCCCGCGAAACCTGTCCCCATGCCGCTGACGCTTTGTTCGTTGAGGGCGAAGCCCGCAGCGAACAGTTGGCTGGATGCGAGGGCGACGGCTACACCGAGGGAGGTTTTGAGCATTGCTTTTTTCATTATTGTGAAACTCCTTGGGATCTCCGGGGCGAAAAGCTACCAACAAATCACGCGCGGCGCTATAGCGTTAATCGCAGCAGTTAGCGTGGTTTTGTAGGACAATCCGACCAAAATTCCCTTTTTTCCGGTTATTTGTAAGACGCGTCTTAAGATGCCTGGGATAAAATCGGATCCACGCACAAATGCCAGGCCTGGGTGAAATCCCGCAGGCGCCCCTGAGGGTGGAAGATCTGTCGCCAGATCCGCGCCAGACCCAACAGATCGTTCGGCGCAGGTAAGGGCATCGCTTGCTCCTCGATGAGCATCCAGGCGATGGCGGTGGAATAACGCAGGTTGACCGCGAGCTCCAGGTGTGGCCCGCGCAGAAAGGCGTGTTGGCTGGCCAGGCCGCGGACCAGGCTGGCAAGGTCCGGGTCGCGTGCCAGGAAGTCGTCCCAGAGCTCCTGATGGCGGGCTTCGCCGATCAGGTAGAGACCATGGCCTCGCCGGTCGTGCAGTGCCGAGCCCAAGGCCGATTGGCTGGCAGCAACGCCCAGCAGCAAGGCTTCGGCGCTTTGGCTGTGACGGCCCAAGTAGATCAGGGTCGGACGAATCACATACTGACACAACTCTTTAGCCGCGATACCCATGATTGCCCTCGATCAGTTAAGGGCCGACGGGCACTGGAGCTTGGCAGCTGGTGAATTGATCAGGCCCGCCGGAAGCGGTTCGCACCGCTCGAGTTGAAGTGTAGTGTGATAATCGTGGTGTAAAGGGCTGTTTTTAAATCGATTGCTGCCCGTCGCCCTGGCGCATATGCCTTGAAGCAATTACGCCAAGAACGATCAGGAAGCGAAGGGAAGGGGCTATCGTGCGCCTGAATGCGCCGAAACAGGCCGCTCACGCGGCCAGCGACTGGCGGGTCCGTTCGATGACAGCCTGCAACGGAGCGACGCGGCTGTATTGTTCCGGGTACAGGCGTTCGGTATGGCAGGCGATGCCATGTTCGTCGACCAAGGTGAAGCTGAAGCTGCCCTTGCGGGGGGCGACGATCACGCATTTCAACGGCGCGAAGGCCTGGGACAGGGTGCCGATGGCGGTTTGGATCTGATGATGAGTGTTCATATTGTTGGATGTTCCTGCTTTAAACACGGATTTCGATCCGTGCATTCTAGAAACGTTCCAGTGACGCCTTTATTAAGGGACGAAGAACCTGACTGGAACAGGGCAGCCAGATAAGGCGCAAGCAAATGTGGGCGCTGGGCTGACTGGTAGGTACTTCAGAAGGCGGGCAGGCACACCAGGGCCAAGGTTCGATGCCTCTGGGTGAAGATCCCGATCAATCTGTCGCGTGATTCGCGCTGGAGCAGGTTTACTGCCGAGTGAATCATCGAAGGGGCCGGTCCTGGTTTCAGCAATGGCTGCTCGTGGGGCGAGAGGCACTACAAGGACACATTGGCCAGAATTGACTTTCAGCTGGGTACTAACGAGGCGCACACTACAGGAAAGCCCTGCACCTGGCAAGCAATTTCGGGTTTTGCCAGGCGAGCCGAGCAGTATGGCTTTTATTCACCGTGCTGTGAAGGGGGGCTAACGTGCGACCGGCTCGGAGGATCGAGGGTCTTTCCCATCCAATTGAATGCTCGCAGCGCACTTGTACACACAGCGGGTGTGACTTGTAACGACTTGGCAACGTGTGGCCGCGAGCTCGCCAATGCCTTGACTGAATACTTAAGTCAATGAAAAAAAACACTAATTTTTACTGGTGAAAAAATCGTCAGTTTGAGCGAAAGCCCCATTCCATCGGGGTTTGGAGACTTGTCGGGCGGGTTGTCCACTGAGTTATCCACAGCTTCTGTGGATTGTCCCGAGCGCTTGCTCTAGGACGGGCGTGCCAGCTGATTTCCGATTGTCCGACGATCAGTCGTCCGGTTTCGTAGAAGGATGCATCCAGCAAAAACGTCAAGAAAAGATCATCGAATTTTTTTTTACATCTTTAGGATTCGACTGGGCCATGAGTAAAAAAATGCAGTAGAGTGCGCGCCTTTCGAATTGCCTTCGCTGTTGCTCATGAAGTTTCGCGGTAAACCCCTCGCAAGCCCCGCTGCACATTCGCCAGTGACCCCCTCCAAGCGCTTTTCCCTGAAAGTGGCCCTTTGGCTGCTCGACAGCCCGCGCCTGGGCGACAAGCCCAGCGTCAAGCACCTGGCCGGCCGCCTGCTCAAGCAGCCGGCGCGCCAGGGCGTGGTGGTGGCCCAGAGCCGCTTGGGGCAGATGCTGTGTCGTGACTGTGGCAATGCCCGCGACCGGCGCATCGGCCATGAACTGTTGCGCCAGGCTGCACGGTCGGGTGACCGCCGTGCCCAGCTGGAGTTTGGAAGGTTGTGCCAGCACAGCGAGCCGGAACAGGCGCGCTATTGGCTGGAACTGGCGGCGGGGCAGGGCTCGCAGGAAGCACGGCGGTTGCTCGGGCAGTTGAGCTGACGTGTTCGCCGTAGCACATCAGCGCCTGTAAGACCGAGCGCCGCCCGCGCGGCGCGCGATCTCACAGGCCCGCACTGGCTTTGGCGAACGCTCCAAGAACTGCAAGCCCTCACCTGATAAGCTGCACGGCATTATCGAATACCGACTGGAGTCGCTATGGCAGTGGATCTTGCCAGTAT
Organism: Pseudomonas sp. NY15372; assembly: GCF_048068215.1. Lineage (NCBI taxonomy): Bacteria > Pseudomonadati > Pseudomonadota > Gammaproteobacteria > Pseudomonadales > Pseudomonadaceae > Pseudomonas > Pseudomonas sp. NY15372. The sequence continues at coordinate 7,948 of NZ_JBLUPY010000057.1, forward strand.
CCTGCTGGGCCTCGTGGCCGCAGCCATTCCTTGCCTGGGCTGGGCAGTGCAGCTGCAGCGGCGCCTGTCTGCCCGGCAAGCGGAACTGGCCCTTCTCGAAGAGCGCCTAGGCAGTGCCCAGCTCGCCCAGGCAGGCCTGCAGGCGCAGCTGGACGCCAGCCGGGACGAAATCAGCGACCTGAGTGAAGCCAATGTGGTCAAGCAGACCACCCTGGCGGCCCAGGCCCGCGAACTGGAGCTGTTGCAGATCGACCGCGACAATGCCCGCGATGCCGCCCATGCCTGGCAGTTGGAGCGGGCCAACCGCGAGGCCGAACTGCGCCGCCTGGAAGCCCAGGCCGCGCGTCTGGAAGCCGAACTGCGCGAACAGCAGGAAAGCCACCAGCAACGCCTCGAAGACCTGCAACAGGCCCGCGATACCTTGCGTGCCCAGTTCGCCGAAATGGCCACCAAGATCTTCGATGAACGCGAGCAGCGCTTCGCCCAGACCAGCCAGCAGCATCTGGGCCAATTGCTCGACCCACTCAAGGAGCGTATCCAGGCCTTCGAAAAGCGCGTGGAGGAAAGCTACCAGCAGGAAGCCCGCGAACGCTTCTCCCTGGGCAAGGAACTCGAGCGCCTGCAGCAGCTGAACCTGCGCCTGTCCGACGAGGCCACCAACCTGACCCAGGCGCTCAAGGGCCAGAAGACCCAAGGCAACTGGGGCGAACTGATCCTGGAGCGGGTGCTGGAGCATGCGGGCCTGGAAAAGGGCCGCGAGTACCAGACCCAGGTCAGCCTCAAAAGCGCCGACGGCGAACGCTACCAGCCCGACGTGCTGATCATGCTGCCGGGCGACAAACAGGTGGTGGTCGACGCCAAGGTCAGCCTGACCGCGTACCAGCAATTTGTCGGCGATCCCAACGCCGAGAGTGCCCAGGCGGCCCTCAAGCAGCACGTGCAGTCGCTGCGCAGCCATGTCAAAGGCTTGTCCAGCAAGGACTACAACCGCCTCGACGGCCTGCACAGCCTGGATTTCGTCCTGCTCTTCGTGCCCATCGAAGCGGCGTTTTCCGCCGCCTTGCAGGCCGAGCCCAACCTGTTCCAGGAGGCCTTCGACCGGCAGATCGTGATCGTCAGCCCCACCACGTTGCTGGCCACCCTGCGGGTCATCGACAGCCTGTGGAAGCAAGAGCGCCAAAGCCAGAACGCTCGGGAAATCGCCGAGCGCGCCGGTTGGCTGTACGACAAGTTCGTGCTGTTCATCCAGGACCTGGACGAGCTGGGCAGCCGCCTGCAGCAGGTGGACAAAGCCTATGCCGCGGCGCGCAACAAGCTCTGTGAAGGGCGCGGCAACCTGGTCAGCCGCAGCGAGCAACTCAAGCTGCTGGGTGCCCGGGCCAGCAAGAGCCTACCGAGCGAACTGCTCGAGCGGGCCCTCGCCGATGGGGTGCTGGCCGACGAAGCGCTTACTGAACCAGGCTCAGATGGCGATTGAGCAGGGCGCGCAGGGCCGCCGGCTTGACGGGTTTTGCCAGGTAGTCGAGGCCAGCGGCATGGACCTGGGCGATGGTCTCGTTGCGCCCATCGGCGCTGATCACCACGCCAGGCACCGGTTCGCCCAGGCGGGTGCGTAGCCAGGCCATCAGGCCGGTGCCGGTCTCGCCGTCGTCCAGGTGGTAGTCCACCAGTGCCAGGTGCGGGCGCATCCCTTTGCCCAGCAGCGCCTCGCATTCTTCGCGGTTGCGCGCCGTCCAGACCTGGCAGCCCCAGCGGCCGAGCAGGCTGTTCATGCCGACAAGGATGCTGTCTTCATTGTCGACGCACAGCACCTGCAGCCCGGCCAGCGGCTGGCTGGCCTGTTCCACCGGCGCCTGGGCCGGCGCGGCGGCGCTGCGGGCGATCGGCACGCTGACGCGGAAAACGCTGCCCTTGCCGGGCCAGGAGCGCACCTCCAGCGGGTGCCCGAGCACCCGGCACAGGCCGTCGGCGATGGCCAGGCCCAGGCCCAGGCCTTTCTCGGCGCGGGTCTGGTGGCTGTCCAGGCGCTTGAACTCCTGGAAGATCACCTGCAGCTTGTCGTCGGCGATGCCCGGGCCACGGTCCCACACCTCCAGCCACAGGCGCTCGCCCTGGCGGCGTGCGCCCAGCAGGATCGGGCTCTTGCCATAGCGCAGGGCGTTGGTCAGGAAGTTCTGCAGCACCCGGCGCAGCAGCTTCATGTCGCTGTCGACCCGCAACCGGCTGCTGCGCAGACGGAATTCGAGGCCCTTTTCCGCAGCCAGCACCTTGAACTCGGTGCCCAGGGTATCGAACAGCTCGCTGAGGGCGAACGGTTTCGGGTCGGGGGTGACCTTGCCGTTCTCCAGGCGCGAGATATCCAGCAGGTCGCTGATCAGCTCCTCGGCCGAGCGCAGCGAGCTGTCCATATGCTGCACCAGTTGCCGGGCCTCGTCGGTCATGCCCTCGTCCTGTTGCGACAGCGCGGCGGAGAACAGCCGCGCGGCATTGAGCGGTTGCATCAGGTCGTGGCTGACCGCGGCCAGGAAGCGGGTCTTGGACTGGCTGACCGCTTCGGCCCGGCTCTTGGCCTCCGACAGCGCCTGGTTGAGCTGCGACAACTCGTGGGTACGCTCGGCGACCCGCTGTTCCAGGCCCTCGTTGGCATCCTTGAGCGCCTGTTCGGCCTCGCGGAACGGGGTGATGTCGGTGAAACTCATGACGAAGCCGCCACCGGGCATGGGGTTGCCGATCAGTTCGATGACCCGGCCATTGGGGAACAGGCGTTCGGAAGTATGCGCACGGCCCTGGCGCATCCAATGCAGGCGCCGGGCGACATGCACCTGCGCCTCGCCCGGGCCGCACAGGCCACGCTCGGCGTTGTAGCGGATGATGTCGGCGATCGGCCGGCCGACGCTGATCAGCCCGTCGGGGTAGTTGAACAGCTCCAGGTAGCGCCGGTTCCAGGCCACCAGGTGCAGGTTCTGGTCCACCACGCTGATGCCCTGGTTGATGTTCTCGATGGCGCCCTGCAGCAAGGCGCGGTTGAACTGCAACACCTCGCTGGCTTCGTCGGCGATGCGCACCACGTCTTCGAGCTGCATTTCGCGGCCCTCGATGGCCGCCTTGACCACCGCGCGGGTCGAAGAGGTGCCCAGCACGCCGGCGAGCAGACGCTCGGTGTGTTCGATCCAGTCGCCGTCGGCGTTCTGGTTGGGGTTGAAGCCCTTGCCCTGGCGATAGGCGAAGCGGATGAAGCTCTGCCGTGCGCGTTCTTCGCCGACGAAGCGTGCGGCCAGCTTGAGCAGGTCGTCGATCTGCACGGCCAGCAGCGAGCGGCTGCTGGGCCGGGCGCTGCTCTGCTGGCCGATGAAGCGGCCGGCCTGCCAGTGCTCCGATACCCGCGTGCGAGAAAGGATCGAGACCCAGGCGAAGAGAATGAAGTTGCCCGCCAGCGACAGCACCACGCCTTGGGTCAGCGGTGTGATGGGCAAATCCAGCGGGTTGCCATGCAGCCAGCCCAGCCCAGGGAACAGTTGCAGCGACCAGCCCAGGCTGTGTGCGGCGATCGGCAGCACCAGGGTGTAGAACCACAGGAAGATCCCCGCCGCCAGGCCTGCGAACACACCGCGGCGATTGGCCTGTTTCCAGTACAGTGCGCCGAGCATTGCCGGGGTCAGTTGGGTCACGGCGGCGAAGGCGATCTGGCCGATGGTCGCCAGGCTCGCGGTGGAGCCGAGCAGGCGATAGCTGACATAGGCGAGCAGCAGGATGACCACGATGGTCACTCGCCGTACCGAGAGCATCCAGTGGCGGAACGCCTCGAACGGGCGCTCGGCGTTGTTGCGCCGCAGCAGCCAGGGCAGCAGCATGTCGTTGGAGACCATGGTCGACAGCGCCACGGCCTCGACGATGACCATGCCAGTGGCTGCCGAGGCGCCGCCGATGAAGGCCAGCAACGCCAGGCTCGGGTGGGCCTCGGCCAGGGGCAGGCTGATCACGAAGGAGTCGGAGATCACTGTGCCGGGCAGCAGCATCTGTCCGGCCAGGGCGATCGGCACCACGAACAGCGCGGCCAGGGCCAGGTACAGCGGGAAGACCCAGCGCGCCAGGCGCATGTCCTGGGGTTCGATGTTCTCCACCACGGTCACGTGGAACTGGCGCGGCAGGCAGATGATCGCCATCATCGCCACGGCGGTCTGCACCACCATCGACGGCCAGTTGACCGTCTCCTGCCAGTAGCTTTCCAGGTGCACCGACTGGCGCGCCTGGTTGAACAGGTCGTCGAAGCCGTCGTAGAGGTTGAACACCACGAAGGCGCCCACGGCGAGAAATGCCAGCAGTTTGACCAGCGACTCGAAGGCGATGGCCAAGACCATGCCGCGGTGGTGCTCGGTGACATCCAGGCTTCGGGTGCCGAAGACAATGGCGAACAGGGCCAGCACCAGCGAGATCACCAGCGCGGTGTCCTGTACCCGGGTGCCCGTGGCGTCGGCGTTGGCGCCGATCAGCAGGTTGACGCCCAGCACGATGCCTTTGAGCTGCAAGGCGATGTACGGCAACACCCCGACCAGGCAGATCAGCGCCACCACCACCGCCAGGGATTGCGACTTGCCGTATCGGGCAGCGATGAAGTCGGCGATCGAGGTGATGTTCTCCTGCTTGCTGATCAGCACCATCTTCTGCACCACCCAGGGTGCGAAGACCAGCAGCAGGACCGGCCCCAGGTAGATCGGCAGGAAGGCCCACAGCTGTTCGGCGGCCTGGCCGACTGCGCCGAAGAAGGTCCAGCTGGTGCAGTAGACCGCCAGCGACAGGCTGTAGACCCACGCGCGCAGGCGCGGCGGCAGCGGCGTGCTGCGGCGGTCGCCGTAGAAGGCGATGGCGAACATGATGGCCATATAGGCCAGGGCGACCACGGCGATCAGCCCGCTGGACAACGACATGCAAACTCCGGAGCAAAAAAGAAAACGCGGTCCCGATCAATCAGTCTGGCACGGCCAATGGGGTTCGTCAGCGCCGACAATGGTCGCAGTGGCAGGACGTCGCACACTCGGGGTCACCATGCGTTGTTCTACGGGAGATCACCCAGCCCTTCCGGCCTGCGCTGTCGCGCAAAGAACAAGCGGCTAGCGCTAGTCCCCCTGTGGGAGCGGCGGTGCGGCGGTCCGACCTGTCCCGCGATGGGGCCGGCACCGGCAACATCAAGGCCTGCGTGTACCCAGCCAATAGAACACCCCCGCCAGTATCACCGACATCACCAGCAGGTAGAAGGTTACCGCCGGTACCCACTGCCCCAGGGCAAAGCCGACGATTGCCGGCCCCAATCCCGCTCCGAGGTTGGACAGGTTCTGCGCCCCATAGTAGACGCCACGCAGATGCTCAGGCGCGATCAGGTCGATGAACATGTATTCGGCCGGGATCACGATGATCTCGCCAAGGGTGAACACCACCATCGCCAGGCACCAGGCCAGGGCGGAACCGGCCACGGAGAACCCCAGCAAGCCGAGGATGAACAGCGCCATCCCGGCCAGCAGCCAGGGCATCAGGCGCTGGCGGTCGATGCGTCGGCCGATCAGGTACTGGAACGCGATCACCGTGACGGCGTTGGTGGTGATCAGGTAGCCGACCAGTCGCGCCGCTTCCGTGGTGTCGGTGGTCACCACCAGGTACTGGGACAGGTAGGCGCCGAATTGGCCGAATACCACCGCGCTCAGCATCCCGCCCAGGGTGAAGCAGATCAGCCGGCGATCCTGTGCCAGACGCAGGGCGACTTGGGCGAAGCCGGCGTTGTGCTGGACGCTTGCACCGACCTGCAGGCGTCGGTCCCCCAAACCATGATAGAGCCCGCCCATGCCCAGGCCGATCAGCGCGGAAACCAGGAAGGGCAAGTGGGCACCCTGTTCGAACAGGGCCACCCCAAGCAGGGGGCCGACCGCGTAGGCGATATTGCTCAAGGTGTATTTGATGGCGAAGACCTCGGCACGCTCGGCCTCCGGCAGTAAGGCGCAGAAGCCCGACTTCACGGCGATGTCGACCACCGCCAGGGCCAAGTTGATCACCACCAGGCAGACGAAGAACAACGCGGCCGAGCGGCTGGCAATGGCACCGAGGAAGGCCAGGGTGAATACCGAGATGGCACCGAGCAACAGTGTATGGTTGCGCACGGTGTCGACCAGGTGGCCGCCGTACAGGCTAAGCAAGGAGGCGAGGATCACGGCGCTGCCAACCAGCAGGCCGATGGAGCCGACTGCCAGCTGGAAGGTGTCGGCAAGGTATACCACCAGGTAAGGCAGGGTGATTGCCCGGGCGAAGGTCAGGACCGAACCGGTGGCCAGCAGCAGGCGCACGGAGCTGGGGTAGCGTTTGAGGGCGGCGAGCATCGAACATCCTTGTAGTCGTATGGTGCCAGTGGCCAAGCATAGGGGAGCGATCGCGAACTGTCGTGGTATTCCTATGGCCCCCACCGTGGACGAACTCGCTTCTATCGAACGATCCATAACTATGTGATTTTGTGGGGCTTTTTGGAGATCACCCAGCCCTCCTGGGCTGCGCTGTCGCGCAGAGAGCAAGCGGCTAGCGGCGCCCCCCTGAGCGGGCTTGTCCCGCGATGGGCTGCGTAGCAGCCCCAATGAGATGTCCTAAATAGCTTTACCGACCGGCTTTTGCCTTTGCTTTTGCTTGCGATGCGCAATAGTCCAGGCGCCGCCAAACGCGACGTCAGGAGGCCGAGCGGAGGCATTACGGAGGTGGGTGCCGGGCATGGATGCCCGGCAAGCGGCGCAGGGCCATGGATGGCCCTTCGCCGC
>NZ_JBLUPY010000058.1:0-13962 GCF_048068215.1 Pseudomonas sp. NY15372
GGCGCAAGGCCGCTCCTACAGGTACGCCGTCAGCGCAGGGGCGGTGGGAGCCGGCTTGCCGGCGATTGGGCCGCTGCGCGGCCTTTCGCGGCGCAAGGCCGCTCCTACAGGTGCGCCGTTAGCGCAGGGTCGGTGGGAGCCGGCTTGCCGGCGATTGGGCCGCTGCGCGGCCCCTTCGCGGCGCAAGGCCGCTCCTACAGGTACGCCGTCAGCGCAGGCTCGGTGGGAGCCGGCTTGCCGGCGATTGGGCCGCTGCGCGGCCTTTCGTGGCGCAAGGCCGCTCCTATAGAGCGGAGCCATTCCCGATGTGTAGGAGCGGCCTCGTGCCGCGAAAGGGCTGCGACGGCAGCCCCAAGGCCCGTCAGGCGGTCGCCGTTTCCAGCGCCAGCGCCTGGCGATACTGCGCCAGTTCCTCGATGGTCAGCACCGGCAGGTTGTATTGCCGCGCATACACCGCCACCTCCTCGCCGCGGGCCATGCTGCCGTCGGGGTTCATCAACTCGCACAGCACCGCCGCCGGCCGTAGGCCCGCCAGGCGCGCCAGGTCAACCGACCCTTCGGTATGGCCCCGACGGGCCAGCACCCCGCCGTTACGCGCCCGCAGCGGGAACACATGTCCGGGGCTGACGATATGGCGCTGCTCGGCGGTCGAGCGCAGGGCCGCCTCGATGGTGGTGATGCGGTCCTGGGCGGACACGCCAGTGGTGACGCCCTCGGCCGCCTCGATGCTGACGGTGAAGCCGGTGCCATGGCGGGCCTGGTTGTTCTGCACCATGGGAGCCAGTTGCAGGTCGTCGACGGTAGCCTCGTCCAGACACAAGCAGACGATACCGCTGCAATCGCGGATCATCATGGCCATGGTCTGCAGCGAGATGTTCTCGGCGGCGGCGATGATGTCCGCTTCGTCCTCGCGGTCGTCATCGTCTAGCAGCAGCACGGGGCGCCCGGCCTGGAAGGCGGCGATGGCAGCAGCGACGTTGGGGAATTTCGGGTGGTGCATGGTGGACATGAAACGCTCCTCGTGATTGATCGATGAACGTCTCGGGGCGAACAAAACGCGCGCGCAGGAGCACCGGATGGCCCCCGCCTGACGCCTTCTTTCATCCGGACTATGACCGTCGGCCCTGGAATCTCACCAGGTCTGCTGACCCCCGGCATGGCCGGGGCGCTCGCGGGCTCATCTTTCGATTTACCGCCGGTGGGGACTTTCACCCCGCCCTGAAGACCCGGCAAGCATACAGCACTGTGCCACCCTGCGGGCAAGGCCGGCCTACGACCTTCGGCGGTATGATGGTCACCAACGCCTTTTTCCGGAAACGACACCATGGACATTCTCGAAGTCGCCGGTGGCAAGCCGGTCAAGTTGTGGACCGACGGCGTACCCGTGGAAGACGATGCCCGCCGGCAATTGCTGAACACCGCACGCATGCCATTCATCTTCAAGCACCTGGCGGTGATGCCGGACGTGCACCTGGGCAAGGGATCGACCATCGGCAGCGTAATTCCTACCGTGGGCGCGATCATCCCGGCCGCAGTGGGCGTGGACATCGGCTGCGGCATGATCGCCGCGCGCACCTCGCTGCATGCCCGCGACCTGCCGGACAACCTGCACGGCCTGCGCAGCGCCATCGAGCAGGCCGTGCCTCACGGCAAGACCTTCGGCCGCCGCGACCAGGGTGCCTGGGACCAGGTACCGAAGCAGGCCGACCAGGTGTGGCGTAGCCTGGCCGCGCGCTTCAAGGCGATCACCGACAAATATCCGCGTCTGGAAAAGACCAACAACCGCCATCACCTAGGAACGCTTGGCGGTGGCAACCACTTCATCGAGGTCTGCCTGGATGAAGCCGAGCGTGTGTGGTTCATGCTGCACAGCGGTTCGCGCGGGGTGGGCAATGCCATCGGTAACCTGTTCATCGAGCTGGCCCAGGCCGACATGCGCCAGCACCTGGCCAATCTGCCGGACAAGGACCTGGCCTATTTCGAGGAAGGCAGCCGGCATTTCGCCGATTACACCGAGGCGGTGGAGTGGGCCCAGGATTTCGCCCGGCATAACCGCGAGCTGATGATGCAGGCGGTGGTCGGCGCTGTGCGCAAAGCCCTGGGCCGGTCTTTCGAGGCGGACCTCGAAGCAGTCAACTGCCACCATAACTATGTGCAGCGCGAGCGGCATTTCGGTCGCGAAGTGCTGGTGACCCGCAAGGGCGCGGTGTCCGCGCAGAAGGGGCAACTGGGCATCATTCCGGGCTCCATGGGGGCCAGGAGCTTCATCGTGCGTGGGCTGGGTAACGAGGAGTCGTTTTGCTCCTGCAGCCATGGCGCCGGCAGGGTGATGAGCCGGACCAAGGCCAAGAGCCGCTTCACCCTCGAGGACCAACGGCGCGCCACCGCCCATGTGGAGTGCCGCAAGGACAAGGACGTGATCGACGAGATCCCCATGGCCTACAAGGACATCGACGCGGTGATGCAGGCCCAGCGCGAGCTGGTGGAAGTGGTGCACACCTTGCGCCAGGTGGTGTGCGTCAAGGGCTGAAAAAGCAGGGGCCTTTAGGAGATAGCGCACTGGACAATTGGCTAGTGCTGTGTCTGTGGGAGCGGGCTTGTCCCGCGATCAAGGGCGAAGCCATTGCCTTACAGCCCGGGGCAAGTCTGACCGCCGCTCCCACAGAAAGAGGGGCGTGTGGTCAGATGCCCGGCATCGGCACGAAGCCGGGCAACTGCTGGATCCGGTCCATCCAACGGGTGATATGGGGGTAGGGCACCAGGTCGACACCGCCTTCAGGAGCCAGCGCGACATAGGGGAATACCGCGCAATCGGCAATGGTCGGCCGCGACAGCGCCAGCCACTCGTGCTTGGCCAGGTGCGCGTCCAGCAAGGGCAGGATGCGCGCCGCTCTCTTCAGGGTGTCGGCCTTGTCGATGGCATAGCCGAACTTATCCACAAGGCGTGCGGCGGCAGGGCCGTTCTGGATCTCGTTGGCCGCGGTGGAAAGCCACTGCATGACTTCGGCCTGCAGGTGCGGCTCCACCGGCCACCAGGCCGCCCCGCCATAGGTGCCGGCCAGGTACACCAGGATCGCCTGGGAATCGCGCAGTACCCGCTGGCCATCCACCAGGATCGGCAGCTCGCCCCACGGGTTGAGCTCGATCAGCGGCGCGCGCTTGTGTTCGCCGCCGAGAAAGTCCACGGGAATGATCTCCAGGTCCAGGTTCGCCAGATGGGCGAACAGGCGGACTTTGTAGCAATTGCCGGACAGTTCCAGGTCATAGAGCTTCATGACGTTTCCTTGTTATTGAGCCAGTAGCTGGTTGAATTCCAGGACGTTGCCGTCGGGGTCGCGAATGAACAATGCAACGCGACGCGGCCCGATGCGGTGCGGCCCTTCGGTGATGGTGATGCCTTGTTGGTGCAACCAGCCCTGCAGGGCCTCCAGGTCTTCCACGATGAAGGCCGGGTGGGTCATGCCGGGCAGCTTGATCGGTGCATCCAGCAACACGTTATGGGCGCGGGGCTGGCGGGCACCGTTGAAGATCAGGTTGATGCGCACGCCGCTGGGCGTGAGCATCTCGTTGGCTTCGAAGTCGCTGAACCGCGCGCTTTCGACGAACCCCAGCGCTTCGTAGAAGGCCACGGCGCGGCTGCGGTCGCTGACGCGGATGCCGATGTGATCATAGGCGAGGATCGGCGAGGGGCTTGGGGCATTGGCACTCATGACGGAAACCACACACATGTTCGGAGGTGCCCAGTGTGGCCATTGACGGGCGTTTCACCAATGCCTGTAAGCTGACAACACTATTGCATTTGTTGCACAGACGAGACCTGACGATGGACCGATTGAAAGCCATGGCCACCCTGGTGCGTATTGTCGACAGCGGCAGCCTCAGCGCCGCGGCGAATGCCTCCGGGCAATCCACCGCCTCGGTGGTGCGCACCCTGGCGGCGCTGGAGAAGCACCTGGGCACGCGCCTGCTCAATCGCAATACCCGGCACCTGGCGTTGACCGACGAGGGTGCCGAATTCCTGGCCTGGAGCCGGCGCATACTCGCCGAGTTCGACGAGGTTGAACACGGCTTCGATGCTCGGCGCAAAAGCCCTGGCGGGCTGCTGCGCATCACCGCGCCGGTGGAGTTCGGGCGCCGCTACGTCGCGCCTTTGGTCAACGAATTCCTGGCGCTGCACCCAGCCATCCAGGTAGAGCTGACCTTGCTCGACCGTCTCGTCGACCTGCTTGACGAAGGCGTGGAGCTGGCCATTCGCATCGGGCAACTACCGGATTCTTCGTTGATCGCAATGCCCCTGGGCCATACCCGCCTGGTGCGCTGCGCAAGCCCAGACTACCTGCAACGCAATGGTATGCCGCAGCAGCCGTCGGACCTGCTGGCACATGCCTGCATCGGCTTCGCGCCCCAAGGCAGGCAGTGGCAATTCCAGGAGCCAGGGGCTGTCGTGACCCGGTCCATTCCTGCGCGCATGACCACCAACCAGATCCAGGTAGCCAGCCTGGCTTGCCAGCAGGGTGTCGGTATTGGTCAGCTGCTGCACTATCAGGTGGCCAGCGAGCTGGCCGAGGGTCGGCTGGTGCGGGTGCTGCAGGCGTACGAGCTGGCCGACCTGCCGATTCAGATGGTGTACCCGCATTCGCGGCTGCTTTCGGCGCGGGTGCGGCAGTTCATCGACTGGGCTTCGCCGCGGCTGAGTGCGGTGATTCCCGATCCGGCAGTGTGAAAGGCAGGCATTAAAAAGCCGGCTTGTGGCCGGCTTCTCGGGGACGGTCTTGGCTAATTTTTGGTAAGCCGCAACCGCCTTAAACGGTATGGCCACTAGGGCCTGAAAAAGATGGCGGACGGCTGTGTGAGGCGTCGCCAGGCCCTCTGGATCGCGGCTTGAGCCGGCCGGGGCGAAATGTGCCGCGTAGCATACTAGGGCCGGCGCGGGTTGCCCAGCAAAAAATGGCACAGGGTATGTCAGCCAGGCCGGCGCACGCTGACACACGACCAATGGAACACCCAACCGAGAATGTGCATACCCTGAGCTCGGCGTTGCTTGGGGGTATAGCGCTCGGTAGGCCCTTGGCCATGCAGGTAGAGGTTGCCCTGGCGATCGTGGGTCAGGCGGTCGACGCGCAAGCGGCCGTTGTGAAGCAACACGTAGGTTTCATCCTCGACGACCCAGGTCAAGCTGCGGTCGATGACCAGGATTGCATCCCTGGGAATGGGCGAAGGGGCACCCGATGGCGGCATGGAAATGCAAGCGGCATGTTCCAAATTGACGCCCAAGGTTTGCAGTGCCTGTTCGGAGAACGGCAAGTACCGGCTCTCGTCAGGCTGGAGTCGGCCGTCCTGCAATGCATGGTACGGGATACGCAGCAGGCGCCCTTCGCGGATGGATGGGCGGGTCACATCGTCACGCGAGGCGCAATGGCGCGGAGGCGGGGTGGGGTGTTTCGGACCTTCGCCGCTGAGCAGCCAGCGCCGCTGTACGCAGAACAAATCGGCGATTTCATCCAGCCGTGCCAGGGGGACGCCGCGGGTAAACCAGTTGTTCACGTGCTGGGGCGTTACGCCACGCTGGGCAGCGAAATCGGAAGGGGTCAGGTGGCACTCCAGGAGGAGGGCTCTTAGGCGGTCACCGGAGGTAGTCATATGGCCGAGTCTAGCGAGACGGCTCGTGCCTTGAAATGAACGCGTTGTTTATGGGTTTTGTAGGAAGGTGTGTGTAAAGAAGGATCTTTCTTAGGGGGCTGTAAGAATGAGTGAGTTTGAGCGCGCTATCGCCGGCAAGCCGGCTCCCACCAGTAGCTCCGTTTTTTTGTGGGAGCCGGCTTGCCGGCGATGGGGCGCAAATGCCCACCGATCAAATTCCGGGCAAAAAAAACCCTGCCGGAGCAGGGCTTTTCTTCAGTTCGGTATCAGCCTTTGTAGGCGGCAACCGACTTGGTGATCGCGGCGCGGGCGGCGTCGGCGCCTTCCCAGCCTTCGATCTTGACCCACTTGCCCTTCTCGAGATCCTTGTAGTTCTCGAAGAAGTGTTCGATCTGCTGGATCAGCAGGGCCGGCAGGTCGGTGTATTCCTTCACGTCGACATACAGCTGCGACAGCTTGTCGTGAGGCACTGCGACGACCTTGGCATCGCCGCCGCCGTCGTCGGTCATGTTCAGGATGCCGACCGGACGGGCGCGGATGACCGAGCCTGGGGCGACCGGGTAAGGGGTCACGACCAGCACGTCCAGCGGGTCACCGTCGTCGGCCAGGGTGTTCGGGATGTAGCCGTAGTTGGCTGGATAGAACATCGGGGTGGCCATGAAACGGTCGACGAACAGGGCGTCGCTGTCCTTGTCGATCTCGTATTTGATCGGCGCGTGGTTGGCCGGGATCTCGATGGCGACGTAGATGTCGTTCGGCAGGTCCTTGCCCGCCGGAATCTTGCTGTAGCTCATTGGGCAGTGCTCCCGTGTTTGACCAAAAAGTGGCGGCGATTATAGGCACATTCCTACCGGGCATGCCACGCCCGGCCGGATGTGCGGGCCCGTCAGGCGTGGGTTTCGCGGTATAGCGGGTGCTCGGCCTGCAACTGCTCCAGGCGCGCCAGCGGGTCTTGCCGGTAGAACAGCGAAAGTTGCTGGTACACCTGTGGATAAGCCTGCTGCAGCAGGTCGGGGGCGCTGAAGAAGTACTCGCTGGTGACGGCGAAGAACTCCGCGGGGTTTTCCGCGGCGTAGGGGTCGATGGCCGTCTCGGTGTCGGGGTCGGCATCCAGTTGCCGGTTCATGTCATCGAAGGCCTGCTGCATGGCATCGGCCCAGGCTTGCACAGACATGCCGTTGTGCAGCGGCGGCAGGCCGTTGGCGTCGCCGTTGAGCATGTCGAGCTTGTGGGCCAGCTCATGGATCACCAGGTTGTAGGCCTCCCAGCCGCCGCTGGCCAGTACCCCGGGCCAGGCCAGGATCACCGGGCCCTGTTGCCAGGCCTCGCCGCTGTGCTCGGCGTCCCAGGTGTGCTCCACGCCGCTGGCGTCGCGATGGCGCTGGGGGCTGAGGAAGTCGTCGGGGTAGAGGATGATTTCGTGAAAGCCTTGGTACCAATCCAGGTCGCCCAGATGCAGCAGCGGCAGTTGGGCCTGGGCGGCGAGGAACAGGCGCTGTTCGTCGTCCAGCTCGACGCCGTCCAGGGCCGTCAGGTGCTTGTCGTGCAGGAACAGTACGCAGGCTTCGCGTAGCCTGCGGTCTTCTTCGTCACTGATGCCGTCGAGCAGCGGCAGGCGCTCGCGCACGGCCTGCCACAGCTGTGGGTCGACCGGGTAGCGGGCCAGGGTGCGCCGGCGCCGCCAGGCGCGCAATGACCACATGGCCGTTCAGTGGGCCTTGGCCGTGCGGCCCAGGCGGCTGCGCAGCAGGCCGAGGATCATCGGCACCAGCGACAGGATGATGATCCCGACCACCATCAGCGATAGGTGCTGCTTGATGAACGGCACGTTGCCGAAGAAGTAGCCCAGGGTCACCAGGCCACCCACCCACAACAGCGAGCCGGCCACGCTGAAGGCCAGGAAGCGCGGGTAGTGCATGTGCGCGATGCCGGCGACGAACGGTGCGAAGGTGCGCAGGATCGGCAGGAAGCGCGCCATGGTCACGGTCTTGCCGCCATGGCGTTCGTAGAAGTCGTGGGTGCGCTGCAGGTAGTCGCGGCGGAAGATCTTCGAGTTCGGGTTGCGGAACAGACGCTCGCCGGTGGTGCGGCCGATGACGTAGTTGGTGCTGTCGCCCAGGATCGCGGCGGCCATCAACAGGCCAGCCAGCAGGACCGGGTCCATGCCGCCGCCTGCGGCCACGGCGCCAGCGATGAACAGCAGCGAGTCGCCGGGCAGGAAGGGCATGACCACCAAGCCAGTCTCGCAGAAGATCACTGCGAAGAGGATCGCGTAGATCCAAGGGCCATAGTTGGTGACCAGCAGATCGAGGTAGGCATCGAGATGCAGGATAAGGTCCAGCGGGTTGAATTCCATGTACAACACCTGTGTTCTGACCCGCGACTACGGGCGCACGATGACGGACTGTGCCAAGGGCGTAGGTTTGATTACCTGCGGGTGGGTAAATTTTCACACATGACAGGAGGGGGCATTATACGGCGATGTCAGGAATGTGCCCGGGGAGTTTGTAGCGGCGGGTTTCGGCGTGGCACACCCTGTTCGTGTAGGAGCGGCCTTGCGCCGCGATCGGGCGCGAAGCGGCCGCAAAATCGGCAATCGCGGAGTACCTGGCAAAACGAGATGGCAGAATCTACGGCCGCTTCGCGCCCGATCGCGGCACAAGGCCGCTCCTACAGGCGTGTCAGTCCTGGGTGATCGGCAGTATGTAGTTCTCGAACTCGGTGTCCTTGCGAAAGCCGATCGACTCGTAGGTCTTGCGCGCCACGTCGTTGTCGCTACTGGTGGAGACGCGCATGCGCACGGCATTGGTGGCCTTGGCCATCTTCTTGGCTTCGCGCATCAGGTGATCGGCCACCAGCATGCGCCGGGAGTCTTCGGCCACATAGATGTCGTTGAGGATCCACACGCGCTTGAGCGACAGCGATGAGAAGCTCGGGTAGAGCTGGCAGAAGCCAAGGATGCGGCTGTCATCGTCGTCCGGCAGGGCCAGGTAGATCACTGACTCATCGCGCTTGAGGCGTTTTTCCAGGAAGCTGCGCGAGCTGTCCGGGTAAGGCAGTTGCCCATAGAACTCGCGATATTTCACGAACAAGGGCGTCAGCAGGTCGAGGTGTTCCAGGGTTGCCTTGATGATGCGCATGTGCGGCCCTCAGAGTCCATTTGGGGATACAGCGGATTGCCACGGCGTTGATTGCATGCTGCCCCAAAGCCTGCGTAAAGCGCAATCCGCCGGGTGTTACAGGTTTCTTACCCTTCCCCGAGCAGGAAATTGCCGCTTTTGCCGGGGGCGCCGTCGGTCTCGATGCTGTGCAGCTCGGCTTCATCCTTGAGGTTCACCCCGGAAAGCTGCCGACGGCAGGCCTCACGCATCAGGTACAGCAGGCGGTGGGCGGCCATGCCGTAGCTCAGGCCCTCCAGGCGCACGTTGGAGATGCAGTTGCGGTAGGCGTCGGTCAGGCCGACCTTGGGGCCGTAGGTGAAGTACAGGCCCAGGCTGTCGGGTGAGCTCAGGCCCGGGCGCTCGCCAATCAACATCACGGTCATGCGTGCGCCGAGCAGTTCGCCCACCTCGTCACCCACCGCCACGCGGCCTTGTTCCACCAGTACCACCGGTGCGCTGGTCCAGCCGTCGGCGGCGGCCTGCTCCTCGAAACGGGCCAGGAAGGGCAGGGTATGGCGGTGCACGGCCAGGGCCGACAGGCCATCGGCGACCACGATCGCCACATCGACGCCGCCCGGGTTGGCCTGGGCATGCTCGCGCAGGCGCTGGGCCGATGCGTCGTCCAGGCGCCGGCCCAAGTCGGGGCGTTGCAGGTATTGGTTGCGATCGCTGGCGGCGCTGTGCAGCAGCAGGCTTTCGCGGCCACGGTCAGCCAGTTGCTGGCGCAGGCCGGCATGGTCGAACGGCAGGTGCACGGCATCGCGGGCCTGGGCGTGGGCGAACTGGAAGTCCAGCTGGGCGCCGGTCGGCAGGCTGATGCCGGTGCGTCCCAGGGCGATGCGCGCCGGGGTCAGGTTGCGCAGGGCCAGCCAAGGGTTCTCAGGCGTGGTGGTAGGTCGGTCCATGGTCATCCCTATGCAAGCTGCGCCAGGGCCTGGCGGAAGGCTGGCGGCAGATTGTCGCCGAAGCGTACCCGGCCATCGGCCTGGGTGAAGATGCCGGTGCGTTCGAGCCACGCCTCGAATTCCGGCCCGGGCTTGAGGCCCAGGGTCTGACGTGCATAGAGCGCGTCGTGGAACGAGGTGGTCTGGTAATTGAGCATGATGTCGTCCGAGCCCGGAATGCCCATGATGAAGTTGATCCCGGCCACGCCCAGCAAAGTCAGCAGGGTGTCCATGTCGTCCTGGTCGGCCTCGGCATGGTTGGTGTAGCAGATGTCGCAGCCCATGGGCACGCCCAGCAGCTTGCCGCAGAAATGGTCCTCGAGGCCCGCGCGGATGATCTGCTTGCCGTTGTACAGGTACTCCGGGCCGATGAAACCGACCACGGTGTTGACCAGGAACGGGTTGAAATGCCGGGCCACGGCATAGGCGCGGGTTTCGCAAGTCTGTTGGTCGACGCCATGGTGGGCATTGGCCGACAGCGCACTGCCCTGGCCGGTCTCGAAGTACATGAGGTTCTGGCCGACGGTGCCGCGCTTGAGCGAGAGGCCTGCCTCGTAGCCTTCCTGGAGCACATTGAGATTGATGCCGAAGCCGGCGTTGGCCGCCTCGGTTCCGGCGATGGACTGGAACACCAGGTCCAGCGGCACGCCGCGGTTGATCGCTTCGATGGAGGTGGTGACGTGGGTGAGCACGCAGGCCTGGGTGGGGATCTGGTAGCGCTGGATGATGGCGTCGAGCATTTCCAGCAGGGCACAGATCGAGGCGATGCTATCGGTGGCCGGGTTGATGCCGATCATGGCGTCGCCGTTGCCGTAGAGCAGGCCGTCGAGAATGCTGGCGGCGATGCCGGCCGGCTCGTCGGTGGGGTGGTTGGGCTGCAGGCGGGTCGACAGGCGTCCGCGCAGGCCCATGGTGCCACGGAACTGGGTGACCACGCGGATCTTCTGCGCCGCCAGCACCAGGTCCTGGACGCGCATGATCTTCGACACCGCCGCGGCCATTTCCGGGGTCAGGCCCTTGGCCAGGGCGCGCAGGCTGTCCTCGTTGGCCTGTTCGCTCAGCAGCCAGTCGCGCAGCCCGCCGACGGTCAGGTGGCTGACCGGGGCGAATGCCTGGGCGTCGTGGGTATCGATGATCAGCCGGGTGACTTCATCGCTTTCGTAGGGGATCAGCGCTTCGCTCAGGAAGTGCTTGAGCGGGATATCGGCCAGCGCCATCTGCGCGGCGACCCGCTCGCCGTCGTTGCTGGCCGCGACACCGGCCAGAAAGTCGCCCGAACGTGCCGGGCTGGCTTTGGCCATCACGTCCTTGAGGCTGTCGAAGCGGTAGACCTGGTTGCCCACCGTGTGTACGAAACTTGCCATACAGAATCTCCAGAGCGCCGCGGGTCTGCCCGCGGCGTAAGTCGGCGATCAGTGCAGGGCCTCTTCGGCCTTCTGGATCGCGGCGAATTCCTCTTCCGGCGTCCCCGCCACCAGGTGATGACGGCTGTAGAAAGCAAAGTAGGCAATTAATACCCCATAGATCACCGCAGCGCCAATCACCACGCGGGGGTCGACCAGGAAGCCTGCGACCACGGCCACGCAAGCCAGCACCAGGGCCAGGCCCGAGGTGAAGATGCCGCCCGGCGTACGGTAGGGGCGTTCCATCTTGGGGCGACGGATGCGCAGGGTGATGTGCGCGGCCATCATCAGCACGTAGGAGAGGGTCGCACCGAACACGGCGACCAGGATCAGCAGGTCGCCCTGGCCGGTCAGCGACAGGGCGAAGCCAATGATTCCAGGGATCACCAGGGCCAGCACGGGAGCCTTGCTCTTGTTGGTTTCCGAGAGCTTGCGCGGCAGGTAGCCGGCACGGGACAGCGCGAAGATCTGCCGTGAATAGGCGTAGATGATCGAGAAGAAGCTGGCGATCAGGCCGGCCAGGCCCACCAGGTTGACGAAGCTGCCCATCCAGGTGGAACCGCCGTAGGCCTTGGCCAGTGCCTCGACCAGCGGATTGCCCGAGGCCTTGAGAGCTTCGGAGCCCGCGCCGCCAGGGCCGACCACCAGGATCAGCAGGGCGAAGGCCACCAGTACCAGCATGGCGCCGATCAGGCCGCGCGGCAGGTCGCGGCGTGGGTTCTTGGTTTCCTCGGCGGCCAGGGGCACACCTTCGACGGCCAGGAAGAACCAGATGGCGTAGGGGATCGCCGCCCAGATACCGACATAGCCGAACGGCAGGAAGCTGCTGGCGCCGGCGGCATCGGTCTGGGCGATGTCGAACAGGTTGGCTGCATCGAAATGGGGCACCATGGCCACCAGGAACACTGCCAGGGCGATCGCGGCGATGGCGGTGATGATGAACATCAGCTTGAGGGCTTCACCGACGCCGAAGATGTGGATGCCGATGAATACGATGTAGAAGGCCAGGTAGATCATCCAGCCGCCGATGCCGAACAACGATTGGCAATAGGCGCCGATGAAGGTGGCAATGGCTGCGGGTGCGATGGCGTACTCGATGAGGATCGCCGTGCCAGTGAGGAATCCGCCCCAGGGCCCGAAGGCACTACGGGCGAAGCCGTAGCCACCGCCGGCGGTCGGGATCATCGACGACAGTTCGGCCAACGAGAAGCACATGCACAGGTACATGGTGGCCATCAGCAGGGTGGCCAGGAACATGCCGCCCCAGCCGCCTTGGGCCAGGCCGAAGTTCCAGCCGGCGTAGTCGCCGGAGATGACGTAGGCCACGCCCAGGCCCACCAGCAGGACCCAGCCGGCGGCGCCTTTCTTCAGTTGTCGGTGTTGGAAATAGTCCGCGTCGACTTTTTCGAAGTCAACGGAGGAGCTCGCCGGCGCGCTGCCGGAATGATCGCTTGGCATGGTGTTCACCTTTTTTCTTCTTGATGACCGGCAGGGGCGGTCTGTGGTGATCGGTTTTGCATGAAATGGGCCAGATGGGTTGGAGCCGCTGCGCGGCTCTTTCGCGGCACAAGGCCGCTCCTACAGGGGGACGCTGAACTTGTAGGAGCGGCCTTGTGCCGCGAAAGGGCCGCAAAGCAGCCCCAATGGCCCGTTTAGAAGAAGCCCAACGGATTGATGTCGTAGCTCACCAGCAGGTTCTTGGTCTGCTGGTAGTGGTCGAGCATCATCTTGTGGGTTTCACGGCCCACGCCGGACTTCTTGTAGCCACCGAACGCGGCATGGGCCGGGTACAGGTGGTAGCAGTTGGTCCACACGCGGCCGGCCTTGATGCCGCGCCCCATGCGGTAGGCGCGGTTGATGTCGCGGGTCCATACGCCCGCGCCGAGGCCGAACTCGGTGTCGTTGGCGATGGCCAGGGCCTCGGCTTCGTCCTTGAAGGTGGTGACGCTGACCACCGGGCCGAAGATCTCTTCCTGGAACACGCGCATGCGGTTGTTGCCCTTGAGCAGGGTCGGCTGGATGTAATAGCCGGTGGCCAGGCTGCCTTCGAGTTTTTCCACCTTGCCGCCGGTCAGCAGCTCGGCGCCTTCCTTCTGGGCGATCTCCAGGTAGGAGAGGATCTTCTCGAACTGCTGCTGCGAGGCCTGGGCGCCGACCATGGTGTCGGTGTCCAGCGGGTCGCCACGCTTGATCTGCAGGACCTTCTTCATCACCACCTGCATGAATTCGTCGTAGATCGACTCCTGCACCAGCGCCCGCGATGGGCAGGTGCACACCTCGCCCTGGTTGAAGAAGGCCAGCACCATGCCCTCGGCGGCCTTGTCGATGAAGGCCGGCTCGGCCTTCATGATGTCCTCGAAGTACACGTTCGGCGACTTGCCGCCCAGCTCCACGGTGGACGGGATGATGTTCTCGGCCGCGCATTTCATGATGTGCGAGCCCACCGGGGTGGAGCCGGTGAAGGCAATTTTGGCGATGCGCTTGCTGGTGGCCAGGGCCTCGCCGGCCTCACGACCGAAGCCTTGCACCACGTTGAGCACGCCCTTGGGCAGCAGGTCGCCGATCAGCTCGAGCAGCACGGTGATGCCCAGCGGGGTCTGCTCTGCGGGCTTGAGCACCACGCAGTTGCCGGCGGCCAGGGCCGGGGCCAGCTTCCAGGCGGCCATCAGCAGCGGGAAGTTCCACGGGATGATCTGCCCGACCACGCCCAGCGGCTCGTGGATGTGGTAGGCCACGGTGCTTTCGTTGATCTCGGCGGCGCCGCCTTCCTGGGCGCGGATGCAGCCGGCGAAATAGCGGAAGTGGTCCACGGCC
>NZ_JBLUPY010000059.1:0-13011 GCF_048068215.1 Pseudomonas sp. NY15372
GGAGCAAGGCTGGAGCGAGGGAACCCCGGAGCGCAGCGCAGGGGCCGGATGCAGGAGCCAGCGTTTTTTGGTTACTTTTTGTCGCGTTTGACAAAAAGTGACCCGCCGTAAAGGCGGAAAGGTGACTCAGCGTCGCCATCGCAAATGGACTTTGCGCTTACGTCAAAACCAACAATTTATCGACTGCATTGAAATAGCGAAATATCCATTCGCCATGGCAAACGGACTGTTCGCTTAAATCAATACCAACGAGTCGACAAAACATCGGGCGCAGCCCATCGCGGCACAAGCCCGTTCCTACAGGATCACGCAAACCTTGCCAAGTGAATCTATAGCTTCATCCTCGGCATCTCGATACGGTGCTCATGCACCCTCCGATACAAGGTCGCGCGGGAAATGCCAAGCGCCCGCGCCGCCTCCGCCGGCTTCCAGCGATGGCGGATCAGGGCATCGAGCAGCAGCTGCCGCGCAGGGCTGGAAGCAACCGACTCGCTGGAGCTGGAACCGGCACCACGCACTTCTTCAGGCAGATCCTCAGGCATCACCTGCCCACCCTCGCACACCGCACAGGCGTAGCGCAGCACCTGGCGCAACTGGCGCAAGTTGCCGGGCCAGCGATAGGTCAGCAGCGCCTCCAGCGCGGCATCTGTCAGCCTGGCGTCGACGCCACAGGCCTGGGCTTCTTCGGCCAGCAAGCGCTGGATCAACCCCAGGCGGTCGTCCCGCTCACGCAGCGGTGGCAACTCGAAACGGGCATTGGCCAGGCGGAAGTACAGGTCCTCGCGAAAACGCCCATCGGCCACCATCGCCGCCAGGTCCCGGTGGGTGGCGCAGATCACCTGCAGGTTTACCCGTTGGCGCCGTGCCGCGCCTAAGGGCGCCACTTCGCCCTCGGCCAGCACGCGCAGCAGGCGGGTCTGCAGGTTCAGCGGCATATCGCCGATCTCGTCGAGGAACAAGGTGCCGCCATCGGCCTGCTGCAACAGGCCCTGCATGCCCTTGTTCGAAGCCCCGGTGAACGCCCCGGCCACGTAGCCGAACAGCTCGCTTTCGATCAGGCTCTCCGGGATCGCCGCGCAGTTGAGCGTCACGAACGGGCCGTCACGCCGCAGGCTTTGCTGGTGCACCTGGCGGGCGAAGACCTCCTTGCCCACGCCGGTCTCGCCCAGTACCAGCACGGCCAGATTGCAGTCCTTGACCCGCGTGGCCAGGCGCAGGTGCTGTTCGATGCGCGCGTCCTGGGCCTGCTGGGGCAACACCGTCCGGGCCCGGCGCTGGGGCGCGCTGACCCGGCCGTAGAGCCCACCCCAACCCGGCAAGTGCTGGGCCGACGCGTCGCTGGCCCGGCGCAGCTGGTCGAGGTCGAACAACTCGCCGATATGCCCCGGCAAACGCCCCAGGCGCTCCAGCAAACGCTGGCGCGCCAGGCTGTTGATCGCCTGCAGGCGGCCGTCGCCGTCCCAGGCCAACAGGTAATCCGGCTGGCTTTCCACGTAACCTGGCGTGCCATGGGCGCGCATCACCCAATGGCCTTGGGCGCTGTGCATGAAGAAGGCATTCTCGATCTCCCGCGCGGTCTGCTCCACCAATTGGCGGATCAAGTGCTGGCTGCGCCGGTCGTCGGGGGACTGCAAGGCCGACACGTCCACCACACCCAACAATTCGCCCTGGGGGTCGAACACCGGGGCTGCGCTGCAGGTCAGGCCGATAAAGGCGGCGCGGAAGTGGTCACGTTTGTGCACGGTGATCGGCGCCTTGCTGGTCAACACGGCGGCAACCCCACAAGTGCCCTCCTCACCTTCCGACCAGCAGGTGCCCAGGTACAGCCCGGCCTTGCGACAGTCATTGCGGATGGCCGACTCCACCCGGTAGTCGATGGTGCGCCCCTGGGCATCGGTGAGCAGTACGCAGTAGTCGGCGCCGCGCACCCGCTCGTGCAACCGGGCCACGGCATCGCTGGCGATACGCAGGAACAGCTCGGCGCGCTCGCGGCACTCGTTGAGCACGTCCTGGGACAGGATACGCGGCCCCTGCAGGGAGCCAGGGTCCAGGCGGTACAGCTCCATGGAACGGCGCCACGAGTCGAGGATCAGCGTCGGTACCGGTGCCTGGGGCAAGCGGTCGGCGTTCTTCAGCACACGGCTGACGCAGTCGACATGGGCTCGGGAGTTCGCGGCAAGCATCGGGCCTCCGGTTCTCGTGTTCTTGTCGTTGTGCGGCCATTAAGCGCCTCGACGAAGTCTCCGACAAGCGCGGCGTGATCATCGGTACGCCTGAGACGCTGCGTCTCAGCGTCTCGCCCTGCACCTCACCAGGCTGGCACCGGGCGTCTCGCTCGGCACTGCCCGAGCGGCATCGCGCACCGGGCGTAGCCGCTCTGGCACGGCTATCTCGAGCCCGTCGAACAAAGCTGGCACTGCCCTTGCTCCAGCCCTGGCAAACAAGAACCGAGGTGCGCCATGACGCAACCTGCCCCGACTATCGGCATCATCGCCAACCCGGCCTCAGGTCGCGACCTGCGCCGCCTGACCGCCACTGCCGGCCTCTATTCCAGTACCGACAAGGCCTCGACCATCCAACGCCTGCTGGCCGCCTTCGGTGCCACGGGCATCGCCCAGGTGCTGCTGCCCAGCGACATGACCGGAATTGCCGCCGCAGTGCTCAAGGCCAGTCAAGGCCCAGTGGCACAAGACCAGCGCTGGCCGACCCTGGAGATCCTCGACCTGCCACTGACCCAGACCGTCGCCGATACACGCCTGGCCACGCGCCACATGGTCGACCGAGGCGTGGCGATGATCGCCGTGCTCGGCGGTGACGGCACCCATAAGGCCGTGGCCGCCGAAGCCGGGGATGTGCCGCTGCTGACGCTGTCCACCGGCACCAACAACGCCTTCCCCGAACTGCGCGAGGCCACCAGCGCCGGCCTGGCCGGAGGGTTGCAAGCCAGTGGCCGAGTGCCCGCCGGCATCGGCCTGCGTCGCAACAAGCGCCTGCTGGTGCGGGTACCCGAACAGGGCGTATGCGAATGGGCGCTGGTGGAGGTGGCCGTGTCGCCCCAACGCTTCATCGGCGCCCGTGCACTCTCTCGCAGCGAAGACCTGACCGAGGTCTTCGCCTGCTTCGCCGAGCCCCATGCCATCGGCCTTTCCGCGCTATGCGGGTTGTGGTGCCCGGTATCGCGCCTGGACCCTCACGGCGCCTGGGTACACCTGGACCCGCACGCCCAACATACGCTGCTCACCCCGCTGGCCCCCGGCCTGCTGCAAGGCTGCGGCATCGGCGCCTCGGGGCGGCTCGAGCCGGGCATCGCCTACCCCCTGAGCCTGGCCTGCGGCACCTTGGCCCTGGACGGCGAGCGGGAGATCGAATTCGCCGAGCACGACACCCCCACCGTCACCCTCGACGCCAACGGCCCGCTGACCGTAGACGTCGAGGCCGTACTGGCCTATGCCGCCCGACATCACCTGCTGGCGGTCCCGAGGGACCATCGGCGCCTCGCTGCAACCCTGTGTTGAGACAACCCTGGAGAACAACAAGATGTCCACCCAATTGAATTCCGAGCAGTTGCTGCATGCCTATGAAGTGATGCGCACCATCCGCGCCTTCGAGGAACGCCTGCACGTGGAGTTCGCCACCGGCGAGATTCCCGGCTTCGTCCACCTGTACGCCGGCGAGGAAGCCTCCGCCGCCGGGGTGATGGCCCACCTGCGCGACAGCGACTGCATCGCCTCGACCCACCGCGGCCACGGCCATTGCATCGCCAAGGGGGTCGATGTGTACGGCATGATGGCGGAAATCTATGGCAAGAAGACCGGCGTGTGTGGCGGCAAGGGCGGCTCGATGCACATCGCCGACCTGGAGAAAGGCATGCTCGGCGCCAACGGCATCGTCGGTGCCGGTGCGCCCCTGGTGGCCGGCGCCGCCCTGGCGGCGAAAATCAAGGGCCGCGACGATGTATCGGTGGCCTTCTTCGGCGACGGCGCCTCCAACGAAGGCGCGGTGTTCGAGGCGATGAACCTGGCGTCGATCATGAACCTGCCGTGCATCTTCGTCGCCGAGAACAATGGCTACGCCGAGGCCACCGCTTCGACCTGGTCGGTGGCTTGCGACCATATCGCCGACCGCGCCGCCGGGTTCGGCATGCCGGGGGTGACCATCGATGGCTTCGACTTCTTCGCCGTGCACGAAGCCGCCGGCGCTGCCATCGAGCGTGCTCGCGCGGGGCAAGGCCCGTCGCTGATCGAGGTCAAGCTCAGCCGCTACTACGGCCACTTCGAAGGCGACGCCCAGACCTACCGCGCCCCGGACGAGGTGAAGAACCTGCGCGAAAGCCGCGACTGCCTGCTGCAGTTTCGCAACAAGACCACCCGCGCCGGCCTGTTGAGCCACGAGCAGCTCGACGCCATCGACGCCCGGGTCGAGGACCTGATCGAAGACGCCGTGCGCCGCGCCAAGTCCGACCCCAAGCCACAGCCCGCCGACCTGCTCAGCGACGTCTACGTCAGCTACCCGTAAGGCCGGACAACAAGAACAACAGGAGAACCACCATGGCAAGAAAGATCAGCTACCAGCAGGCCATCAACGAAGCCCTGGCCCAGGAAATGCGCCGTGACACCAGCGTGTTCATCATCGGCGAGGATGTCGCCGGCGGCGCGGGTGCGCCCGGCGAGGAAGATGCCTGGGGCGGCGTGCTCGGGGTCACCAAGGGCCTCTACCATCAGTTCCCCGGCCGAGTGCTCGATGCGCCGCTGTCCGAAATCGGCTACGTGGGCGCAGCCGTCGGTGCCGCGACCCAAGGTCTGCGCCCGGTGTGCGAACTGATGTTCGTCGACTTCGCCGGCTGCTGCCTGGACCAGATCCTCAACCAGGCGGCCAAGTTCCGCTACATGTTCGGCGGCAAGGCCGTCACCCCACTGGTCATGCGCACCATGTACGGGGCCGGCCTGCGCGCCGCGGCCCAGCACTCGCAGATGCTCACTTCGCTGTGGACCCATATTCCGGGCCTGAAGGTGGTCTGCCCCTCTTCGCCCTACGACGCCAAAGGCCTGTTGATCCAGGCGATCCGCGACAACGACCCGGTTATCTTCTGCGAACACAAGCTGCTCTACGGCATGCAGGGCGAAGTCCCCGAGGAGGTCTACAGCGTACCGTTCGGCGAGGCCAACTTCCTGCGCGACGGTGACGACGTGACCCTGGTCACCTATGGGCGCATGGTCCATGTGGCGATGGAAGCCGCTGCCAACCTCGCCCGCCAGGGTATCGACTGCGAAGTGCTGGACCTGCGCACCACAAGCCCGATGGACGAGGACAGCATCCTCGAGAGCGTGGAGAAGACCGGTCGCCTGGTGGTGATCGATGAAGCCAACCCGCGCTGCTCGATGGCCACCGACATCAGCGCCCTGGTCGCGCAGAAGGCCTTCGGCGCCCTCAAGGGCCCGATCGAGATGGTCACCGCGCCGCATACGCCGGTGCCGTTCTCCGATGCCCTGGAAGACCTGTACATCCCCGACGCGGCGAAGATCGAAGCCGCCGTACACAAGGTGATCGAAGCCGCGAGGAGCGCCGCATGAGCCAGATCCATACCCTGACCATGCCCAAGTGGGGCCTGTCGATGACCGAGGGCCGAGTGGACGCCTGGCTCAAAGAGGAAGGCGACGAAATCGTCAAGGGCGACGAAGTGCTGGACGTGGAGACCGACAAGATCAGCAGCAGCGTCGAGGCCCCCTTCAGCGGCGTGCTGCGCCGCCTGGTGGCGCGCCCTGACGAAACCCTGCCGGTGGGTGCCCTGCTCGCCGTGGTGGTGGAAGGCGAAGCCGATGAAGCCCAGATCGACGCAGTGGTGCAGCGGTTCCAGGCCGAGTTCGTTGCCCAGGGCGGTACCGAACAGGCCCAGGGCCCAGCTCCGCAGAGGGCTGAGATCGCCGGCCGTCTGCTGCGCTGGTTCGAACTCGGCGAAGGCGGCACGCCCTTGGTGCTGGTGCATGGTTTCGGCGGCGACCTCAACAACTGGCTGTTCAACCACCCGGCCCTGGCCGCCGAACGCCGGGTCATCGCCCTGGACCTGCCCGGCCACGGCGAGTCAGCCAAGGCTCTGCAACGGGGCGATCTGGATGAGCTGAGCGAAGCCGTACTGGCCCTGCTCGACCACCTTGAGATTCCCCGGGCCCACTTGGTCGGCCACTCCATGGGCGGCGCAGTGAGCCTGAACCTGACACGCCTGGCGCCCCAGCGAGTGGCCAGCCTGGGCTTGGTGGCCAGCGCGGGCCTCGGCGAAGCGATCAATGGGCGCTACCTGCAAGGTTTCGTCGAGGCCGGCAGCCGCAACGCACTCAAGCCGCAGATGAGCCAGCTGTTCGCCGACCCGGGCCTGGTCACCCGGCAGATGCTCGACGACATGCTCAAGTTCAAGCGCCTGGAGGGCGTGGACAACGCCTTACGCCAGCTGGCCACGGCTATAGCCGACGGCGACCGGCAGCGGCACGACCTGCGCAGCGTGCTCGGGAGCCTGCCGGTGATGGTGATCTGGGGGGCCGAGGATGCGATCATCCCGGTCAGGCATGCCCATGGGCTGGAGGCTGAGGCGGTGGTGATACCCGGTGTCGGGCACATGGTGCAGATGGAGGCGGCCGAGCAGGTCAACCAGCATCTGCTGGCGTTCCTGCGCAAACACTGACCACCCGAGCGGGGTGGCCCTGCAAGTGCGCTAGCATGGCAAGGGCTTCACCCTTGATCGCGGGGCAAGCCCGCTCCCACAAGGCCGGTACCAGCACCGCGACGGCCAGACACAAAACCTGTGGGAGCGGGCTTGTCCCGCGATCGGGCCGGTATTGCGTCGCAGGACGAACCCGTTCCTACAAGGTCTCTCGGAGCGGGGTGGTGAACACACGTAGAACGTCTTTACTTGCAGGTAACCGCCTGCCGAACGGACGTGCCTATGAAAATCGTGATTACCAGCATCCTGGTCGACGACCAGGCCAAGGCCCTGGCCTTCTATCACTATGTGCTGGGCTTCGAGCCCAAGCACGACATCCCCATGGGCAAGCACCGCTGGCTGACCCTGACCTCGCCCAACGACCCCAACGGTGTGGAGCTGCTGCTCGAGCCCGATGCCCACCCCGCCGCCAAGACCTACAAGGCCGCCCTCAAGGCCGATGGCATCCCCGCCACCTCGTTTGGTGTGCGCGACATCCAGGCCGAATATACCCGGCTGTGCGCCGCAGGCGTGCACTTCACCCAGCCGCCGACCGCCATGGGACCGGTGACCGTGGCGGTGTTCGACGACACCTGCGGTAACCTGATCCAGATCGCCCAGCGTCACTGAACACCACGCCCGGAGTGAATGCCACCAAGTCTTCCGCTAAAGTGCCGGTTCCCGTAACAAGCGCAGCCATAACAAGGAAAACCCATGCGCTATGAATTCAGCGAAGTACTCAACGACCTGGTCGACTATTTCATCCTCGGCGATATCCAGTTGCTGCAACGCTACAAGGAAGAACACGACCTGCCTGACGACCTGGCCGGGGCGTTCACCAGCAGCGACGTCGGCGACCAGGCGGTGTTCGACGGCATCGTCCTGCCGCTGGCCGGGGTCGAGAACCTGCCCTACCGGATCATCTTCAGCCTCGACGAGGCCACCCCCGCGCTGCTCGCCCCCGGCAGTCGCCTGAAGCACCGCCGCCCGGGCTATGTGCTGCAGGTGCAGCACCGCGCGCTGATGCTGTTCACCTGGCGCATCCTGCAGCACTTCACCCACAAGGCCTTGGGCGACCTGCTGGCACGCTACCAGCAACCGGGCCGGCCAATCATCGAGCTGGACAACGGTTGGTACCACGTCGAGGTACTGGCAGGCGCGGTGCTGCGCGACGGGCTGTACGAGCCGGCGTTCGAGTTCG
Organism: Pseudomonas sp. NY15372; assembly: GCF_048068215.1. NCBI lineage: Bacteria > Pseudomonadati > Pseudomonadota > Gammaproteobacteria > Pseudomonadales > Pseudomonadaceae > Pseudomonas > Pseudomonas sp. NY15372. The sequence goes on from NZ_JBLUPY010000059.1 coordinate 7,893, forward strand.
TGCTGAACAAGACCCACATCCGGGGTGATTGCGCAGGCGTCGATATCGGCTATCGCTATGCCTTGCGAGGTTGTTTCGACTAGGCGACACGCCTTGTCGCAAAACGAGCCCGCGCCCCCAGAAAATGGGAACCTCCTGCACAGCGCAGGTCCCTATGGGAGATCACCAGCCCTTCCGGGCTGCGCTGTCGCGCAGGGAACAAGCGGCTAGCGCCGCCCCCCTGTGGGAGCGGGCTTGCCCGCAATGGCTGTGCAGCAGCCCCTCACGCGTGATGGATATCCCTGTCCTTGGTCTCGGGCAGGAAGAAGATCCCCAGCACCGCTGTCATCACCGCGATCACGATCGGGTACCACAACCCGTAGTAGATGTCGCCCGTCGCCGCCACCATGGCAAACGCCACGGTCGGCAGGAAGCCGCCGAACCAGCCATTGCCGATATGGTATGGCAGCGACATGGAGGTATAGCGGATGCGCGCCGGGAACAACTCGACCAGCCAGGCGGCGATCGGGCCGTAAACCATGGTCACGTAGATCACCAGGAGCGTCAGCAACAACAACACCATCGGGTAGTGGATCTTCGCCGGGTCGGCCTTTTCGGGGTAGCCTGCTTCCTTGAGCGCGGCGCCCAAGGTGGCGGTGAAGGTGTCGCCCTGGGCCTTGAAGTCCGCCGCTGCCAGCCCGGCACCTTCGAAGCTTGGGATCACCCGGTCACCGATGCGCACCTGCGCCACGCTGCCGGGCTCGGCGTCTTCATTGGAATAGGGAATCGCACGCTTGGCCAGCAGGCTCTTGGCGATGTCGCAGGAGCTGGTGAAGCGCGCCTTGCCCACCGGGTCGAACTGGAACGCGCATTGATCGGGGTCGGCGACCACCACCACTGGGTTCTGCTCTTGGGCCACGAACACGTCCGGGTTGCCGTACTCGGTCAACGCCTTGAAAATCGGGAAGTAGGTCAGCGCGGCGATGATGCAACCGGCCATGATGATCTTCTTGCGCCCGATACGGTCCGACAGGCTGCCGAACAGCACGAAGAACGGCGTCCCGATCAACAGCGAACCTGCGATCAGCAGATTGGCGGCCTGGGGATCGATCTTGAGCATCTGCAGCAGGAAGAACAGCGCGTAGAACTGCCCGGTGTACCACACCACCGCCTGCCCCGCGGTACCGCCGAGCAACGCCATGATCACCACCTTGAGGTTGTCCCAGCGGGCGAACGACTCGGTCAGCGGCGCCTTGGACGCCTTGCCTTCGGCCTTCATCTTCATGAAGACCGGCGACTCGTTGAGTTGCAGGCGGATATACACCGAAATCGCCAGCAGCAGGATCGACAGCACGAACGGAATGCGCCAGCCCCAGGCCTCGAAGGCCTCCGGCCCGAGCGCCGTGCGGCACGCCATGATCACCAGCAGCGACAGGAACAGCCCGAGGGTGGCGGTGGTCTGGATCCACGAGGTGAAGAAACCCCGCTTGCCCTTGGGCGCATGCTCGGCCACATAGGTCGCGGCGCCGCCGTATTCGCCGCCCAGCGCCAGGCCTTGCAGCAAGCGTAGGCTGATGAGGATGATCGGCGCCGCCACACCGATGCTCGCATAGCTGGGCAGCACGCCGACCACGGCCGTGGACAAGCCCATGATGACGATGGTGATGAGGAAGGTATGCTTGCGCCCGATCATATCGCCCAGGCGGCCGAACACGATGGCACCGAACGGGCGCACGGCAAAGCCTGCGGCGAAGGCCAGCAAGGCGAAGATGAACGAGGTGGTCTCGTTGACCCCGGCGAAGAAATGCTTGGCGATGATCGCGGCCAGGGAGCCGTAGAGGTAGAAGTCATACCATTCGAATACGGTGCCCAGGGACGAGGCGAAGATGACCTTGCGCTCCTCCCGGGTGATGCCGCGCTGGGGTGCACTGCTGCCTGAGGACGTGCTGTCGATGACCGCCATGGGTTGCCTCCGTCTATGGGCGATAGGCCGAAGGTGCCCTACTACGCATTCACCAATGCACCCAGGCCGTGGGTTTTGCAAGGTTGCGCGAAGCACGACAGGGCGGGCCGCCCAGGATCGCAGCAAGGTCTGTTGAAGAATAATCGGCTTTGCCGGGATAGCCATGGAACCCCGACCACGCGCCTTGTCTGGCGGGCGCCGCTCAGCCGGACATACTGCCCGCCAGCAACCTCACCACTTCGTCATCCCCCGTCTGGTCGAACCGGTCATAGTGCAGCCCCACCGCGCGAAACGGCTCGGGCATTTCCAGGCACACCAGCTCATCGACCAAGGGCCGCAGCATCGCCACTGCCTCTCGCGCGCCCACCGGAGCGGCGAACAGCAGGCGCGACGGCCCGGCGGCGGCCAGGGCCAGCAAGGCTGCGCGGGCGGTGCTGCCGGTGGCGATGCCGTCATCCACCAACACCACTTCACGGCCCGTCACATCAGGGGCTGGACGACTTGCGCAGTAGGCTCGGCGCCGCCGCTGGATTTCCTCCAGTTGCCGATCACGCTCGGCGTCGAACCAATCCTGGGAGGCACCGAACAGCGCCATCATCGCTTGGTCGGCCACGCAGTAAGGCGGGCTGCCCTCGGCCACGGCACCGATGGCGAACTCCTCGTTGCCCGGTGCGCCGATCTTGCGCACCAGGACCACGTCCAGCGGTGCGGCCAATGCCTTGGCCACTTCGTAGGCCACCGGCACACCGCCACGGGGCAAGGCGAGTACCAGCGGCTGGTCTTGCACCCGCGACTGGAGCGCCTGGGCCAAGGCGCGCCCGGCCTGGCGGCGGTCTTTGAACATGGGGTGCTGGGAAAAATAGGTATTCATGGCATCAGACTCCGGACGGGAAGGTGTCTTCCTCATGGCTTGCGCTTTCGGGCACCGGCAACGGTGTGACGGCAGCGGTCTGCTCGATCCACACCAGCGCATCGAACTGATCGGCCAGAGACGCTTCGAAATAATGGCTCTGGCGCTCGGTGGCCGGGCGGTAGATGACGCCGATGGCACGCTCGAGCAAGGGTTCGGCCAGGGCCTCGCGCAATGCCTGCGTGCCCTCCCCGCGCCAGTCGGTCAACGAGGCCGGAATGCCGGCATCGAGGAAACGGCGCTCCCAGCTGTCCGGGCGTGAGGGCAGGACCTGCTTGATCCGCACCGGGCCATCCCAGTCATCGGCAGCGGCCACCTGGCCTCGGTCGGTACTCATGCCGATCAATACCGCCTCCTGGCCGAAGGCGGTGCGGCACAACTGGCCCAGGTTGAGCTCGCCACGCCAGCCCATCTGAGTGGCGGCGGCGTTGCCGATATGGGAATTGTGCGCCCATACCACTGCCTTGGCCCCTGCGCCACGATGGGCGAGCAACGCCCGCAGGGTGTCGAACATATGGGTGTCGCGCAGGTTCCAGGAGGCCGCCGAGCCACGGTACATGGCCCGGTAGTATTGTTCGGCGGCCCGCACCACGCGGGCGTTCTGGGTGGCGTTGAAGAAGGCCTCGCCGTCATGGGCCAGACGCGCCAGACGTTCGGCCAGCAGGCTGTTGAGCTGCTGCACCACCGCGTCTTCGCACGGCACCTGGCCACCGCGTTCGACGAAATGCCCATACAGGGCCGGGTCGTCCTGCCACGGGGTCAGGCAACCGTAGCGCTGGCGTGCCTCGCGGGCCAGCTCGGTGTCGGTGCGGTCCAGGTAGGCCAGCACCTCGGCCATGGAGTTGCGCAGGCTGTAGATGTCCAGGCCACGAAATTCGACCCGCGCCTCAGCCGCCTTGGCCTGGTTGTGGCCCTGCAGCCAATGGATGAGCTCGCGCACCTCGGCGTTGCGCCACATCCAGCTGGGAAATCGCGAGAACGCTGGGTCGCGGGTGGGCGCGGCCCCCAGGCCACGTACCTTGCGGTCGAGCTGCCCGGCATCAGGCCAGTCGGCTTCCACCGCGACGATGGTGAAACCGTGCCGCTCGACCAGCCGCCGGGTAATGGCGGCCCGGGCCCGGTAGAACTCCCGGGTGCCGTGGCTGGCTTCACCGATCAGCACCACCTTGGCGTCAGCAAAACGGTCGAAAAATGCGCCGAACAACGGCGCATCGATATTCGGCAGCGGCTCGCCATGGCGGCGCAGCAACGTCAGCAGCGCATTGTCGGCGGCTTCGCGAGTCTTGGCGGGGGCAGGCATGGGGAGCTCCTCTGGATCGTCTTCCTATACCCGGGAGACGCCAGGGCGGCGCGGGATGTTCCACGGTATTACTTGGGCGGTCGAACACCCAGCAATGCGCCCAACGCAAGGCTGGCCAGCGCACCGCCCAGCGCCAGCGCCATGTCTTTCTGCGCATCCCAAGGGTCGCGTTGGGTGGCGACGAACGCGCGGGCCGTGTCGGTCCCCACGTATTGGCCACCGACCCATTCGATCAGTTCGTACAACGCCGAGGTGGCGAGTACCAGGTTCAACGCCAGAAACGCCAGCCAAGCCCCGCGCAGGGGTGTCAGGCGCCATAGCGTTTCGCGTAGCGGTCGGTAGAACAGCAGGCCGTAGCTCAGGTGCACCAGCCGATCGTACTGGTTGCGTTGCCAGCCCAAGGCAGCGTTCAACGACTGGTCGAACCATGCCTGCCACCAACGGTCGTAAGGCACTTCGGCATAGGTGTAATGCGCACCCAGTTCATGCACGACGAGTAACAGCAGGATCGACAGGTAGGCCTGCCGTGACAGGCGCAGCCAGCGCCAGCCGACGACCAGGGCCAGCACCAGAGCCAGCGGGACGATGTTTTCCATCAGCCAGTCGGCGCGGTGCCGGGGCATGATGCCGGAGGCCAGCACCGTGGTCATGGCCAATGCCAGCAGGGTCAGGGCCTGGGCGGGTGTGGTGGGCGGGGTAATGCACTGTCGGGCCACGATGACGACCTCGTTGGGCTGTCTTTGCTTAGAGTCATCTCGTTCAAGGTGTTCTGCTTGCGCTTGCTTGTGATGCGCGATAGCCAGACATCGCCAAATGTGACGTCAGGAGGCCGAGTAGAAGCCTTGCCACCGCAAACGGACTTTGCGCTTACGTCAAAACCAACAATTTATCGACTGCATTGAAATAGCGAAATATCCATTCGCCATGGCGGCGCTCACTCACCTTTTCGCCTTTACGGCGACCTACT
>NZ_JBLUPY010000060.1:0-12779 GCF_048068215.1 Pseudomonas sp. NY15372
ACTTCCCCTTGCCGGGTGTGTAGAGGACTTTCACCTCCAAGTCACCCACTCGACCACCACAGCCAAGCAGGTTGCGCTTGCGCGCAACGCGCCATGCCTGGCGCACCATGATAAAGGGCCGCTTTGCGGCCCATCGCGGCGCAAGGCCGCTCCTACAGAGAGTGGGAGCGGGCTTGTCCCGCGATGGGGCGCGAAGCGGCCCCTGTTGTTACTTGCGCGGTAATTACTTGGCGGGTTCTTCAGCCGCTGGCGCTTCGGCTTCCGGCGCCTCGCCCTGGGCGTTTGCCGGGTCCTTGATGCCCAGCAGTTCCAGGTCGAAGACCAGTACCGAGTTCGCCGGGATCAGCGGGCTCGGGCTCTGGGCGCCGTAGGCCAGGTCAGCCGGGATGTACAGCTTGTACTTCTCGCCAACGTGCATCAATTGCAGGCCTTCGACCCAACCCGGGATCACGCCGCTGACCGGCAGGTCGATCGGGCTGCCACGCTCGACGGAGCTGTCGAACACCTTGCCATCGATCAGCTTGCCTTCGTAGTGGACAGTGACCACGTCGGTCGGCTTGGGCTGCGGGCCGTCGGCCTTCTTGACCACTTCGTACTGCAGGCCCGAGGCGGTGGTGACCACGCCTGGCTTCTTGCCGTTCTCTTCGAGGAATTTCTTGCCGGCGCTGGCCGCTTCCTCGCTGGCCTTGGCCAGGCGCTCTTCGGCGCGCTTCTGCAGGTCGGTGAAGGCCGCTACCAGGTCTTCGTCCTTGATGCGCTGCTCTTTCTTGGCCACCGCATCCTCGATGCCGAGGGCCACCGCTTTGGAATCTAGGTCTTCCATGCCTTCCTGAGCCAGGCTCTTGCCCATGTTCAGGCCGATACCGTAGGAGGCTTTCTGTGCCGGAGTCTTCAGCTCGACGCTGCTGGTCTGAGCGTCGCAGCCCGCGAGGACCAAACCAACCAGGGCAACCGCAGCCGCCAAACGATGCTGTTTCATGCTAGTTCCTTGTTCATGCGCCATAAGGGCAATCAGGTAAAGCCGCGAGCTTAGCAGGCGGCCATCACCAATGGCTACCGGCATGAGAGCCAGGAAAGTCCGATAAGTTCACGGATATTTCCCAGTCGCTGAGGCGAACCGTCCTGCCTGGCAGCTCGCAACTTCACGCCCTGCCCTTCAAGCGCACGCCGCAAGCTCCACCGCATCGCCGCAAAGGCGCACCGGCCATACGCGCAAGGCCTGCGCCGCATCTTCCAGGCAATGCCCGTCGTGCAGGCTGAAATGCTGCTTGTACAGCGGGGCCGCGACCACCAACTGCCCTTGCAGGCTGCCGACCAGGCCACGGCCGATGATATTGGCGCCGGAGCGCGGGTCACGGTTGTCGAGCGCGTACAGCGGCTGGGCCTGGCCGGGTAGGTAGAACAGCGCCACCTGTTCGCCCTCATGCCAGACCACCACGCCGGAGTCGGCGACCAGGTCCTGGAGCCGGCAGACCGTTTGCCAGCCGGGTTGCGTTGCGACAGCAGCGTTGGACAGTTTCATCAGACAGCCTCCTGGGTGGTTGGGATCAGGTGCAAGGGTGCGGCCGGCCGGCGCTGCTCGCGCTCACGCACGAAGTGCACGTCCGGGTCGGGGCGCTGGTCGTTGACGAAGGTACGGAAGCGCTTGAGCTTTTCCGGGTCCTTCAGGGCATTGGCCCACTCGCACTCGTAGCGGTCGACCACATGCTGCATCTGTGCTTCCAGCTCGCCGGCCAGGCCCAGGCTGTCGTCGAGGATCACCTGCTTGAGGTAGTCCAGCCCCCCTTCGAGGCTCTCGCGCCAGACCGAGGTTCGTTGCAGCTTGTCGGCGGTGCGGATGTAGAACATCAACACGCGGTCGATGATTCGCACCAGGGTTTCGTCGTCGAGGTCCGTGGCGAACAGTTCGGCATGCCGCGGGCGCATGCCGCCATTGCCGCAGACGTACAGGTTCCAGCCCTTGTCGGTGGCGATGACGCCGATGTCCTTGCTCTGCGCCTCGGCGCATTCACGGGTGCAGCCGGAGACCGCGAACTTGAGCTTGTGCGGTGAGCGCAGGCCCTTGTAGCGGTCTTCCAGGCGCAGGGCCATGGCGACGCTGTCCTGCACGCCGTAGCGGCACCAGGTGCTGCCCACGCAGGACTTCACCGTGCGGGTCGACTTGCCGTAGGCATGCCCGGTCTCGAACCCGGCCTCGATCAGTTCGCCCCAGATCAAGGGCAGCTCGTGCAATTGTGCGCCGAACAGGTCGATGCGCTGGCCGCCGGTGATCTTGGTATAGAGGTCGTATTTCTTCGCCACCTGGCCGATCACGATCAGCTTGTCGGGGGTGATCTCGCCGCCGGGAATACGTGGCACCACCGAGTAGGTGCCGTTCTTCTGCATGTTGGCCATGAAGGTGTCGTTGGTGTCCTGCAGCGGCACCAGGGACGGGTCCATGATCGGCTGGTTCCAGCAGGAAGCGAGGATCGAGCCGACGGTGGGCTTGCAGATGTCGCAACCGACGTGGCCCTTGCCGTGGCGCGCGAGCAGGTCGGCGAAGGTGCGAATGCCTTCGACCCGGACCAGCGCGTAGAGCTCCTGGCGGGTGTAGGCGAAGTGTTCGCACAGGCTCTTGTCCACGGCCACGCCACGGGCGCCCAGCTCGTGCTCGAAGACCTGCTTGAGCAGGGCCGCACAGCCGCCGCAACCGGTGGCGGCCTTGGTGCAGCCCTTGACCGCGGCAAGGTCGGCACAGCCGCTGTCGATAGCGGCGCAGACCGCGCCCTTGCTGACGTTATGACAGGAGCAGATGGTCGCGCTGTCGGGCAGCGCATCGGCGCCCAGGGCGGGTACTGCGCCGCCCTGCGGCAGGATCAGCGCTGCTGGGTCGGCCGGCAGGGCGATGCCGTTCTGCACGTATTGCAGCAGGGTGTCGTAATAGCTGTTGTCGCCCACCAGCACCGCGCCGAGCACGCGCTTGCCGCTGGCATCCACCACCAGCCGGCGATAGGCCGCGTTGGCCTCGTCGATGAAGCGATAGCTGCGCGCGCCCGGCGTGGCGCCGTGGGCATCGCCGATGGAACCGACATCCACCCCCAGCAGCTTGAGCTTGGTGGACATGTCGGCACCGGCGAACGCCTGCGCAGGCTCGCCTGCCAGCAGTGCCGCCAGGTTGCGGGCCATGCCGTAGCCTGGCGCCACCAGGCCGAACACACTGCCGTTCCACGACGCGCATTCGCCGATGGCGAAGATGCGTGGGTCGCTGCTGCGGCAATCGCCGTCGATCACCACGCCGCCCCGGGCGGCGATTTCCAGGCCACAGGTGCGGGCCAGGGCATCCTGGGGGCGGATGCCTGCGGAGAACACGATCAGGTCGGTTTCCAGGTGCTCGCCGCCGTCGAAGTTCATGCGGTAGCGGTAGGCCTCGCCAGCACTGATCGACTGGGTGGCCCGGGACAGGTGCACGCCCACGCCCAGCGCTTGGATCTGCGCGCGCAGGGCAGCACCACCCTCGCTATCGAGCTGCACCGGCATCAGCCGCGGCGCGAATTCCACGACGTGGGCTTCCAGGCCCAGGGACTTCAAGGCATTGGCGGCCTCCAGGCCAAGCAGGCCACCGCCGACCACCACGCCTCGGCGGGCGTTGCCGGCTGCGGCGCGGATGGCGTCGAGGTCGTCCAGGGTGCGATAGACCAGACGTGCGGTGCCGCTGGAACCTTCGATCGGCGGCACGAAGGGATAAGACCCGGTGGCGAGAATCAGGTGGTCATAGCCATAGCGTCCTTCGGCGGTGACCACTTCGCCGCGTTCGCGGTCGATTTCCAGTACGGCCTCGCCCAAGTGCAGGTGCACGCCGTGGCGGTCGTAGAAGTCCCGCTCGCACATCGCCAGGGCCTCGGCATCGCTGCCGCCGAAGTATTCGGAGAGATGCACGCGATCGTAGGCGCGCTGGCGCTCTTCGCCGAACACCCGCAGCTCGAAGCGCGCCAGCGCGCCGCGCTCGATCAGTTGTTCGACGCAGTGGTGGCCGACCATGCCGTTGCCGACGATGACCAGTCGCTCCCGTTGCCCGCTGTTCGCTGTTGCCTTCATAGCCGATCCTCGCGAAAAAAAAGGCGCCTGGAGCCGAAGCTCCAGGCGCCTTTGCCTGTTCTCATCAGTTTGGGCCCGGGCTGGTCGCCGTTGATCAGCAGGGCATGTTGTCAGTGTTCAAAAGCAGGGAGTGTGCCAACTCTGCTAGGAGCTAGGTCTTGAGGTGGGTGATGGCGGTCCCCAAAGCAGTTGCGCCAAACAAATCGCCCCAATCCTGTGCACGCCTGCTCATCCTGGGGCACTCAGTACACATCGCGCCGGTAGCGGCCGGCCTTGCTCAAGGCGTCCACATAGGCCTGGGCAGCCTCGTTACCCATGCCGCTGTGCTCGGCCACGACGTGGCGCAAGGCGGCGTCGACATCCTTGGCCATGCGCATGGCGTCGCCACACACGTAGAAGTAGGCGCCCTCCTCCAGCCAGCGCCACAGCTGCGCGCCCTGCTCCAGCATGCGCTGCTGGACATACACCTTGGACGCCTGGTCGCGGGAGAACGCGGTGCTCAGGTGCAGGTGGCCGCTGGCCTGCCAGGCCAGCAACTGGTCGCGGTAATAGAAGTCGCAGGCTTCGTGCTGCTCGCCGAAGAACAGCCAGTTGCGCCCGCTCGCCCCACGCGCCTGGCGCTCTTCGAGAAAGGCCCGGAACGGCGCGATGCCCGTGCCGGGGCCGACCATGATCACCGGCGTACGGTCGTCCTCGGGCAGGCGGAAGTGTTTCGCCACCTGGGGGAAGATCGCCACCTCGACCCCTTCGGCGCGGTCGGCGAGGAAGGTCGAGCACACGCCCTTGCGCGCGCCATAGCGCACCGTGGAGACCGTCAGGTGAACCTGGCCGGGGTGCGCGATGGGGCTCGAGCAGATCGAATACAACCGGGGCTGCAACGGCTTGAGCAGCTCCAGCCATTCGGCCAACGACAGCGTTTGGGGAAACTCGCCCAGGACATCGGCCAGTTGCCGGCCCCAGAGCCAGTGCTTCAGGTCGGCCTTGCGCTCGGGCAACAGCATGCCCCGCAGGTCGCTGCTCGCCTGGCTGAAAACCTCCAGCTGGCTGGAAGTGACCCGGGTGATGTCCAGGTGCCGCTCCAGGGCAACGGCCAAGGGCATCGGTGCGTGCCCCTTGAGTTCGACCATGGCCTGGCCGTCCAGCCTCATCAAACCGAGCAGCTCCTCGACCAGCGCCGGGCAATTGCGAGGCCAGACGCCCAGGGCATCACCGGCCTGGTAGCTCAAACCACTGTCGCCCAGGTCGAATACCAGCTGACGGGTTTCCTTGCTGGCGCCTGGGCCATTGAGCAGGCGGTTTTCCACCAGCCTGGCCGGCAACGGGCGCTGCTTGTCGAATGCTGCACCGCCAACGCTTTTGCGCGAGGCCCTGACCGGTGCTGCCCCCAGCTGCGCAAGCAAGGCATCGAGCCAGGCAGCGAAAGCCTCGTCGAAGTCGGGCTCGCAGTCGACACGGTCCAACAACCGGCGAGCCCCCAGCTCGGCCAGCCGCGAATCGAGCTTGCGGCCGAAGCCGCAGAACTGGTCATAGCTGGAGTCGCCTAGGGCTAGCACGGCATAGGGCAATTCAGCGCAATGGCTGCCCTGCTCGCCTTGCAGGGCCTGCCAGAAACCTGCACCGCTGGCAGGGGCTTCGCCGTCACCGAAGGTGCTGGCGATCAGTACGACACTGGCGGCGCCTTGCAGTTGGCGCGGGCTGATCGCCTCCATGCAGCTGACCTCGACCGCCAAACCCGCCTCGCGCAGGCTTTGCCCGCAGCGCTCGGCCAGGCTTTCGCCGTTGCCGGTCTGCGAGGCCCAGAGCACGCGGTGGCGGGCGGCATCGCAGGCGTCTTCGGCAACCGTCGGCGGCGTCAGGTCGAGCACCTCGATACGCGCTCCACCGACCCGTTCCAGAGCCACGGCACAGTGTTTGTAGGCCGGCTGCAACGAGGTCGGGTCGACGGCGTCGCAGGTCACCGCGTTGATCGCCAATTGCTCGCCGAAAACGTCGTTCCAGTGGAAAGGTGCAAAGCAGTTGCCCGCCTGTACCCGGTCGCTGATCCGCGCCGGCAGCACCGCCTGCCCGCGACGGGAGCGGATGGCCACCTGGTCGTGCTCGGCGATACCCAGACGCGCGGCGTCCGCGGGGTTGAGCTCGACGAAGGGCCCCGGATCGAGCCTGTTCAGGCTGGGGATCTTGCCGGTCTTGGTCAAGGTGTGCCACTGGTGCTGCACGCGCCCGGTATTGAGCACCAGCGGGAACTGCGCGTCAGGCAGTTCGGTCGGCGGCAGCCACGGGCGTGCCAGGAAACGTGCCTTGCCGCTGGGCGTGGGAAACGCCAGGGCCGGCCGGGCGCCCTGGCCAGCAGTCAGCAGGTGCTGGCTGACGCCATCGTTGTGGTAACGCAGCGGGCTGCGGTCATGGTCGCGGCCCGGGGCGCAGGGCCACTGGCGGGGGCGCTCGCGCAGCTCGGGGTAGCCGATACCGCGCAGGTCGTAACCGGTTTCCGGGTTCCAGAAGCGGCGGATCTCGTCGAACACGGCCTCGGCGTGGGGGTAGTCGAATCCCTCCGCGTAGCCCATGGCACAGGCGATGCGCGCGATGATCTGCCAGTCCGCCAGGCTCTGGCCGGGCGGCTCGACCGCCTGGGACATCAGGGTCAGGTTGCGCTCGCTGTTGACCATCACCCCCTCGCCCTCGGCCCAGAGGGCGGCGGGCAACAGGATGTCGGCGTAGCGGTTGGTCTCAGTGTCGAGGAACGCATCCTGAACGATCACCAGTTCCGCCTGGCCCAGGCCGTCGATGACCTGCTGGCGATTGGCGACGCTGGCCACCGGGTTGCTGCAGATGATCCAGCAGGCCTTTATGCAGCCAGCCTTCATCTGTTCGAACAACGCCACGGTGCCGCCCCCGCTCTCGTTGCGCAGGCTGCCCGGGGCGAGCCCCCAGTGCTGCTCGACGAAGGCACGGTCGGCGGCGACCTGCGCCGAACGCTGGCCCGGCAACCCAGGCCCCATATAGCCCATCTCGCGCCCGCCCATGGCATTGGGTTGGCCGGTCAACGAAAACGGGCCGCTACCCAGGCGGCAAATGGCACCGGTGGCCAAGTGCAGGTTGCACAGGGCATTGCTGTGCCAGGTGCCGTGGATGCTCTGGTTCAGGCCCATGGTCCAGCAGCTCATCCAGTTGCCGGCGCGGCCTATCCAGTCGGCGGCCTGACGAATGTCGGCCTCGGCGAGGCCGGTGATGGCGGCGACCCGTTGCGGTGTATAGGCCTCGAGGAAAGCGGGCATCGCCTCCCAGCCTTCGGTGTGGCGGGCGATGAAGTCGGCATCGGTATGGCCGTTGCGGTGCAACAGGTGCAGCAGCCCGTTTAGCAGGGCCAGGTCGGTACCCGGGCGCACTTGCAGGAACAGGTCGGCCTTGTCGGCGGTGGCGCTGCGCCGGGGGTCGACGACGATCAGCCTGGCGCCGGCCTTGAGCCGATCGAGCAGGCGCAGGAAGAGAATCGGGTGACAGTCGGCCATGTTCGCACCGATCACCAGGAACACCTCGGCGTGCTCGAAGTCCTGGTAGCTGCCCGGTGGCCCGTCGGCACCCAGGGACTGCTTGTAGCCGCTGCTGGCGCTGGCCATGCACAGGCGCGAATTGGATTCGATGTGCCGCGTGCCGATGAACCCCTTGGCCAGCTTGTTGGCCAGGTACTGGGCCTCCAGCGACATCTGCCCGGACACATAGAGTGCCACTGCGTCCGGGCCATGGGCGTCGATGATCCCTCGCAGTCGGCCGGCGGCCTGTTCGATGGCGCTGTGCAGGGTGCCCTGCACGGGCTCTTGATGGCGCTGCTGGCGGACGAATGCGTGGGTCAGGCGCCCAGCGGCGGTCAGTGGCAGGTGGGCAGTCTGGCCCTTGGTGCAGAGGCGACCGAAATTGCTCGGGTGTTGCTTGTCACCGCTGACCTTGGTGACCTTGCCGTCCGTCACGGTCATGACGATGCCGCACCCTACCCCGCAATATGGGCAAACACTGCGCACTTCGCTGCTGCTCATCGGTCGATCTCCTGGCCGCATGAACGAAAAAAGGCGCCGGCCGCCCCGCCCTGCAGAAGCAGGAGGGGCAGCACGGCGCCTTTGTCGTGGAGGCCATCGGCGTTGATGGCCTGGATGCAGGAGCATCAGCAAGTACTGGGCCAATTGCAGGCATCAGCCCGCCCACAGGGACTCCAGTGTCCTTGAGGGGAACAAAAACGGCTTGCCCCGCGATAGGGCCGGCACAGAAATGGCACTCAACCGATGGGCTCGCACCAATTGGTGGCATGTGAGATGGTTCGCCGTAGCAGCTTTGGCGCCTGTAAGATCGAGCGCCGCCCGCGCGCGATCTCACAGGCAACAACCGCCTCACGACCTACCCTGACGACAACATCAGGCAGCAGAAATAAAAAAAGCGACCCTAAGGTCGCTTTCTTTGTGGCTTCCGGGTGTTCAGTGGGCCCTGGAAGCTGGAATATGGCGCAGCGGACGGGACTCGAACCCGCGACCCCCGGCGTGACAGGCCGGTATTCTAACCGACTGAACTACCGCTGCGCTAAACATCGAGAAGTGGTGGGTGATGACGGGATCGAACCGCCGACCCTCTGCTTGTAAGGCAGATGCTCTCCCGGCTGAGCTAATCACCCAACGTCTCGGTGTGGCGCGCATTCTACGGATGACCCTCCACCCTGGCAAGCACTTTTTTCAAATTTTTTTTCAGATCTTTCAAAGACCTAGCGCAACCGGCCTTTTCCACTTTAATAGGAGGCTGCTGGCCCTCTGACAGGGTTGGCCTGGAGCCACCGCTCGGAGAATAATGCCCGCCTTATGCATTAAGGAGAGATTCCCCCTCATGTGGTTCAAGAACCTGCTGACCTACCGCCTGACCCAGGACGTCCCGTTCGAGCCCGAGGCACTGGAAGCCGCCCTGGCCAGCAAGCCAGCCCGCCCCTGTGCCAGCCAGGAGCTGACCACCTATGGTTTCGTCGCCCCGTTCGGCAAAGGCGAGGACGCTCCCTTGGTGCACGTCAGTGGTGACTTCCTGCTGATCGCTGCCCGCAAGGAAGAACGCATCCTGCCCAGCAGCGTGGTCAACGATGCGGTCAAGGAAAAGGTCGAAGAGATCGAGACCGAACAGATGCGCAAGGTCTATAAAAAGGAACGCGACCAGATCAAGGACGAGATCATCCAGGCGTTCCTGCCGCGCGCCTTCATCCGCCGCTCGATGATCTTCGCCGCCATTGCCCCTCGCCTGGGCCTGATCCTGGTCAACTCGGCCAGCGCCAAGCGAGCCGAGGACCTGCTGTCGACCCTGCGTGAAGTGATGGGCTCGCTGCCGGTGCGTCCGGTAACGGTCAAGACCGCCCCGAGCGCGACCATGACCGACTGGGTCAAGACCCAGGAACCGGCCGCCGACTTCTTCGTCCTGGACGAGTGCGAGCTGCGCGACACCCATGAAGACGGCGGCATCGTACGCTGCAAGCGCCAGGACCTGGCCAGCGAAGAGATCCAGCTGCACCTGGGCACCGGCAAGGTGGTCACCCAGCTGGCCCTGGCCTGGCAGGACAAGCTGTCGTTCGTGCTCGACGACAAGACCGTGATCAAGCGCCTTAAGTTCGAGGAACTGCTGCAGGAGCAGGCCGAACAGGACGGCGGCGAGGAAGCCCAGCAGCAGTTCGACGCCAGCTTCACCTTGATGATGATGACCTTCACCGAGTTCCTGCCGGCGCTGTTCGAGGCGCTGGGGGGCGAGGAGATTCCGCAGGGGGTCTGAGGCCTCGCTGTGCCTTGCGCCCCATCGCCGGCCAGCCGGCTCCCACAGGGGGCAAATGGGGGCGCCGGCGTGCCGGCGATGGGGCAGTCGGGCTTGCCGTGGTCTAAGCAGATGTGCAGTATAGTGCGCACTGTGAGGACGACCTCACGACGCACTGCGTGACCATTCCGGGGACGGCCCCATCCTTAGCCACGATGGAGACTCATCATGTCCTGGATCATCCTGTTCTTCGCCGGCCTGTTCGAAGTGGGCTGGGCCGTAGGCCTCAAGTACACCGACGGTTTCACCCGCCCCCTGCCCACCGCCTTGACCGTCGCCGCCATGGCCGTGAGCCTGGGCCTGCTGGGCCTGGCCATGAAGGAACTGCCGCTGGGTACCGCCTACGCGGTGTGGACCGGCGTCGGTGCCGTAGGCACGGTGATCGCCGGGATCATCTTGTTCGGCGAATCCATGGCGTTCATGCGCCTGGCCAGCGTCGCGCTGATCGTCGCCGGCCTGGTCGGCCTGAAGGTCAGCACCGGCTGACCTTCACCTCTACCCTTTTCAACGCGCGTCGCCGCGCAAGGCACAGACCTTCTCGCGCAGTGCCTCGGGCTGCGCCGCGTCCACCGGGACGGCGGCGCCAGCCACCAGGGTCACCCGCGACCACAGGCGCCTGAAGAACCCCTTGTTCGGGTCGCGGCTGAAGAAACTGCCCCAAAGCCCCTGCAGCGCCAGCGGGATCACCGGCACCGGGGTTTCCTGCAAGATGCGGCTCACGCCACCCTTGAACACATCGATTTCACCATCGGCACTGAGCTTGCCCTCGGGGAAGATGCACACCAGCTCGCCGTCGGCCAGGTACTGGGCGATACGGGCGAAGGCGCGTTCGTAGGTGGCTTCGTCCTCGCCACGCCCGGCGATGGGGATGGCCCCGGCCGTGCGGAAGACGAAGTTGAGCACAGGCAGGTTGTAGATCTTGTAGTACATGACGAAGCGTATCGGCCGGCGAATGGCCCCCCCGATCAGCAGCGCATCGACGAACGACACGTGGTTGCACACCAGCAGCGCCGCGCCTTCGTCGGGGATGCGCTCGAGGTCGCGGTGCTCCACGCGGTACATGGAATGGCTGAGCAGCCAGATCATGAAGCGCATGGTGAACTCGGGCACGATACGGAAGATATAGGCGTTGACCGCGATGTTGAGCAGCGACACCACCAGGAACAGCTGCGGGATGCTCAGCTCGGCCAGGCTCAACAGAACGATGGTGACGATGGCCGAAACCACCATGAACAAGGCATTGAGGATGTTGTTGGCGGCTATCACCCGGGCCCGCTGGTCTTCGGGGGTGCGTGCCTGGATCAATGCATACAGCGGCACGATGTAGAAACCGCCGAACACACCCAGGCCGACGATCGACAGCAGGATCCACCAGGCCTGGCCCATGCCCAGCAACGCCAGCCAGTCGTGGGGCACGGCGCCCACCGGCACATCGCCGGAATGCCACCACCAGAGCAGGCCGAACAGCGTCAGGCCGAAGGAGCCGAACGGCACCAGGCCGATTTCCACCTTGCGCCCGCTCAGGCGCTCGCACAGCAGCGACCCCAGGGCAATGCCCACCGAGAACAGGGTCAGCACCAGGGTCACCACGGTTTCGTCGCCGTGCAGCCAGTCCTTGGCATAGGCGGGAATCTGAGTGAGGTAGATGGCGCCGACGAACCAGAACCAGGAGTTGCCGACGATCGAGCGAGACACCGCTGGGGTTTGCCCCAGGCCCAGGCGCAGGGTGGCCCAGGATTGCTTGAAGATGTTCCAGTCCAGCTTCATCTGCGGCGCAGCTGCGGCAGCCCGGGGGATCCAGCGGCTGGCCAGGTAGCCGAGCACCGCGGTAGCCACTACGCCGGTGGCGGCCACCGTGGCGTAGTGCGTGGAGGACATCATCACCCCGGCGCAAAGGGTCCCGGCCAGGATCGCCAGGAAGGTGCCCATCTCCACCAGGCCGTTGCCGCCTACCAACTCCTCCTCCTGCAAGGCCTGGGGCAGGATCGAGTACTTCACCGGGCCGAACAGCGCCGAGTGGGTACCCATGGCGAACAACGCCAGCAGCATCAGCGGCAGGTGGCCGGTGACGAAGCCCGTGGCGCCGATGGCCATGATGACGATCTCGGCCAGCTTGATCACACGGATCAGCGCATCCTTGGCGAACTTTTCGCCGAACTGCCCGGCCAGCGCCGAGAACAGGAAGAACGGCAGGATGAACAACAGCGCACAGAGGTTGACCCAGATCGAGCGGTCGCCCTCCAGGCTCAGCTTGTAGAGGATCGCCAGGATCAGCGACTGCTTGAACAGGTTGTCGTTGAAAGCGCCCAGCGACTGGGTGATGAAGAACGGCAGGAAACGCCGCTTGCCGAGCAGGGTGAATTGCGAGGGGTGACTCATCGTCCGTGTACCTGGTTGGGCTTTTCGATTGGAGGCACGCACAGCGCGCAAAGCCACAAATTCGCATGGGAATGAGGCAAGCTTCAACCCATTTGCAGGCGCCTGTGGGAGCGGCGGTGCGGCGATCCGACGTGTCCCGCGATTGGGGCGGGCCGGGTATTCCGTCCTCTGGCAAGGGCTTCGCCCTTGATCGCGGGACAAGCCCGCTCCCACAGACAGCCCGCCAGTGGCAAGCTTTGCGTGATCCTGTAGGAGCGGCCTTGTGCCGCGATGGGGCGCGTAGCGGCCCCAATCATTGACCCGGAGCGCAGCGCAGGGGCCGGATGCAGGAGCCAGCGTTTTTTGGTTACTTTTTGTCGCGTTTGACAAAAAGTGACCCGCCGTAAGGGCGCAAAGGTGAATCAGCGTCGCCATCGCAAATGGACTTTGCGCTTACGTCAAAACCAACAATTTATCGACTGCATTGAAATAGCGAAATATCCATTCGCCATGGCGGCGCTCAC
>NZ_JBLUPY010000061.1:0-12225 GCF_048068215.1 Pseudomonas sp. NY15372
TTTGGCGGCGCCTGGGCTATCGCGTATCAAGAGCAACAGAAGGGCTGCTTGGTAGGATCATGCCTCTGCTGCTGTTGTGAGCAGGATCTTGTGAGGGATCGAACCTTTTGATTGCGTTTCACGCATTAAATAGCGGCTTTGCCTTAGTGATTGGGGCCGCTACGCGCCCCATCGCGGCACAAGGCCGCTCCTACAGGATCACGCAAGGCTTGCCAATGGCGGGTTGCCTGTGGGAGCGGCCTTGTGCCGCGATGGGCCATACCGCAGCCCCCTGTTACAGCTTTTGTAATAGTTTCCCTCTGTGAGGAAACACTCCACTGGCTGTAGGATCTTTTTCCCAACGTACTATCAAGGTCCCCATGAGCACCTTCTCGGAGCCCCCCAGTCCTCGGCCGTCCCGGCCTTCTTTCCCGCGTCTGCGTGACGCCTTTGACATGAGTACCTCGCAATGGAATGGCTAGCCGACCCCACGGCCTGGCTGGGCCTTGCCACGCTGATCGTGCTCGAACTGGTACTGGGTATCGACAACCTGGTCTTCATCGCCATCCTTGCCGACAAACTGCCGCCGCACCAGCGCGACCGCGCGCGGGTCATCGGCCTGAGCCTGGCGTTGATCATGCGCCTGGGCCTTTTGGCCAGCATCTCCTGGATGGTCACCCTGACCGCGCCGCTGTTCGAGGTGTTCGGCAAGAGCTTCTCGGGCCGTGACCTGATCATGCTGTTCGGCGGTGTATTCCTGTTGTTCAAGGCCACCATGGAGCTGCACGAGCGCCTCGAAGGGCACGTTGCGCAAACCAGCGGTGTGACCCGCCATGCTGCGTTCTGGCCCATCGTCGCGCAGATCGTGGTGCTGGACGCGGTGTTCTCCCTGGACGCAGTGATCACGGCTGTGGGCATGGTCGAGCAGTTGTCGGTGATGATGATCGCCGTGGTCTTCTCCATCGGCATCATGATCGTCGCCAGTAAGCCGCTGACGCGCTTCGTCAACGCCCACCCTACGGTGATCATGCTGTGCCTGGGCTTCTTGATGATGATCGGCTTCAGCCTGACCGCCGAAGGCCTGGGCTTCCATATCCCCAAAGGCTACCTGTACGCGGCCATTGGCTTCTCGTTGCTGATCGAGCTGTTCAACCAGCTGGCTCGTGCCCGACGCAAGCGCAGCCTGCAGCAGCACCGGCCGCTGCGCGAGCGTACCGCCCACGCTGTGCTGCGCCTGATGGGGGGGCGCACCGTGGCGGCCGATGAGGTGGGTGAGGAAATTGCCGACCTGGTCGAGGGCAGCGACGAGCAGGTGGTCTTCGACCGACGCGAGCGGGTGATGATCAGTGGTGTGCTGAACCTGGCCGAGCGGCCGATCCGCACGGTGATGACCGTGCGCGCCGAGGTCGACACCATCGACCTGGCGCAGCCGGCCGAGGCCATCGCCCAGGCCCTGGCGAACTCGCCCTATTCGCGCCTGCCGCTGATCCGCGGCGGCCGCATCGAAGAGCCGTTGGGCTTCGTGCACAAGAAGGAGCTGCTCAAGGAGTGGTTATCCGGCGGGCAACCGGAACTGGAACGCCTGGCACGCGCGCCGTTGAACCTGCTGGAGAGCTTCAGCATTCTCAATGCCCTGGAGCAGATGCGTGCCCAGTCGACCCACATTGCCTTCGTGGTCAACGAGTTCGGTGATTTCACCGGCGTACTGACCATGACCGATATCCTCGAATCGATCGCCGGCGAACTGCCGGATGCCAGCGAAGTCAGCGGGCCCGGGATCGTCGAGGAAGAGGGCGGTTTCGTGGTCAGCGGTGCCCTGAACCTGAGCCAGGTCCAAGCGCGTACCGGTTTTGGCGCTCGTGCCACCGAGGACTACCAGACCTTGGCGGGCCTGGTGATGAGCCTGCTCGACCGCCTGCCGGTGATCGGCGACCGCCTGGTGTGCGACGGCTGGACGCTGACCGTGGTAGCGGTCGAGGAGCGCCGGGTTCGCCAGGTGCGCCTTACACCGAGCGGCGACGTTGGCGCAGCAGGTGCTTGATGCCCTCGAGGATCAGCACCAGCACCGCGGCCCAGATCGGTAGGTAGGTCAGCCACTGGTCGGGGCCGATGGTCTCGCCCAGGAGCAAGGCGACGCCGACCAGCAGCACCGGTTCGACATAGCTGAGCAGGCCGAACAGGCTGAAAGGCAGTAGCCGGCTGGCCAGCACATAGGCGATCAGGGCCGAGGCGCTGATCGCCCCGAGCAATGGGATCAGCCCATACAGCGCCGGGTGTTCGGCAAGGTCTGCGGCGGTCAGCGGGTTCTGCACCACGAAATACAGCGCCCAGGGCAGCAACAGGCACATGTCGCACCACAGCCCGCCCAGGTGGTCGGTGCCGCAGCGGCGACGCAGGACGAAATAGATCGGATAGCCGATGGTCACCACCAGGGTTTCCCAGGCGAAGCTGCCATTCTGGTACAGCTCGTGGCCCACGCCGAGGACGGCGCACGCCACCGCGATCTTTTGCAGGCGCGACAGGCGCTCGCCATAGACCAGGCGCCCGGTGAGAACCATGGCCAGCGGTAACAGGAAGTAGCCCATCGACACTTCCAGGCTGCGGCCATGCAGCGGCGCCCAGAGGAACAGCCACAGTTGCACGCCCATCAACCATGAGGTGCCGATCATGCCCAGCAGCAGGACCGGGGCCTGGCGCACCCGTGCCAACAGGCCACCGACCAGCTTCCAGTCCTTGGTGGCCAGCATGAACAGGGTGAGGCAAGGCAGCGTCAGCAGGGTGCGCCAGGCAAAGATCTCCTCGCCATCCAAGGGCGCCATCAGGGAGGTATAGAAGTACATCACGGCGAACAGACAGGACGCCACGACCGACGAGAGAATGCCTTTTGACACGAATGCCTCGATTTACGAAGTTGAACAGGTGATCAGTTCGGCATGATCTCAGGGCGTACGTCGTGGGGCAACCGCGCACTGCCTGGGCGGGCGGCCAGGGCTTGAAGAAAGTCGCCAACAGGCATCGGTCGGCCGAACAGGTAGCCCTGCTGGAAGTCCACCTGGTGACGCGCCAGGTAATCGCGCTGGACGTCGGTTTCCACACCCTCGGCAACGATCCCCAACCCCAGCTTGCCCGACAGCTCGATGATGGTGTCGAGGATATGCTGGGAAAGTGCATCGCCTCCGATCATCGCAACGAAGCTCTGGTCGATCTTCAGGTAGTCGACCTTGAACTGGCGCAGGTAGTTGAGGCTCGACTGGCCGGTGCCGAAGTCGTCCAGAGCGATCATCACGCCCATTTCATGGAGCTTCTCGAACAACTCCAGGGTGACCGGCGTGGCTTCGATCAGCTT
The DNA here is from genome assembly GCF_048068215.1 of Pseudomonas sp. NY15372. Classification (NCBI taxonomy): domain Bacteria; kingdom Pseudomonadati; phylum Pseudomonadota; class Gammaproteobacteria; order Pseudomonadales; family Pseudomonadaceae; genus Pseudomonas; species Pseudomonas sp. NY15372. The sequence continues at coordinate 3,326 of NZ_JBLUPY010000061.1, forward strand.
GCGCTCGGTCAGCTCCAGGGTCAGCACCACGCGCCCCGGCGGGAAATGCTGGAGGAAGGTACGGCAATCATCCAGCAGACCCAGGTCGCGGCAATGGTCGGCGGTGATGTTGATACCGATGTGGAAGCCGTCCTCGAGCAGCGCGGCATAGGGTGCCAGGCCCTGGGCGGTGTGCAGCATCAAGGCACGGGTCATGGGGACGATCTGGCCGCTGTGTTCGGCATAGGGAATGAACAGGTCCGGACGCACCAGGCCTTCGCGCGGGTGGTTCCAGCGCATCAGCACTTCGACACCGGCCCAGCGGTAGTCGTCCTTGCGCACCACGGGCTGGAAATAAGGCAGGAACTCATCGGCTTCCAGCGCCCGTTGCAGCTCGGCGCGCGGTGACAGGGCGCGGCGCACCTGCCAGCGGCAGACCGCGCCTGCCAGCACCCCCAGTACCAGCAATAGGCTGAGCAGGGCCGGGTAATGCTCGGTCATGAACTGGCTGCGCTTGCCCGGCGTGTAGCCGCCATGGACGCTGAAGGGGTAGCGGGTCGATGACTGGACCACCGCCGCGATGGCAGCCTGTGGCGGCGTACCGGTATGCACCACGCCTTCCTTGCCTATCCAGTTGTTACCGACCTGAAGTTGCAGCTCTTCCTCCGGGCCGATCAGCTTCAGCGCGGTGGTCAGGTGCTCGCTGTCGACCACGGTGATGGCGCCACCCTCGCCTTTGCTGAGGCGATAGGCCAGCAAGGAATGGCCCGGGGTGACCGCGTTGCCCTTCATCAGCCACAGGCGGCCATCGGTGTAGTCGCGTGGGTCTACCGGTTCGTCGAAATTGCCGAACAACGAGGAGCAGTACAGGGTATGGTGCTGGAACAGGTTGGTAGAACGCACGAAGGCGTTGCGGGTGACCTGCCCGCGCAAGGCCACGTCGATCTCGTCGCAAGGGCGACCGACCAAGGGCAACAGCTCCCTGGCAGCGCTGGAAAGGTTGTCGAGGATATGCTCGATCTGATTGACCACTTGTCGGGTTGTGGCCTGGCTGCTGTTGTGCAATTCGTGCTGGGCCTGCCATTGCATGACCCCCAGACCACACAGCAGCGGCAGTGCGCCAATACCCCAGGGGAGGAGGGAACGCCAGCTCCAGCGGGCGCGTTTGACCGATAAAGGCATGCTCATCCAATCTGTTTGAAACCAATTCGCAGAGGATAGCCGTTTGTCGGGTTGAGCGGTGAACTAAAGCGCGACAAATGATTTTACGCCCTGTAGAATCGAGTTACGAATACAAGAATAAGGTTCTCCGCGCCCCGGGGAATCAAGCCCGCCGAGAATGGGTCCATATGACATACCATGGGTTCAAGCTGATCATTGGTGACTTCCTTGCCCGCAGCGTGCGCGGCATCCCGTGCTCGCCACCACGCCTGTCCGACATCCAAAGCACCTGACACATTTTTCGCTTGATGAGGACACACACAATGGCTGATATCTTCGACAACCCGATGGGCCTGATGGGCTTCGAGTTCATTGAATTCGCATCGCCTACCCCTGGCGTGCTGGAGCCTGTATTCCAGATGCTCGGCTTCACCAAGGTGGCCACCCACCGTTCCAAGGATGTGCACCTGTATCGCCAGGGCGGCATCAACCTGATCCTGAACAACGAGCCCAAGAGCGTCGCCTCGTACTTCGCCGCCGAGCATGGCCCGTCGGTGTGCGGCATGGCGTTCCGCGTGCGCAATGCCCATGAAGCCTATGCCCGTGCCTTGGAGCTGGGCGCCCAGCCGGTGGAAATCGAAACTGGCCCGATGGAGCTGCGCCTGCCGGCGATCAAGGGTATCGGTGGTGCGCCGCTGTACCTGATCGACCGCTACGAGGAAGGCAGCTCGATCTACGACATCGACTTCAAGTTCATCGAAGGCGTGGACCGCAATCCCGTCGGTGCAGGCCTGAAGATCATCGACCACCTGACCCACAACGTCTACCGTGGCCGCATGTCCTACTGGGCGGGCTTCTACGAGAAGCTGTTCAACTTCCGCGAGATCCGCTACTTCGACATCAAGGGCGAGTACACCGGCCTGACGTCTCGCGCCATGACCGCGCCGGACGGCATGATCCGCATCCCGCTCAACGAAGAGTCCTCCAAAGGTTCGGGGCAGATCGAAGAGTTCCTGATGCAGTTCAACGGCGAAGGCATCCAGCACGTGGCCTTCCTCACCGACGACCTGCTCAAGACCTGGGACGCCCTGAAAGGCTATGGCATGCGCTTCATGACCGCGCCGCCGCAGACTTACTACGAAATGCTCGAAGAGCGCCTGCCAGGTCACGGTGAGCCGGTGGACCAGCTGCAATCGCGCGGCATCCTGCTCGACGGTGCCTCCGAAGCTGGCGACAAGCGCCTGCTGCTGCAGATCTTCTCCGAGACCCTGCTGGGGCCGGTCTTCTTCGAGTTCATCCAGCGCAAGGGTGACGATGGCTTCGGCGAGGGCAACTTCAAGGCCCTGTTCGAATCCATCGAGCGTGACCAGGTTCGTCGTGGTGTGCTGAACGTCGAGTGATCGCAACGGCAGGTTGCCTCAACGCCTAGTAGAGGTGGCCTGCCGGCCTTTGTTGCGTGCCCTGAATATTACCCAATAGGTAATCGCCCCGGTCAGCAACCCTACCAGCGCCAGGGATGGGAGTATCTGCAACATCGACTGGCGTATTTCACTTGCCGTAAAGCCCTCCGGGTACCCGCCTTTTACCGTATAGCCGTGCTTGCTCGAAATCGCACTGCGGTAGAACTCCGATTGCGAAGGCCTCTCTGGATCACGACTGTCTCCCATGTCCCAGATGTATTTCGTGCCGAATTCCAGTACCAGCACCATGCCGTCCTGGAAGCCGCGCAGCTCGTTGCGCAGCTCGATGCCATAGGCGGTCGCGATCACACCTGGGTTGGCATAGGCAAGGCGCAGTTCGACGACAACGCCATTGGGCGTGATGGGCGAGTTGAAATTGAGCTGCACATGGGTGCTGGGGCTGTAGAACGTGGGCTTGTCGGCGATGAACGTCTCGATGCTACTGCAATAGGGCTGCCCGTTTCGGGTGAGGACAAGCGAGCGGATCCGCGGGTCTCCTGCGGCAAGCCTTTCCAGGGCTCCGGCGATTTCGTCACACGGCTTGCCGGCCAGCGAAAGCGCGGTAGAGGCTGCCGTCTGCAAATTGTCCAGTACCCTGTCGACGGCAAAGATCGCTTCCTGGACCGAAACCTGGGCATTCTCTTCGAGCTTGCGCTCCAACTGGTAGATCATCACCAGCAGGCCCGACGCCATGGGAACCAGGCTGATCGTCAGGATGAGCAACATCTCCAGCAGGCTGCGCCCTGCATGGGTGAACTTCGACATGGCCGTTACCCCTCCCGGCAAATAGTCCGTCAGTGGACGGATTGCAGGGCAGGTTAACGGGGTCTGAAGTGGCCGGACTGTAGCCGCTATCTGCTTGTACTGCGGGGTATTGGACGCGCCGTTGTGGGAGTCATGCCGGTTTCTTCAAGCGCGCCAGTACCTGCTCGGCCACCAGGGCACTTGAGGCTGGATTCTGCCCCGTGATCAGCCGGTCGTCGCTGACCACGAACCCGGCCCAGGGGTCGTCATGCTTGCTGTACCTGCCGCCGCGAGCCACCAGCTCGTTTTCCGTGAGGTAGGGCACCACATTGTCCAGCTCTGCCAGCTTTTCTTCGGTATTGGAAAACCCAGTGACCTGGCGTCCCCTGACCAACAGGCTGTTGTCGCTGAGCTTGATGTTCAGCAGGCCGACGGCTCCATGACACACTGCCGCCACTACGCCGCCGGCCTCGTAGATTCGCCGGGCCAGTTCCTGCAGACCGGTGTTTTCCGGAAAGTCCCAGATCACGCCATGGCCGCCGGTGTAGTAGATCGCGCAGTACTGGTCGACCTTGACCTGGGTGGGGGCAAGGGTTGTGCCGAGGCGGTTCATGAAGGCTTTGTCGTCATACCATTGCCAGTCAAGCTCGGGTGCCATCTGCAGGCTGTGGGGGTCGATCGGTACATAGCCGCCGGCAGGGCTGACGTAGTCAACGGCATAGCCGGCCTTCTGCACCGTGTCGACGAAATGAACTGCTTCGCCCAGCCACAAGCCGGTGGGCCGCTTTAGCGTCGGGTATTTTGCCGTGTTGGTCAGCACCACCAGGATCTTCTTGCTCATGACCGTGCTCCACATGCCTGGAAAGGGCCCGGATTCCCCGGGGCAGAGGAAAACCTAATGAGCATAGCCGTCCATGGCGGGAAAGCCATGCATGGGCCTGTGGGTGGACGGTTGGGAGAGCGTCCCTCTCGATCATGATTCGCCGAGCATCTGCGCGACGCGCGTGTGCAACTGGCTCAGTTCGAAGGGCTTGCTGATCAACTGCATGCCTGGTGCGAGGAAATCGTCCCGCGCCATGGCGGTTTCGGCGTAGCCGGTGATGAACAATACCTGCAGGCCAGGCCGTAGCTTGCGTGCAATTTCCGCCAGCTGTCGACCATTCATGCCAGGAAGCCCGACGTCGCTGACCATCAAGGCAATCGGTTGTGAGGCGTGCAACAGTTGCAGCGCCTCCTTGGCGCTGCAGGCGGTATGGCAGGGGTAGCCTTCCTCGCGAAGCGATTGGCTGAGCAGTTGGCGCACGTGCGGGTCGTCCTCGACTACCAGGATTTCCCGGCTGTTGCCGCCAGCCGCCCTGGCAGCAGAAGGTTCGGTTTGCGGTTGCGAGCGGCCGATATAGCGCGGCAGGTAGAGATCTACCCGCGTGCCCTGACCGACCCGGCTGCGCAAATGGACATGGCCGTTGGACTGTTTGCTGAAGCCATAGACCATCGACAGGCCAAGGCCAACCCCATGGCCTGTCGGCTTGGTGCTGAAGAACGGCTCGAAGGCGTGTTCGAGCGTACTTTGCGACATGCCCTGGCCGGTGTCGCTGACACTCAGGCGCAGGTAATCGCCGCTGGGCAATCCCTCGTCGCCCATGTGCGCGTCGTCGATGCGCTGGTTGCTGGCCTCGATATCCAGGTGGCCGCCGCAGGGCATGGCTTCACAGGCATTGAGCAATAAATTGCCCACGGCTTCCTGCAACTGCTTGTCGTCCGCCTTCACCAGCCACAGGTCTGTTGGCAGGTTGACCTGCAAGGTGATGGACACATTCTTCATCCTGGTCTTGAGGTCCTCGGGGTGCAGGAGGGTGCGCAGATCCACGACCCGGCTCTCGAGGGACTGCCGGGAGGAAAACGCCAGCAGGCGATGGGTCAGCGCTGCGGCTCGGGCCACGGCTTCCCTGCCCATGCGCAGGATGCCATCGAGTTGCTCGGTGCGTCCTTGTTGCAAGCGCTTGTCGAGCAACTCGAAGCTGCCGCCGATGCTGGTCAGCAAGTTGTTGAAATCGTGGGCGACGCCACCTGCCAGTTGACCGATGGCTTCCATCTTCCGTAGCTGGTTGCGCGCCTGGGCATCGGCCTGGTTTTGTTCAGCCTGGCCTTCCAGCGCGAGCATGCGGTCGCGGGAACGGTATTGTCGACGGCGGCTGCGCAGGGCGGTCTGGCTAAGTTGCAGCAGCTGCGTGGGGTCGAACGGCACAGGCAGGGGTAGCAGGTTACCCAGCTGCGGCTCGGGCAGGCCGGTGATGGGGCGGGAATCGGTCAACAGGACAATGGGCAGGTCCGACCAGACTGGCTGCTGATCAATGAACACTTGCAACTCAGGATACGGGCTCGAGCGCAAGGTACTGTTGGCAGCGATCAACAGGCCGACCCCTTCGGACAACCAGTTGCCAAGGCGTGCGGCATCGTTCGTGCACAGGCAGGCGAGCCCCGCGCTTGTCAGCAAGCGCGAGGTGCGTGCAGCGATCTGCGAAGGTGCCAGGATCAGCACACGTTCGTCCAGGGGCAACGCAGCGGCCAAGGCAGCACTCCTGTGCCAGTGGGCAGTCGATACCCACTGGACCACGGGATAAAGGCAGGGGTTCAACGTGGGATGGGCAAATCGCCTACAAGCCTTGCTGCAGTAGCGGGTCGTCGGGGTTTTGCCGTTCCAGCTCGGCCAACAGGACCTGGACGTTCTGCAATTGCCCGGTCTCCTTCCAGTAACGGATCAGCAGTACGCGGGCACGGCGGTTGGCCGGCTCTCGAGCCAGCACGGTTTCCAACTGCTTCTGGGCCGCATCGACCTGGTCCAGGTCGTGCAGGGTCACGGCCAGGACATAGCGGTAGTCAGTGTTGTCTGGTTCCAGTTCGACCGCCCGGGAAAAGGCTAGCAAGGCATACTCCTGTTGCTCATGGCGGAGCAGCCATAGCCCCAGTTCATGCTGGAGGAACGCGGAATCCGGCCGCAGTGCCAAGGCCTTGGCCAGCACTTGTCGAGAGGCATCGTGCTGCCCTTGGCGTTCCAGCAGGCGCACCTGCATGGCCAGCGCATCCAACCCGTCGGGGGCGGTTCGCAGGCTGCGTTGCAGGGCTGCTCCGGCCTGCTCGTAGGCATCTTCGTGCAGATACAGGCGCGCCAGGTGGACCTGTGCGGCGGCATCCTCTGGCTGCGCCTCCAAAGCCTGCTGATACTGCTCCAGAGCATCCTGCAGGGGGCCGAAATACAGGCCTATCGAGTCCGGGTCCAGCCCGAGCAGGGCGTCGACCGCGGCGAAGCGTACGCTCTGCTCGTCGTCTTCCAGCAAGGGGCCCAACACCAGGCTGCGCTGGGCGGGCTGCAAGAGCCTGCGAACGCTGGCGATGGCGGCGCGGCGCACCAGCGGGTCGCCATGGTCCAGACCCTGGCGAGCCAGCTTCAGCGCCTGCGGCGAGGGGTAGTTGGGCAGTTCGGCATACAGTGCGGCGCGACGGATCGCCGGCAGGTCGTCGCGCTGCAATTGCTGATAGAGTACCCGCGCCGCGCCAGGCTCGCCGTTGTGCGCCTGGCGCAAGGCCTTGGCGTAGCTGTGTGGAGGTTGGGCGGGCGCTGCGGGTTGGTCGTCGTGCCACAGGTAGCCGGCCACACCCGACACCAGGATCAGCAGCAGCAGGGCGACCAGGTAACGGCGGTGGTTGGGCATCGGGCGGTCCGTGACAGCGGGAAGGGCAGAGCTTGGGGCAGGTGGGCGGCAAATGCAACGGGGCTGCCTGGGCTGCGGATGCTGTAGCAAGGTCGGTGGCGTGGTCTGTTAAGATCGGCCTTTTTAGCAAGGCGAGGGAGCCGATCGATGATCATCACCACCACCAGCCAGCTCGAAGGCCGCCCGGTTGCCGAATACCTGGGTGTGGTCAGCGCCGAATCGGTGCAGGGCATCAACTTCGTGCGGGACTTCTTCGCCCGTTTCCGCGACTTCTTCGGAGGGCGTTCGCAGACCCTGGAAAGCGCCCTGCGTGAGGCTCGCGAGCAGGCCACCGAGGAACTCAAGGCGCGTGCGCGTCAATTGCATGCCGATGCGGTGGTAGGCGTGGACTTCGAAATCAGTATGCCGTCCGTCCAGGGAGGCATGGTCGTGGTGTTCGCCACCGGCACGGCGGTTCGCCTGAAGTAGCGCGTGCCGCTGGTCGGCAGTGATGCATTTGCCCGGCTGGTCTGCAAATGACTAGCTAGTCTCATTCGGCGGGCCATCGCTTGTCCAGGGAGGCATATTGCTTGCCGGCATGGCCGACAACCGGGGAACTAGGGCATGAGCGAATCCTTTTTCGAAGATATGAACGACGCATTCCCGATCAATAGCCAGGTCCGTTGCGGTCAGGCGGCTGTGCGCCTGGGCTTCGCCAACATGACCTTGAACGAATCGGAGCAACTGCGCCCAGCGCACCTGCAGCGCAGCAAGAAGGGGCGTTTCACCCCGCGTATCCCCTTTAGAAAATGACCTGTAATGCGGTTTAGGGGCTGCTTTTGCAGCCCTTTTTCATGAGCGCTGCCCGTGAAGTGCGTCACACCCGACGGTGCTTTTTTATTCGTATTCGTTGATCTTGCTCATGGCATTGGCAGGTGACCCTCGCCGAGGGGGGGAGGTTGTGCTTTTCTTGCGCGGACTTCAGCACAAGGAGATAGACCATGCGCGTCAGGGAAGAAACCTATTGGCAATGGGCCGATGCCAATCTGCATGCGCGTTGCCATGATGAAGTGCTCAGTGACGGTACCACCCTCGATGTCCAGGTTCGCCTTTCCAGGCAAGGCACCACGCAGCTGTTTCTCGGGCTGTATACCCGCGAAGGCAAAGCCCTGGTGGAGGAGTACCATCCGGCCCGGCCTGGCGAGACCATGACCCGTGCCCTGGCCAGCGGCGTGGAACGGGCCAGGGCGCTGGCGACCGGCGCCTTGGCCCTACCGGCCCGGCCAACCCGTCGCCGTCAGGCCTGAGCCCGGCGGTTGCGGCTGGCCTGGACGATGCGTTCGGCCGGTACCCGCAACTGGCGCAACAGGTATTCGGCAAATTCTGGAGCCCAAGGTTGCAGGGCGATGGCGTCGGCCATGCAGGCCAGCCAGAGGCTGGCCTGTACTTCATCGATCGGCCATTGGGCATGAAAGGCCGGGATGGCGATCGAACCATAACGCTCGCCATACAGGCGTGGCCCGCCGAGCCAGCCACTGAGAAAACAGGCCAGCTTGTCGCGCGAGCCTTGCAGATCGTCCGGGTGCATCTGCCGCACGCTGGCCGCTTCCGGGCGTTCATCCATCAGCCGGTAGAAGTCGTCGACCAGGCGGCGCAGACCTTCGATGCCGCCAGCGGCCTGGTAAGAGGCATCGCCGGTGCCATAGGCGGGGGTAGTCATCGAGCGGCTCCGCAGGAACAGGGGCGGGCATTATAACAGGATCGAGTAGGAGACGGGCTCTCACCCGTCGTCCTCTCACACCACCGTGCGTACGGTTCCGTACACGGCGGTTCAGGTTATGCGGCTAAGCCTGTTGATCGTATCGAG
>NZ_JBLUPY010000062.1:0-12038 GCF_048068215.1 Pseudomonas sp. NY15372
CGCCAAGCAAGGGCTTCGCCCTTGATCGCGGGACAAGCCCGCTCCCACAGGGTGTGGTTGGCGCTGCACCAGTGGGAGCCGGCTTGCCCACAACCATAGAATCTCCCACAGCACAGCGTCGAGCCTGTGGGAGCCGGCTTGCCGGCGATTGGGCTCTTCAGTCGAACCGATAGATATCCATCCCCAGCGCCCCCAGGGTAAACCCCTGGTGCACCACCGAGAACGTCCCGCCAGCCCCCAAGGCGAAGAACAACGGCAATAGATGCTCGTCACTGGGATGGTTGCGCTCGGCAAACGGTGCCTGCCGCCGATAGTCGAGCAGCGCGTCGCGGTCATCCGCGGCCAGCCTGTCCACCACCCAATCGCGGAATGCCAGCGCCCAGGGCTCGACCACATCAGGCCCGGCGTGCCAGTCCAGTTCGCCCAGGTTATGGGTGATGCTGCCCGACCCCACCAGCAGGATCCCCTCGGCGCGCAATGCCGAAAGCGCCTCGCCAACCTTCACCTGCAACGCCGGGCCGAGCGGGCTGGGCAGCGACACCTGGATAACCGGGATGCTGGCGCCTGGGTACATCAGTGACAACGGCACCCAGGCGCCGTGGTCGAATGGGCGGCGGGCGTCCAAGCGTGCCGGCAAGCCGGTCGCCGCCAGGCGCTCGACGACCTGTTCGGCCAGGGCCGGTTCGCCCGGTGCAGGATACTGCACCGCATACAGCGCAGCAGGAAAGCCATGGAAGTCGTGCCAGGTTTCGGGCTGGGCATTGCCCGTCACCAGCAGCTCGCGGCTCTCCCAGTGTGCCGACACCACCACGACCGCCTTCGGTCGCGCCAGGGCATCGGCCAGGCCTTTCAGGGCCGGGCCGCTGGCGCCGGGTTGCAGGGCAAGCATCGGGGAGCCGTGGGAAATGAACAGGCTAGGCAGCATGATGAAGTCCTGGCGGTTAAGATGGCTTCATCTTCGATCACTCATCGATCGATATCCAATATAAGTTTTCAAGGCATTTCATCGAAAAATCGGGAGGAAGCATGGAGCCAACGTTCTGGCACAAGCGGTGGGCGGACAACCAGATCGGGTTTCACCAGGCGCAGGTGAACCCCGACCTGCAGGCCCACTGGCCGAAGTTGGGCCTGGCCCCAGGCAGTCGCGTGCTGGTGCCGTTGTGCGGCAAGAGCCTGGACATGGCCTGGCTGGCCGGGCAGGGGCATCGGGTGCTGGGCGTGGAGCTGTCGCGACGGGCGGTGGAAAGCTTCTTCCAGGAGCATGGCCTGGTACCGGAGGTGGAGCAGCAAGGCGCTTTCGAAGTGTGGCGCAGTGGGGATGTAGAGCTGTGGTGCGGGGACATCTTCGCCCTGCGAGCGGAAGATTTGGAGGCGTGTGTCGGGGTCTATGACCGCGCCGCCTTGATCGCACTGCCACCAGCCATGCGCGAGCGCTACATGGCATTGCTGTCGACGCTGCTGCCGAGTGCCTGCAAAGGCGTGTTGGTGACGCTCGATTATGACCAGGCCTTGCTCGACGGGCCGCCGTTCTCGGTGGCGGACGACGAGGTGCGGGCCGGGTTCGTCGGGTGGCGCGTGGAGCGGCTCGAGGCGCGGGAGATCATCAAGGAAAGCCCGAAGTTCGAGCAGGCAGGGGTGCCGAGCCTGGTGGAGCGGGTATATCGGTTGGAGCGGTGAAGGGGAGGGCTGAGCCCTCCAATCGCGGGCCAAGCCCGCTCTTACAGAGCGGCGCCTCACCTGAATACAAAAGGGCGACCGAAGTCGCCCTTTTGTTGTTTACCCGTTGATCAACCGCGGCGGCGCAGGGCCTCGATGCGCTCTTCCAGCGGCGGGTGGCTCATCAGCAGGCCGGCCAGGCCGTGCTTGAGGCCGCCGTTGATGCCGAACGCCTTGAGGGTGTCGGGCATATGCACCGGCATGCCTTGTTCCACGCGCAGACGCTGCAGGGCGCCGATCATCGCGCCGGTGCCGGCCAGCTGGGCGCCGGCTTCGTCGGCGCGGTATTCGCGGCGGCGCGAGAACCACATGACGATCATGCTGGCCAGGATGCCCAGGATCAGCTCGGCGACGATGGTCGCCACGTAGTAGGCGATGCCCTGGCCTTCTTCGTTCTTGAAGATCACCTTGTCGACGAAGTTGCCGATGATACGGGCGAAGAACATCACGAAGGTGTTCACCACGCCTTGCACCAACGCCAGGGTGACCATGTCACCGTTGGCGACGTGGCCGATCTCGTGGGCCAATACCGCACGCACCTCGTCGGGCGAGAAGCGCTCCAGCAGGCCTTGGGAGACGGCCACCAGGGCGTCGTTGCGGTTCCAGCCGGTGGCGAAGGCGTTGGCCTCGTAGGCCGGGAAGATACCCACCTCGGGCATCTTGATGCCGGCCTCGCGAGACAGCTCCTCGACCGTTTGCAGCAGCCACTGCTCGTGGCGGGTGCGCGGCTGGGTGATGATCTGGGTGCCGGTGGTCATCTTCGCCATCCACTTGGAGATGAACAGCGAAACCAGGGAACCTGCAAAACCGAACACGGCGCAGAAGACCAGCAGCTGGCTGAGGTTGAGGTCAACCCCGTTGGCCGCCATGAACCCGTTGAAGCCGAACAGGCTCAGGGTAATGCTTGCAACCAGCACCACCGCGAGGTTGGTGGCTACAAACAACAGAATGCGCATCATGGTTGTTACGTTCTCCTGACGGACGAAAATGTTGCGTACTGCGGGCTATATAAGGGGCAGGTCCTGCTGATTCAACCGGGGGACTATTTCAAACTGTGTACGGCCGAGTATGGCAGAGGTTGGAGCGGGAGCTGTGGGCCAGAGCGTTGCAGGATGTAAGAGGTTTCTTAACAGCCCGCCGAAAGCCCGATCGCCGGCAAGCCGGCTCCCACAGGGGGGCCAGCGCTAGCCGCTTGTTCTTTGCGCGACAGCGCAGCCCGGAAAGGCTGGGTGATCTCCCACAGGTACGGCATTGCTTTCGAGCGCAGCATAGGCCTGGAGGAAAGCCGGCAAGCCGGCCTCAGGTGGAATGCTGCACTCGAGCGCAGCGCAGGCCTGGTGGGAGCCGGCTTGCCGGCGATTGGGCGCTGCGCTGTTACTGCTGGTAGGTGCGCAGGAAATTGCCAATACGCCCGATCGCCTGCTCCAGGTCGTCCACCCGCGGCAGGGTCACCACGCGGAAGTGGTCCGGCCATGGCCAGTTGAACGCCGTGCCCTGGACGATCAGCAGCTTCTCGGACAACAGCAGGTCGAGCACGAACTTCTCGTCGTTATGGATCGGGCAGACCTTCGGGTCGATCTTCGGGAAGGCATACAACGCGCCCATGGGCTTGACGCAGCTCACGCCTGGGATGGCATTGAGCAGCTCGTAAGTGCGGTTGCGCTGCTCCAGCAGCCGGCCTGGCGGCAGTACCAGGTCATTGATGCTCTGGTAGCCGCCCAGGGCGGTCTGGATCGCGTGCTGGGCCGGCACGTTGGCGCACAGGCGCATGTTGGCCAGCATGTCGATGCCTTCGATGTAGCTCTGGGCGTGATGCTTGGGCCCGGAGATGATCAGCCAGCCGGAGCGGAAGCCCGCCACCCGGTACGACTTGGACAGGCCGTTGAAGGTCAGGCACAGCAGATCCGGGGCCAGCGAGGCGGTGCTGATGTGCACGGCTTCATCGTAGAGGATCTTGTCGTAGATCTCGTCGGAGAACACCACCAGGTTGTGCTGGCGCGCAAGCTCCAGCATGCCCAGCAGCAGCTCCTTGGAATACACCGCGCCTGTCGGGTTGTTCGGGTTGATGATCACCAGGGCCTTGGTGTTGGGGGTGATCTTGGCCTTGATGTCCTCGAGGTCGGGGAACCAGTCGGCCTGCTCGTCGCACAGGTAGTGCACCGGCTTGCCGCCTGCCAGGCTCACCGCGGCGGTCCACAGGGGGTAGTCCGGCGCCGGGATCAGCACCTCGTCACCGTTGTTGAGCAACGCCTGCATGGACATCACGATCAGCTCGGACACACCGTTGCCCAGGTAGATGTCCTCGATGCCGACGCCTTCGATCTGCTTCTGCTGGCAGTATTGCATCACCGCCTTGCGCGCGCTGAACAGGCCCTTGGAGTCGCTGTAGCCCTGGGCGGTGGGCAGGTTGCGGATCACATCCTGAAGGATCTCGTCCGGCGCTTCGAAGCCAAACGGGGCCGGGTTGCCGATGTTCAGCTTGAGGATGCGATGGCCTTCCTCTTCCAGGCGTTTGGCGTGCTTGAGCACCGGGCCGCGAATGTCGTAGCAGACATTGGCGAGCTTGTTCGATTTGCTGAACTGCATGATGTGATCCCGATTGAGAAGTCGCGGCGCACCGCCGTCAAAAGGTTTGAAAAGGGCGGAGCGCATGCCAGACTGGCTGGCAGAGAAGCCCACTAATATACGTGTCACCCCCGCCATAAAGAAAGACGGCGCGAGTGAAATTCAGCCTGCCGAGGTTACCCATGCAAAAGATCGACAAGACCCTGGAACAGTGGCGCCAGATGCTCGACCCCGCCCAGTACCAGGTGTGCCGCCTGAAGGGCACCGAGCGCCCGTTCAGCGGCAAGTACAACAGCGAGCGGCGCGACGGTATCTACCATTGCATCTGCTGTGACCTGCCGCTGTTCGATGCCAAGGCCAAGTTCGACTCCGGTTGCGGCTGGCCGAGCTTCTACGAGCCGATCGAGCAAAGCGCCATGATCGAAGTGCGCGACACCTCCCATGGCATGATCCGTACCGAAGTCACCTGTGCCCGCTGCGATGCCCACCTGGGCCACGTATTCCCCGATGGCCCGCCACCGACCGGCCTGCGCTACTGCATCAACTCGGTGTGCCTGGACCTCAAGCCGCGTGACTGACCGGAGACCTGCGATGGCCGATTCGCTGAGCGATATCCGCTGCGTCACCCTCGGTGGCGAGCACAAAGTGCTGGGCGACTTTCCCGGCAAGGCGCTGTTGGTGGTCAATACCGCCAGCCAATGCGGTTTCACGCCCCAATACAAGGGCCTGGAGCAGCTCTGGCAGGACTACCGGGCCCAAGGCCTGGTGGTGCTGGGCTTTCCCTGCAACCAGTTCGGCAAGCAGGAGCCGGGCGAGGCGCGAGAGATCGCGCAGTTCTGCGAGCGCAACTTCGGCGTGAGCTTCCCGCTGTTTCGCAAGGTCGAGGTCAACGGCCCAGGCGCCCACCCATTGTTCGTCGAATTGAAAAAGCGTGCGCCGGGCATCCTCGGCACGCAACGGATCAAGTGGAATTTCACCAAGTTCCTGGTCGACCCGGCCAGCGGCAAGGTCACCCGCTTTTCTCCCAGCACCAAGCCCGACGCACTCAAGGCGCCGATCGAGGCGCTGCTTGATCGCTGAACGGCACCCAGTGCTCGACCAGCGCCAGCAATTCCTCACGGCGAAACGGCTTGGCCAGGTAGTCGTTCATGCCTGCTGCGCGGCAGCGCTCGCGCTCCTCGGGCATGGCATTGGCGGTCAAGGCGACGATCGGCAAGGCTGACCAGCGCCCGTCCTGGCGGATGCGCCGGGTGGCTTCGTAGCCATCCATCACGGGCATGTTGCAGTCCATCAGCACCATGTCCACCGCTTCGTGCTCCAACTGCTCCAGGGCCTCGAGGCCCTGGGTGGCCAGCAGCACCTCGCAGCCGAGTTTTAACAGCATGCCCTTGGCCACCAGTTGGTTGACTGGGTTGTCCTCCACCAGCAGCACGCGTACCCGCCGTTGCCCGGGTTGGGTCTGCTCGTGGGAGGGGGGCGCGTCGGGCTCGTCACCTAGCAGTGCACGGCGCAGGACCTGGTACAGGGCATTGCGTGCCAGCGGGCGGGCCAGTTGCAGCAAGGGCGCCAGTTGCGTGGCTTCGTCACCGGTCAGGAAATTGCCGTAGGCCGTCACCAGCAGGATCGGGGCCTTCAGCCCCGGCCGCAAGGCGAACAGGTGCTCGAGGTCATCGGTGATCAACAGGTCGGGCGCGGCATCGGCGACCTGGGCCACCTCATCCAGCCGTTGGTAGGCCAGGCCCCAGCCGGGCAGCAGGCCTTGCAGCAGCTCGGCCAGGCCGCTGCCGGCATTGCTCAGGGCCACCACGCGCCCGGTCAGCGGCGCGGGCGGGATCGCTTCGGTGTGCACGAGCAGCGGCAGCTCGGCGCTGAAACGGCTGCCGAAGCCAGCCTCGGACTGGATATGCAGGTGGCCTTGCATGGCCTTGCACAGGTTGCGCGTCAACGCCAGGCCCAGGCCGGTACCGCCGTACTGGCGGGTGATGCCGGCGCCGGCCTGCGTGAAAGGCTGGAAGATCCGAGCCTGGGCTTGTTCCGGGATGCCGATGCCGGTGTCGCAGACTTCCAGCCGCACGCCGCCGACGATGGGCGCCAGGCGCACATCGACACGGCCGAAACGGGTGAACTTGAGGGCGTTGGACAACAGGTTGCTAACGATCTGCCGTACCCGGGTCGGGTCACCCACGACTGAACTCGGGAAGCCTGGGCTGACCTGGCAGGTCAGCTCGACGTTGGCCGCGGCATTCTGCGACAGCAGGTTGGCGGTGTCCTCGACCATCGCCCCCATGTCGAACGGGATGCGTTCGAGCTCCAGCTGGCCGGCATCGAACTTGGACAAGTCGAGGATGTCGTTGAGCAGTTCCACAAGCACCTTGCCCGAGTCGTGGGCGATCGACAGCTGCTGGTGTTGTTCGGCTGCCAGCGGGCTGTCCAGGGCCAAGGCGATCATGCCCAGCATGCCGTTGAGCGGCGTGCGGATCTCGTGGCTCATGTTGGCCAGGAAGGCGGCCCGTGTCTGGGCCATGTCCAGCGCCCGTTGGCGCGCCAGTTCCAGTTCCTGGTTGGACTGGCTCAGGCGGTCGTTGCTGGCCTTCAGTTCGTTGGTGCGGGCCGAGACGATGTCCTCCAGTTCGTTCAGGTACTGGGTCAGGCGGTTCTCGGCGTTGCGCCGTTGCTGGATTTCCGCGGCCATGCTGACGAGCTGCTGGTTGGTCACCTTCACCAGCACGCCGATCTCGTCCTGTTCATGGCCGGGCGGGCATTCCAGGCGGCCCGGCTGCGGGTGGCGCGGGTCGCTGCTGCTCAGGGCTGCGATGACCCTGACCAGGGGTTTGGTCAGCATCAGGTAGAACAGCCCCAGAAGGATGCCGGTCAGCACCAGGCTGCGGGCGAACCCATTGACCAGGGTGACCCCGGCGCGGTCGAGGAAGCGGCTGCCGAAGGCGTAGGTGTCGACTTCCAGATACAGGGTGCCCTGATAGTCGTTGGGCATGTGCGGCAGGAACAAGCGCTCCTGGAACTGGCGCTGCTCGCCGAACAGAAAATCGCTCAAGGGGCGGTAGCGGTCTTCCAGGCGTGGACGCTGGGAGTCGGCCAGCACCGAGTCGTTGTTATCGACCAGCCGTGCGCGGGTCACTGCCGGCGATTGCAGCAGGCCGCCGGTCAATTCCTTGGCCAGCTCCGCGTCGATGTTGTACGAAATGCGCGAGACCGGATCATGGGTGATCTGCAGCAACGCCTGAATTTCGCGGTTGATGGACGCGTCTTCGCTGGCATAATCGATACCGATCTGGACGAGGCTGAGCAAGGTACCCAGTACGCAGCCGACCAGGACTGTCAAGCGGGCTTGCTTGTATGACAGGCGATTGGTGAACTTGATATCCATGAGTCCCGAGCCGGTTTCGCGCCCCTGCGCTGCGCAAGCATAGCCCGAGACACCTTAGGCTGCTGCCAGGTCTGTCTGTTCATTTTCAGGTTGGCCGCTATTTTTGGGCTGCCGTGCGGCCCATCGCGGGGCAAGCCCGCTCCCGCAGGTCCGGTGAGGCGCCTTCCTTTTGGTGGTGCCGCCTTCTTGTGGGAGCGGGCTTGCCCCGCGATGGGCCGCGCAGCGGCCCCTACTGACACCCAGGAGCTCCAATGGACGCCCGCTTGACCGCTTTTCTCGACCGCGCCGAGTCCGTGCTCGCGCGCCTCGAACCCCTGTTGCCGGCACCGCGCCCGGACATCGACTGGTCGACCACGCTGGCCGCGCGCTGGCAGCGCGATGGCCGCAGCGGCTACCTGCTGCCGTTGCAGGTCAGCCTCGATATCCGCCTGAGCGACCTGATCGGCGTCGACCAGCAGCGTGAGCAATTGGGCCGCAACACCCACCAGTTCATCCAGGGCCTGCCCGCCAACCACGCCTTGCTGTGGGGCTCGCGCGGCACCGGCAAGTCGTCGCTGGTGCGTGCGCTGCTGGCCGAACACGCTGGCCAGGGCCTGCGCCTGATCGAGATCGAGCGCGACCACCTGGCCGACCTGCCGCGGGTGGTCGAGCAACTGCAAGCCTGCGAGCAGCGCTTCATCCTGTTCTGCGACGACTTGTCGTTCGAAGCAGGGGAGGGCGACTACCGGGTGCTCAAGAGCGTACTTGACGGCTCGCTGGAGCAGGCACCGGACAACGTGCTGCTGTATGCCACCTCCAACCGCCGTCACCTGGTGCCGGAAAAGGAAAGCGACAACGAGCACTGGAAGCGCGTCGATGGCGAGCTGCACCCCAGCGAGGCGGTGGAGGACAAGATTGCCCTCTCGGACCGTTTCGGCCTGTGGCTGTCGTTCTACCCCTTTACCCAGGACCACTTCCTCGATGTGGTCGAACACTGGATCGGCCAGCTGGCCGCTGCTGCCGGCCTGCGCTGGCAGCGTGACGAGCAGTTGGACATTCTCGCCGTGCGCTGGGCCACCGGCCGCGGCAACCGTAATGGCCGGTGTGCCTATCAGTTCGCCCGCTATTGGGTCGGGCTGCAATTGCTGGAGCAAAAACCATGATCGACCTCAATGCCAGTGGCAACGGCCTCGATGGCTATGACCTGCTGGCCGCGCAAGTGCAGGCGCTGTTCGCCGACGAGCGTGACTTCATCGCCAACGCCGCGCAGTTTTCTGCCTTCCTCTATCACCAGGTGGAGGATTTGAACTGGGCGGGTTTTTACCTCAGTCGTGACGAGCAACTGGTGCTGGGCCCGTTCCAGGGCCAGGTGGCCTGCGTGCGCATTCCCTTCGGCAAAGGCGTGTGTGGCGCCGCGGCGGCCACCCGGCAGACCCAGCGGGTCGAGGACGTGCATGCCTTCCCTGGGCATATCGCCTGCGACAGCGCGTCCAACAGCGAACTGGTGATTCCTTTGGTGAAGCAAGGGCGGTTGATTGGTGTGCTGGACCTGGACAGCCCCAGGCTTGCGCGCTTCAGCGAAGCGGACCGGGTGGGGCTGGAGCGCTTGGCGGCGATCTTCTTGGAACTGACCGACTGCTGAAGGGGCTGCAAAGGGCCTGAGCCTGGGTTGTCAGGGTGGGCCCAATCGCCGGCAAGCCGGCTCCCACAGGGGCGGCGCAAGTTCAGGAACTGATCGACTGCTGAAGGGGCTGCAAAGGGCCTGAGCCTGGGTTGTCAGGGTAGGCCAATCGCCGGCAAGCCGGCTCCCACCGGGGCGGCGCAAGTTCAGGAATTGACCGAGGGCTGAAGGGGCTGCAAAGGGTTTGAGCCTGGGTTGTCAGGGTGGGTCAATCGCCGGCAAGCCGGCTCCCACAGGGGGGGGCGTAAGTTCAGGAACTGGCTGCTGAAGGGGTTGCAAAGGGTTTGAGCCTGGGTTGTCAGGGTAGGCCAATCGCCGGCAAGCCGGCTCCCACCGGGGTGGCGTAAGTTCAGGAACTGGCTGCTGAAGGGGTTGCAAAGGGTTTGAGCCTGGGTTTTCAGGGGAGGCCAATCGCCGGCAAGCCGGCTCCCACAGGGGCGGCGCAAGTTCAGGAATTGACCGAGGGCTGAAGGGGCTGCAAAGGGCCTAAGCCTGGGTTGTCAGGGTGGGTCAATCGCCGGCAAGCCGGCTCCCACAGGGGCGGCGCAAGTTCAGGAACTGATCGACTGCTGAAGGGGTTGCAAAGGGTCTGAGCCTGGGTTGTCAGGGTAGGCCAATCGCCGGCAGGCCGGCTCCCACCGGGGCGGCGCAAGTTCAGGAATTGACCGAGGGCTGAAGGGGCTGCAAAGGGCCTAAGCCTGGGTTGTCAGGGTAGGCCAATCGCCGGCAAGCCGGCTCCCACAGGGGGGGCGTAAGTTCAGGAACTGGCTGCTGAAGGGGTTGCAAAGGGTTTGAGCCTGGGTTTTCAGGGTGGGTCAATCGCCGGCAAGCCGGCTCCCACAGGGGCCGCGCAGTTCCAGAATTTGCGCTGCCCTGTGGGAGCCGGCTTGCCGGCGATTGCGTCACGGAAATGGAATGCTGTTCAGTCGTAAACGGCTTTTTTCTTCCAGGTCTCGTCGTCGTCGGTCTTGAGCCCCTGGGTCAGTTCGTTTTCGTCGTTCTCGGCAGGCTCCATTTGGTCCTGCACCAGGGCATTGGCCCGGGCCAGCAGTTTTTCCAGGTAGACCCGCTGCTCTTCGTACTGCTTGGGATCCTGCTGCTTACGCAGGTATTGCACGCCACGCTCGAACGCCAGCCGCGCCTGGCCCGGCTGGTTCTGCTGCAGGGCCTGCTGGCCCAGGTTGTTGAAGAACTCGATGTGCAACAGCACCAGCAGATGGCGGATTTCCTTGACCCAATACTTGCCTTCGTTGGTCTGCAGGAAGCCTTCCTGGGTGGCGCGCACGATCTGGTTGTGCAGCGCCTCGAGCAGGTAGCGCACTTCCTTGGCCTTGGCCTCGGTCTGGATCGGGCTGGGCGGGTTGTCGATCGGCAAGCTCTCGCCTTGGGCGATCAGCCCTTCCAGGGCACTGATACGCGTCTTGATCTCGCTGTTTTGCTTATCCAGTGCCAGTTGGCGCTGGTTGAGGTTGAGCTCCAGGCGCGTGAGCAGCAGCTTGAGCGCCGGGCTCATCAATTGCCGGGGAAAGGTCTCGGTGATTTCGCCGCAGCGGCGCAGGCGTTCGGCCAGCTCGATCTTCAGTCGTGCGCGTTCCAGCTTGGCGTTTTCCACGACATTGTTCAGATAACCGATCACGATCAGTAATGCGATGCCTGCGACGATGAGCAGGGTGATCAGGAGTGGTGTCACCGTTAACGCCTCGTTGATAAAGAGTAGTTTTCCGTATTGAGTGTAGGAGAATTCGACTTATGCCGGATAGCCCGTCCGGCGGTCTTGGGATTTTTCCTACTGGCGCTTTGCCATGAGCTTGCCGGCTGCCTGTCAAAAAAGCAACGTCAGCTTTCGGGCACAGCGCATGGCGGCCTCTATAGAGACGGAAGTCATTGATTTAAATAAATTTCCACAAAGGGGTTGACGGCCTTCCAAGGCATCCATAGAATGCGCGCCACTTGCAGCGTAAAGCACACCGCGAAACGCAGCAGGGAGTGAAAAGTTGTAGTGTGTGTCCCCTTCGTCTAGTGGCCTAGGACACCGCCCTTTCACGGCGGTAACAGGGGTTCGAGTCCCCTAGGGGACGCCAATGCGGGAATAGCTCAGTTGGTAGAGCACGACCTTGCCAAGGTCGGGGTCGCGAGTTCGAGTCTCGTTTCCCGCTCCAGTTTCTCCGGCACTGCCTATTGGCAGGGCGGGAAAGAAATCCAGGCTGAATCGCAAGGTTCATGATCTGGTGCGCTGAAAAGCGTTGGGTATGTCCCCTTCGTCTAGTGGCCTAGGACACCGCCCTTTCACGGCGGTAACAGGGGTTCGAGTCCCCTAGGGGACGCCATTTGCGGGAATAGCTCAGTTGGTAGAGCACGACCTTGCCAAGGTCGGGGTCGCGAGTTCGAGTCTCGTTTCCCGCTCCAATTCAAAGCGGCAGCGTCCATGACGGTGCGGCGGCAGTGAAGGCGCTTCAAAGCGCTTCAGGCCAAAAAGCGGTTTGCTTCAAATATGCGGGAATAGCTCAGTTGGTAGAGCACGACCTTGCCAAGGTCGGGGTCGCGAGTTCGAGTCTCGTTTCCCGCTCCAAATCGAAAACGCCCTCTCATTCGAGAGGGCGTTTTTTTTATGTGCGCCAGGCATGGCGCGTTGCGCGTTAGCGCAACCCGCTTGGCTGTGGTGGCCGAGCAGGTGACTTGGAGGTGAAAGTCCTCTACACACCCGGCAAGGGG
>NZ_JBLUPY010000063.1:0-12037 GCF_048068215.1 Pseudomonas sp. NY15372
CCGGTACTTCGCCAACCACACCCTGTGGGAGCGGGCTTGTCCCGCGATCAAGGGCGAAGCCCTTGCTTGGCGGCGGTGATAGCGGGCCCGGCCCAATCGCGGGGCAAGCCCACAGGCTCGACGCTGTGCTGTGGGAGCCGGCTTGCCGGCGATTGGGCCATTCCAACCGGGCAAAAAAATCCCCAGCCGAGGCCGGGGATTTTTTCATCGCGCCAGGATCAGTCCTCGCGGTAGCGGCGCAGCTTCAGCTGCTTGCCCGCCACACGGGTGTCCTTGAGCTTGGACAGCAGACGCTCCAGGCCTTCTTCCGGCAGCTCGACCAGGCTGAAGCTGTCGCGTACCTGGATGCGGCCGATGGCATCGCGTGCCAGGCCACCCTCATTGAGGATCGCGCCCAGCAGGTTCTTGGCGGCGATACCGTCACGGGCACCGAGGGCGGTACGGCAGCGCACGCGGCCTTCCGGCAGCGGCATCGGCGCGCGACGCTCGCGGTCACCACGCTCGCTACGCTCACCGCGCTCGCTGCGTTCGCCACGCTCACGCGGGGTGTAGGTCGGCACCAGCGGCTGTTCGCGCTCGACCGCGGCCAGGTCCAGGGCCTGGCCGTTGGTGGCCTTGCGCAGCAGGGCCGAGGCCAGGGCACGCGGGCTGCAGCCCAGGTCAGCGGTCAGGCGGTCGAACAGTTCGCCATGGCTGGCCTCCGATTCGGCCACCAGCGGCGCCAGGCTCGCGGTCAGCTTCTTGATGCGCGCGTCGAGCACGGCCTGCGGGTTCGGCAGGCGGGCTTCGGCGACCTTCTGCCCGGTGACACGCTCGATGACCTGCAGCATGCGGCGTTCACGCGGGGTGACCAGCAGCAGCGCACGGCCATCGCGACCGGCACGGCCGGTACGGCCGATACGGTGCACGTAGGACTCCGGATCGTACGGCATGTCGACGTTGAACACGTGGGTGATACGCGGCACGTCCAGGCCTCGGGCCGCGACGTCGGTGGCGACGACGATGTCCAGGCGGCCATCCTTGAGCGAGTCGATGACGCGCTCACGCTGGTTCTGGGCGATGTCGCCGTTCAGTGCGGCAGCCTTGTAGCCCTTGGCTTCCAGGGCGGCGGCCAGGTCCAGCGTGGCTTGCTTGGTACGCACGAAAGCGATCAGCGCGTCGAACTCTTCCACTTCCAGCAGACGCAGCACGGCCGGGATCTTCTGGTCGGCGTGGACCATCAGGTGAGCCTGCTCGATCGCGGTGACGGTCTGGGTCTTGCTCTGGATCTTGACGTGCTTGGGCTCACGCAGGTGACGCTCGGCGATCGAGCGGATCGACGACGGCAGGGTGGCGGAGAACAGCACGGTCTGGCGCGACTCGGGGATGGCCTTGAAGATGACTTCCAGGTCGTCCATGAAGCCGAGCTTGAGCATTTCGTCCGCTTCGTCGAGTACCAGGTACTGGACGGTGGACAGGACTTTCTCGTCGCGGCGCAGGTGGTCGCACAGGCGGCCAGGGGTAGCGACGACGATCTGGGCGCCGTTACGGATGGCACGCAGTTGTGGGCCCATCGGGGCACCACCGTACACGGCCACTACATTCACGCCCGGCATCTGCTTGGCGTAGGTTTCGAAAGCGGTGGCTACTTGCAGCGCCAACTCACGGGTCGGCGCCAGGATCAGGGCTTGCGGTTCGCGCTTGCTCACATCGATGCGATTGAGGATCGGCAGGGCGAAGGCAGCGGTCTTGCCGGTGCCAGTCTGCGCCTGGCCGATCATGTCGTGACCGGCGAGGATGATCGGGATCGATTGTTGCTGAATGGCCGATGGCTCTTCATAGCCGGTCGCCAGTACTGCGGCAACGATATTCGGATTGAGATCGAGAGCGGCGAATCCGCCGGTTTCCTGGGTCATGGGTCTGCCTCTAGGTGCATCCGCAAAGACCCATGCTCCAAAGCTGCACATGCCTTGAAAGACCAAACGGTCACCCAGGCAGCTTTGGCGGCGGGGATTTGCGAAAACGATTGAAAAAGGAACGTCTTGGGAAGGTCCGCCTAGCGGACACGCAGCCGAAGCTGGACTCGGAGGATTTGCACCACCTGATTTTGAGGTCCGCTAAAAGACCGGCGCGTACTATACCCGAATCCTGGCCGAACCGTGAGATTTTTTTCAACGGTGAAGGCCAGCACGCGGCCATCAGCCTGTGGGCGCTGAATCGTTTTCGCGTTCTCCTCATCGCGGGACAAGCCCGCTCCCACAGGGCCCGTGCATGCTTGCCCCACGATGGGCCATAAAGCGGCCCCGTTTGCTCAGCTGGCCGATCGAACCGCCCTGATCAGATACTCCAGCGAATACCCAAGCCGCGGCGCCAGCGCCTCGGCCCGCGCCCGCAGCCCATCCAGGTCCAGTTCCTGCTCCAGATCAGCCGGCACCAGCAAGATCACATTCCCCTCCTTCACCGGCAGCTCCCAGTAGTGCCGGTGGTACAACCCGCGCAACAACGCCGCGCCCAACGGCCGGCCGTCGTCCCCTGCCCATTGGTTGATCACCAGCCACCCCCCCGGGTTGAGCTGCTTCTGGCAGTTCTCCAGGAACCCCCAGGCCAAATGGCCGACGCCGGGCCCATGATCGGTATAGAGGTCGACGAACAACAGGTCGGCCTTCTCGGCGCTGGGCAGCAGCTCCAGGGCATCGCCCACCCGCACGTACAACCGCGGGTCGTCGTCCAGCCCCATGTATTGCATGGCCAGGCGCGGCACGTCCGGGCGCAGCTCGATGACCTCGACGTCTTCCAGGGGCAGGAACTTCAGGCAGGCCTGGGTCAGGGTACCGGCGCCCAGGCCCAGGAACAGCGCGCTTTCCGGTTGCGCGTGGCACAGCGCCCCGACCAGCATGGCGCGGGTGTAGTCGTACTCCAACCAACTGGGGTCGGCCGTGAAGGTGCAGCTTTGCTCGATGGCGTCGCCGAACTCGAGGAAGCGGTAGTCGTCCACCTCATAGACGCTGATGACCCCGAATGCATCCTCGACCCGGGCCAACAGCCGCTCTTCTCGCTCCGTCCCCATTACCGCCACCTGCCCGCGCAAAACGGCCATTGTCCGCCAATGCCCCCGGTGCAACAAGCACGCCGCCAGCTGATACCATGGCAGGCAGCCTATAACCGACTACCGAGCCCGTGATGAACCGACCCTGGAGCCCCGAGAGCTGGCGCACCCTGCCGATCCAGCAGCAACCGACCTACCCCGACGCCGCGCACCTGCTCAAGGTCGAGCAGACCCTGGCCAGCTACCCACCGCTGGTGTTCGCAGGCGAAGCCCGGGAGTTGCGCCGGCAGTTCGCCGAGGTCACCGAGGGCCGGGCCTTCCTGTTGCAGGGGGGCGACTGCGCCGAGAGTTTCGCCGAGTTCTCGGCGGCGAAGATCCGCGACACCTTCAAGGTGCTGCTGCAGATGGCCATCGTCATGACCTTCGCCGCCGGTTGCCCGGTGGTCAAGGTCGGGCGCATGGCTGGGCAGTTCGCCAAGCCGCGCTCCTCGGGTGACGAAACCATCGGCCAGGTGACCTTGCCGGCCTACCGCGGCGATATCGTCAACGGCATCGGTTTCGACGAGCAGAGCCGTGTGCCGGACCCGGAGCGCCTGCTGCAGGCCTACCACCAGGCCACCGCCAGCCTCAACCTGCTGCGCGCCTTCGCCCAGGGCGGCTTTGCCGACCTGCACCAAGTGCACAAGTGGAACCTGGATTTCATCGCCAACTCGGCCTTGTCGGAGAAGTACCACCAACTGGCCGGGCGCATCGATGAAACCCTGGCGTTCATGCGCGCCTGCGGCCTGGACGGCGCACCGCAACTGCGCGAGACGAGCTTCTTCACCGCCCACGAAGCGCTGCTGCTCAACTACGAGGAAGCCTTCGTGCGGCGCGACAGCCTGACCGGCGACTACTACGACTGCTCGGCGCACATGCTGTGGATCGGCGATCGCACTCGCCAGCTGGACGGCGCCCATGTGGAGTTCCTGCGCGGGGTGCACAACCCGATCGGTGTGAAGGTGGGGCCGAGCATGAACCCCGAGGAACTGATCCGCCTGATCGACACCCTCAACCCGGACAACGATCCAGGGCGGCTCAACCTGATCGTGCGCATGGGCGCCGGCAAGGTGGCCGAGCACCTGCCGGGGTTGATCCGCACCGTCGAGCGCGAAGGGCGCAAGGTGCTGTGGAGCTCCGACCCAATGCACGGCAATACCATCAAGGCCAGCAGCGGCTACAAGACCCGGGATTTCGCGCAGATCCTCGACGAGGTGCGCCAGTTCTTCCAGGTGCACCAGGCCGAAGGCAGCCATGCCGGGGGGATTCACATCGAGATGACCGGGCAGAATGTCACCGAGTGCATCGGTGGTGCGCGGCCGATCACCGAAGATGGGTTGTCGGACCGGTACCATACCCATTGCGACCCGAGGCTCAATGCCGACCAGTCATTGGAATTGGCGTTCCTGATTGCCGAGACATTGAAGCAAGTACGCAAGTAAGGCGCTGCTGCCAATCGCGGGACAAGCCCGCTCCCACCAGGCCTGCGCTGTTTTCAGAGACACCGCTGTACCTGTGGGAGCTGGCTTGCCAGCGATAGGACCGGGGCAAGCAACTCAAGACAGTTGGCTCCCACAGAATCCGCGACAACGCCGTCCCTGTGGGAGCGGGCTTGTCCCGCGATGGCATCGGCACTCATTTGCGCAGCGGGTCATCCCAGAAATGCCGCTCGGCCTCCTGCTCGATATCCGCCCTGCTCAACCCCAGGTCGTGCAAGGTCGCATCGCTCAGGCTGAGCAACGCGCGGCGCTGGCGGTACAGCTCGTACCAGCGAAGCAGCCGCGCCAGCAGCGCCTCGCCCATATGGGTGAATGACGAGGAAGGTTTGACGTACAGGGTAGTGATCTGACCTTTCATCTTGAAGCCCTCCGTGAAGATGGCTTCAGTCTCGCGCCGGGCTTAAGATCAATCCAACGAATGTTTCTGATGCAATGCATCTCGGAGATTGATGCAATGTCCCAGTACCAGAACCTCGATTCGGACGTACTTCGCACCTTCGTGGCCATCGCCGAACAAGGCGGTTTCACCCGCGCCGGCGAGGTGGTCAACCGCACCCAGTCGGCGGTGAGCATGCAGATGAAACGGCTCGAAGAAGACATTCTCCAACGCCAGCTGTTCGAACGCGACGGCCGCCAGGTGCGCCTGACCGCCGAGGGCCAAGTACTGCTCGGCTATGCCCGACGCATCCTCAAACTGCAGGGCGAGGTGTTCAACACCCTGCGCATGCCGCATATGGTCGGAGTGGTGCGCATCGGCACGCCCGACGACTACGCCATGCGCTTTTTGCCGACCATTCTTTCGAGCTTCGCCCAGGCCTACCCGCTCATCCAGGTAGAAGTGCATTGCGAGTCGTCCAAGCATCTGATGCTGCGCCAAGACCTGGACCTGACCATCGTCACCCGCGAGCCGGGCAACGAGGTCGGCCAGCTGCTGCGCCAGGAGCGCCTGGTATGGGCCGCGGCGCAAGGTTTCTGCCCGCAGGAGCAACGGCCCATGCCTTTGGCGCTGTTCAACACCGACTGTTTCTGCCGCGCCTGGACCTGCAACGCCCTGGAGGCCCAGGGCATCGACTATCGCATCGCCTACACCAGCCCCAGCCTGGCGGCGATCTTCGCCATCGTCAGCGCCGGCCTGGCCGTCACGGCCCAGCTGCAGAGCCTGATCGGCGGCAATCTGCGGATGCTCGGCGAGCACGAGGGCCTGCCGCAGCTGCCGCTGGCCAATGTGATGCTGTTGCGCAATACGCAGCAGCAGTCGCCGATCACCGACTGCATGGCGGACTACATCGTCGAAGGGTTCAAGTGATGCCTGTCGCCGGCAGAGGCGCGGGCCCTATGGGAGCGGAGCAAACTGTCTTGGTTGCCTGCTCCGGCCCTATCGCCGGCAAGCCGGCTCCCACAGGTACGACGCTGCCTCTTAAAACAGCGCAGGACAGGTGGGAGCCGGCTTGCCGGCGATGCGTCTTGGCTAGATCTCCAAGCCCAGCATCACGGCGCAGGCCACCAGGAAGATGCAGAACAGCGTGCGCAGCACGTTCTCCGGCAAGGCGTGGGCCAGCTTCACGCCCCAACTGATGCTGAGCAGGCCACCGATGGCCAGCGGGATACCTACGTGCCAGTCGACACTGCCGTGCACACCGTAGGTGACCAGCGTCACCAGGGTGCTGGGGGCAGCCAGGGCCAATGACAGCCCCTGGGCAACGACCTGGGTGGTACCGAATACGCTGGTCAGGATGGGGGTCGCCACCACGGCCCCGCCGACACCGAACAACCCGCCCATGGCACCGGCGAAACTCCCCAGTACCCCCAGCCAAGGCCATGGGTAACGCAGTTCGGCGCTCGGCAGCGGCACGCGCAGGAACATCCGCGCCACGTTCCACAGCGCCAGGGCCACCAGGAAGCCGACGAAGCCTAAGCGCATGGACTGCGCATCGATGCCCACCGCCCAGATCGAGCCGAGCCAGGCGAACAGGAAGCTGCACACCGCCAGCGGCAAGGCATGGCGCAACTCGATGCGGTTACGCTGGTGGTAGCGCCATAGCGCCAGCAGCACGTTGGGCACCACCATCACCAATGCCGTGCCTTGCGCCAGTTGCTGATCAAGGCCGAACAACACCCCCAACGCCGGGATCGCGATCAACCCACCGCCGATACCGAACAATCCACCCATGGTGCCCAGGGCCGCGCCCAACACCCCATACATCACCCACTCGATCATCCGCGCCTCATCCCGCCGGTTTGACAATACGGGCATGCTAGCGGCTCGCCGCTGGCGGGGAAACGCACAGCAGCGCACAATGGCTTTGCCTATTTCGCACAAGCAAACCCTATCCGCGCTGGAACAGTGATGTGCCATGAGCCCTGACACTCTGACCGAACAATTGAGCCTGTTTCTCGATGTGCTGGAAACCGGCAGCTTCTCCGCCGCGGCGCGCCGCCACCCACTGACGCCCTCGGCGGTAGCCCGGCGTATCGATAACCTGGAGCAGGCCGTCGGCAGCCGCTTGTTCGCCCGCACCACCCACGCAGTTCGAGCCACGCCAGCCGGTAAAGCTTTCGCCGAGCGGGCCCGGCGCATCATCGAGGAACTGCGCCTGGCGCGGGCCGAGGCGGTGTCGTTGAGCAGCGCGCCGGAAGGGTTGATCCGCATCGATGCCCCTGCCGCCTTTGGCCGCCGCCACCTGGCTCCGGCCATCGCCGACTTCCTGGCGGCCTACCCTGGGCTGGATGTGCAACTGCGTCTGATCGATAGCTTCGTCGACCTGCACGGCAGCCACCTGGGCGAGGTCGACCTGGTGCTGCGCGCCGGCCCCCTGGCCGACACCCGCCTGGTCGCCACGCCCCTGGCCTACATGGTGCGCATCGCCTGCGCCAGCCCGGCCTACTTGGCCAGCCGCGGCGTGCCGGCCTGCCCGAGCGAGCTGCCGGAGCACCATGGCCTGGACTGGGACGGCCTGGCGCCGCCCTTCGCCTGGCGCTTCACGGTCGATGGCCAGAGCCGCCTGTACCGCCCGGCACGCATGCGCATGGCCGCCAACAATGCCGAGACGCTGCTGTTCGGCGCCCTGGCCGGCCTGGGCATTGCCCACCTGCCTACCTGGCTGGTCAGCGACTACCTGCTGCGCGGCGAACTGCTGCCGCTGTTCTGCGAAAACGGCCTGCCGCCACCGGAAAGCAGTGGCATCTATGCACTACGCCTGGAACATGAAACGAACTCTCGCAGTCGCTTGCTGCTCGAATTCCTCAAGAGCCGTTTCAGTCCGGTACCCCCCTGGGACCTGGCCCTGCGCAGCGGACTGCGCAGGTAGTGAGCGCGCCAACCATCAGCGTGCTAGATTTTCACCCTGACTTCATTCAAGGACCTGCATGAACGCCGACATCAACGCCCCTTGCGACGAGCTGCTGCTGGACAACCAGGTCTGCTTCGCCCTGCATTCCACCTCGTTGCTGATGACCAAGGTCTACAAACCCCTGTTGCAGGCCCTGGGCCTGACCTACCCGCAATACCTGGCCATGCTCGTGCTCTGGGAACAGGACGGCCTGACCGTGGGCGAGATCAGCCAGCGCCTGCTCACCGACCCGGGCTCGCTGACCCCCCTGCTCAAGCGCCTGGAAAGCGAAGGGCTGCTCAAGCGCACCCGCAGCCGCGAGGATGAGCGGGTGGTACTGGTGGAGTTGACCGACAAGGGGCGCGCCCTGCAGGACGAGGCCAGGCGCGTGCCGCCGTGCATCCTGCAAGCCAGTGGGCGCAGCATCGAACGCCTGCAGCAACTGCAGGCGGACTTGTTGGAGCTGCGCGCCAGCCTGCAAAAAAACCTCTGACGGCTATGCTGTGGAACGCCGTACCGATGAACGGAATGAAATTTATCTTGCGCACTAAATAATTGAGCGCTAATTTAATTCCCGTACCCATCCAGCGCCACGGCGCACAGCACACAAGCGAGGCTCAAGATGCAAAAGGTCACTCCCCTGTACATCGCCGAAGCAACCTCCACCGGCGGTCGCGATGGTAAATCGCGCTCCAGCGACGGCAAGCTCGAGGTCAAGCTGAGCACGCCCAAGGAGCTGGGCGGCGCTGGCGGCGACGGTACCAACCCCGAGCAGATGTTCGCAGCCGGTTATTCGGCCTGCTTCATCGGCGCCTTGAAGTTCGTGGCGGGCCAGGCGAAGCAGCAACTGCCTGCCGACAGCTCGATCACCGCCAAGGTGGGCATCGGGCAGATCCCAGGCGGGTTCGGCCTGGATATCGACCTGCACATCAACCTGCCGGGGCTGGCCCAGGCCGAGGCCGAGGCGCTGGTGGAGAAAGCGCACCACGTCTGCCCGTACTCCAATGCCACGCGCAACAATGTGGATGTGCGGTTGCACGTGACTGTTTGATCGTAGTGGACGCTTTGCGTCCCAATCGCCGGCAAGCCGGCTCCCACAGAAAAACGCATAACTATTTGATTTTGCAGGCCCTTTGTGGGAGCCGGCTTGCCGGCGATTGGCAACAGCAAATATCGCACCTGAAAAAAAACCCGGCCAAGGCCGGGTTTTTTGCGATCGCAAGAAGAATTACTTCTTGGAACGGCCCTTGAAGCTGCCGTCGCGAGTGTCGATGTCGATCCACTCGTCGATCTCGATGAAGTCGGCAACCTGAACTTCGGTGCCGTTGGCCAGCTTGGCCGGCTTCATGACCTTGCCCGAGGTGTCGCCGCGAGCAGCGTTCTCGGTGTAGGTGACCTGGCGGCTGATGGTGGTCGGCAGCTCGACCGATACGACTTTCTCTTCGTACATGGTCAGGGCGCAGACGTCCTGCATGCCTTCTTCGATGTACGGCAGAACGGCGTCGATGTCTTCGGCGTTCAGTTCGTACATGGTGTAGTCGGTGGTGTCCATGAAGGTGTAGGCATCACCGCTGATGAAGGACAGGGTGACTTCCTTGCGATCGAGGATCACGTCGTCCAGCTTGTCGTCGGCGAAGTAGACGGTTTCGGTCTTGTAGCCGGTCAGCAGGTTCTTCAGCTTGGTCTTCATGATCGCGCTGTTGCGACCGGACTTGGTGAATTCGGCTTTCTGTACCAGCCACGGGTCGTTGTCGATCCGCAGTACGGTACCGGGTTTCAGTTCTTTACCAGTTTTCATTACGAAGTATCCGAATCTGGATGGATTTATAAAAATCGAGGCCGCGTATCATAGCCAATTTCGGTAAAACTGTACCAGCGTCGTGGCAAGGTCCGGCCGAGCGGCCTGTGCGGCGCTCCATTGGCGGGCATGTGCCTGCAGTTGCGGCCAGTGCTCGAGCACCCCGCGCCAGGCCGCGCCCATGTCGCGGTCCATGTTCCAGGCACGCCAAAGCTCGACCAGCGCATCTCCCGCTTTTTCTGACAGCCCTTGGCGATAAAGCTTGAGGAACGCTTCGAGTTTTTCCCAATGGGCGTTCTCGTCCTGCACATAGATATGCCACAACAGCGGCTTGCCGGCCCATTGGGCACGCACGAAGGAGTCCTCACCGCGCACGGCATTGAAGTCGCAGGCCCAGAGCAGGCGATCATAATCGTCCTGGCTGACGAATGGCAGGATCTGCACGGTCAGCGCACCTTTGCGCCGCACAGCGCCCACACTCAGGCCAGGCTCACCCAGCCATTGGCGTACATCGGCCAGGATGCGCCCCTCGGGCACCAGCAGGTGGCTAAGTTGGCTGTCTTCGACCAAGGCATCGAGCCAGGTGCCCAGCTGCGCGTTTTCGTAGGCAAACAACGAGAGCAGCCGCGCGCCCTCCTCCACCTGCACGCCCAGGCCGCCGAGGAACGCTGTGCGCGCGGTCGGGTCCGCCTCGAAGGCCGCGCGCCGGGCCAGCAGCGTGCCCTCGCGCAGCAGGCCACCGGTCTTGTCGGTGAAGCCTGGGAAGAAAAACAGGGTGCGCAGCCCATTGGCCTGGGGCGAGGCCAGGCCATGGCAGCCCTCTACCCAATCCTCGGCGCTCAAGTACTCGAGGTTCAGCCACAGCGCAGGCCTGGCCCGTAGGCGCAGGGCCTCGATGTAATCGGCCGGCAGCCGGCAACCGAAGGCACCGATCACCACGTCGCCCGGCGCTACCGGTTGCCATTGGCTCGGCCAGTGCCGCACGTCGACGCCGGCTTGCCACTGCTGCGCGGCGCCGGCATCGGCCTCGGGGCACAGGCGCACGAAGGCTTCGAGGTCGTCCACCCACAGGCGTACCGCCAGCCCCTGCTCGGCCACCAGTTGCCGGGCCAGGCGCCAGGTCACGCCGATGTCGCCGTAGTTGTCGACGACCGTGCAGAAGATGTCCCAGGTGGATTTCATGCCCACTCCCTTGCCCCGCGCAAAAACCGCGGATTTTGCGGATAAATGCTTCAAGGCGAAAGCATCGACGCCAAAAAACCCCTGCCACCGTGCGACAATGCCCGGCATGAACCGCCCAGCCAGGAGGCCGCCATGCCACGTCGCCGCGAACTGAAGGTTACCCTCAAGCCCGTCCAGTTGATTCTATGCGTGGCGCTCGGCCTGTGGCTCGGCGCCGTGGCCATCGCCCTGAGCCTGTGGCTGGCCTGGCACTGGTGGCCCGGACAGGTGCAGCCGGTGGTCCAGGCCATGGCACCGACCGCCAGCCAACCGGCAGCGCCGGCCGACGCGCAGGCCGAAATGTTCGAGCGCTACAAGGTGATCCTGCAACAGCAGGAGACTCGCCAGGCCGTCGAAGCGGCCCAGGGCAGCCCGCGCAACCTGAACAACCCCAAATGCCAGTTCTGGCTGCAGCAGAACCGCACTGCACCAACTGACAAGAGCCAGGCCAACGTACTGGAATTCTGCTATTGACCATGGACAAGACCACCCTGCTCTCGCGCATCGTCGAGACCCTCGAACATGATGTCGAGGTGCTGCGCCGTGCGGCACAGGCCGCCTACGAGGCCGCCACCGCCGAGGAGAACATCGCCGAGAACAAGTATGACACCCTGAGCCTCGAGGCCTCGTACCTGGCCACCGGGCAGGCCCGGCGCACGGCCGAGATCCGCCAGGCGCTGCTGGCGTACCAGCAGTTGCTGTTGCGCGACTATGACCCGGTACGAGGTATCCAGGTCAGCAACCTGGTGACCCTGGAAGATGAACAGGGGCACCAGCGCTTGCTGTTCCTTGGGCCTGAGGCGGCAGGCTTGAAGATAGGCGAAGGCGCGCAGCAGGTCACCGTCATCACGGCGCGCTCGCCGTTGGGGCAACAGTTGCTGGGCAAGAAAGTCGATGACGAGGTGAGCCTGGTGGTGGCTGGCGCCGAACAGGTATCGGTGGTGATCAGCGTCGTCTGAACCGGCCCAATCGCGGGACAAGCCCGCTCCCACAGGGTGTGGTTGGCGAAGTACCGGTGGGAGATTCTATGGTTGTGGGCAAGCCGGCTCCCACTGGTGCAGCGCCAACCACACCCTGTGGGAGCCGGCTTGCCGGCGATGAAGACAACCCTTTACCCAAAGCCAGA
>NZ_JBLUPY010000064.1:0-10259 GCF_048068215.1 Pseudomonas sp. NY15372
GGGGCGGGTGGGGCCCCGCTGCCCCCCCCCCGGGCCGCGCCTCCGGGGCGGCGGCCGGCGGTGTTGGGGGGGGGCTGGCCCCGCGATTGGAGGGCAAAGCCCTCCCCAATACCCCCACCCACCCACGAAAAGGGCCACAAAAGCCCCAGGTTTTTGCTAGCGTTGGCGCACCAGCACAGGACGCGCGCCATGAGCAGCCTCATCCAACCCGCCACCGCCTTTCGCCACACCGCTGCCGACGGCTACATCCTCGGCGGTTTCTGCTGGCGCCATGCCGACCCCGACGCCCAGCGCCCGCTGGTGATCATCAACGCCGCCACCTCGGTGCGCTGCCGCTACTACACGCGTTTTGCCGACTACCTCTTCGCCCAGGGCTTCGATGTGCTGACCTACGACTACCGGGGTATCGGCGAGTCGCGCCCGGCATCGCTGCGCGGCTTCCAGGCGTCCTGGAGCGACTGGGGGCGGCTGGATTTCGAGGCCATGCTGCAGCTGGCCGGCGAAGCCTTCCCCGGCCAGCCGGTGGATGTAGTAGGGCACAGTTTCGGCGGCTGCGCGGTGGGCCTGGCGCCCTCCGGCAACCGGCTGCGGCGGGTGGTGATGGTGGGCGCGCAGTTCGCCTACTGGCGCGACTACGCAGCTGACCAGCGCTGGCGACTGCTTGGCAAATGGCACCTAGTGATGCCGCTGCTGACCCGCTTGTGTGGCTACTTCCCCGGCAAGCGCCTGGGCTGGATGGAAGACACCCCGGCTGGGGTGGTGCACGACTGGACCACCCGCACGCCACGCTACGAGCATCGCCCCAGTGGCCGGACGCTGGCCGAGCTGCCGTTCGCCAGGGTGCGCGCGGCGACCCTGGCGATCAGCCTGACCGACGACCCATTCGGCACCGTGGCCGCTACCGAGCGCCTGCTGGGGTACCTGCAGGATGCCGAGCGTCGGCATTTGCGCCTGGCACCTGGGGATATCTCGGTGGGTGAGATCGGCCATTTCGCGTTCTTCCACGACCGTTTCCGCGAAAGCCTGTGGCCGATTGCCTTGGCCTGGTTGCAGCAAGGCGGGTTGCCCGATCAGGTACCGGGGCAAGTCATCGGTTGAGGTTGCCTGATCCGGCCCAATCGCGGGGCAAGCCCGCTCCCACAAAAAACGTCGTCGCCCTCTGGACTGCCTCCAAGGTTTGGAGGGTGGGGGCAGTTCACTCTGTGGGAGCCAACTGTCTTGAGTTGCTTGCCCCGGTCCTATCGCTGGCAAGCCAGCTCCCACAGGTACGGCGGTGTCTCTGAAAACAGCGCAGGCCTGGTGGGAGCGGGCTTGCCCCGCGATTGGGCCGGCCCTGCCAACTTCAAACATGATACCCATACAGCGTGGCCAGCAGCCCCGCCAACGCACAGGCGATCAACACCTCCAGCACCCCGCGGCGGAACAGCAGCAACCCCAATGCCGCCAGCACCGCAATCAGTAGCGCCAGCCAATCGACCCCGGCGCCGAACCCATGGGGCCAGAACACGTGGTAGCCGAAGAACAGCGCCAGGTTGAGGATCACCCCCACCACCGCCGCGCTGATCGCCGTCAGCGGCGCGGTGAAACGCAGCTGCCGCCGTGTGCTCTCCACCAGCGGCGCGCCGATCAGGATGAACAGGAACGAGGGCAGGAAGGTGAACCAGGTCACCAGGCACGCCGCCAGGGCGCCAGCGAGGAATGCCTGGTCGGCGCCGAACTGCGCCTGCACGTAGCCGCCCACGAAGCCGACGAAGGCCACCAGCATGATCAACGGCCCCGGCGTGCTCTCGCCCAGGGCCAACCCATCGATCATCTGCGTCGGCGTCAGCCAGCCGTAATGAGTCACCGCCCCCTGGTACACATACGGCAACACCGCATAGGCGCCACCAAAGGTCAGCAAGGCGGCCTTGGTGAAGAACCAGGCCATCTGGGTGAAGGTACCATCCCAGCCGAACAGCAGTGTCAGTGCCGCCATCGGCAGGCACCACAGCGCGGCGCCGCAGGCCACCAGCCACAGCAGGCGCGGCCAGCGGAAGCGGGTGTGCTCCGGTTGTACCGAGGGCTCTTCCGCCACCGGCTGCTGCCCGCCGCTGGCGCGCACTGTCTGGAACAGGCGCGGTTGCCAGCGCCCGCCTAGGTAGCCGAGCACACCGGCACCGATGACGATCAGCGGGAATGGCAGGCCCAGGCCGAACAAGGCCACGAACGCTGCCAGGGCGATGGCCCACAACGCGGCGTTGTGCAGCACTCGCGAGCCGATGCGCCACGCGGCCTGGAGCACGATGGCGGTAATCGCGGGCTTGAGCCCGTAGAACAGGCCGGCCACCACCGGCTGCTGGCCATGGGCGACATACACCCATGACAGGCCGATGAGGATGAACAGCGACGGCAGGACGAACAACCCGCCGGCGACGATGCCGCCCCAGGTGCGGTGCATCAGCCAGCCGAGGTACGTGGCCAACTGTTGGGCTTCCGGGCCGGGCAGCAACATGCAGTAATTGAGGGCGTGGAGGAAGCGCGACTCGCTGAGCCAGCGGCGTCGCTCGATGATCTCGCGGTGCATCAGGGCGATCTGCCCGGCGGGGCCGCCGAAGCCGATGAAGCCCAGCTTGAGCCAGAACAGCATGGCCTGGCGAAAGGGGATAGGGTGCTCGGTCTGCATGCAGGTCTATCCAGAGGGCAAGGGGAGAGCTGCGCCCTCCCAATCGCCGGCAAGCTGGCTCCCACAAGGCCAGTGGCAGCCGGCTTGCCGGGTATTGGGCGGTGATATCAGGCGTTGCGGGTAAGTGGCTGCGCCGCGAACTTCACCCCGGCCAACCCATGCTTGATCAGCGCACGGATATTGGCATGGTCGCTCCCGTCGGGAGTGGCCAGCACACTGCGGTAGTGCTCGCCGAATGCCAGCAACGCTTCCTGGTCGCTCAGGCCTTCGAGCAAGGCCAGGCCCAGGGTCTTGCACGAGCCTTCGTTCTGCCCGGCGGCGTTGGCCACGCCGCCATTGTCGAAGGCCTGTGGCTGGTAGCTGTAGTGGGCGGCGACGAATGCCAGGGTATCGGCGAATGCATGTTCGCCGCTGGCGAGGCTGGCGCGCAGGGTGGTCAGATCAGTCACGTGGCTTTCCTTTTTCGAACGCTGCTTGTTGCTCGGCGCTGGCTTCTTTCTGGTACTGGGCCTTCCAGTCGGCGTAGGGCATGCCATACACCTGCTCGCGGGCGTCATCCAGGCTCATCTCGATCTGGCGTTCGTCGGCGGCGGCCTTGTACCACTTGGACAGGCAGTTGCGGCAGAAACCGGAGAGGTTCATCAGGTCGATGTTCTGCACATCGGTGCGTTTTTGCAGGTGTTCGACCAGGCGCCGGAACGCGGCGGCCTCGAGTTCGAGCTGTTGTTGCGCAGTCATGGGAGCTTTCCTCAGGTCATGCGGTTCTTCAGGTGGCGGCCACCGTTGATGACCACCTGGCTGCCGGTGCTGTACTGGCTTTCGAGCAGGAACATCACCGCCTCGATCAGCGGGCGGGCGCCAGGCTCGAATTCCAGCAGGGCTTTCTTCAGGGTCTGCTGGCGATAGGCGTCGTCGCCGCCTTCCTTGAGAATCAGCAGGCCAGGAAGGATACCGTTGACGCGCACCTTCGGCGCGTATTTTTCAGCGAACGACAGCACCATGTTCTGCAGCGCGGCCTTGGTCGCGGCGTAGCCGATATGGCTCTTGCTGCCCCGCGAAGAGGTCTCGTCGCAGATGTGGATGATATCGGCCTTTTCCACCTTGGCCAGCAGTTCGCCGAGGGCCAAGTTGAGGTGGTACGGCGCCTCGACGTGCAGGCGGAACATGGTCTGCAAGTTGTCCAGGCCGTCGTCGAGCCACAGCGAGGCGTTGTGAATGATCGCCCGCAGGCCGTCATGGTTGTCGTGCAGGTAGTCGATCAAGGCCTGGCGGTCGGCCTCCTGGCAGAGGTCGGCCTGGAACTGGACGATGTTCGGGTGTGGCGTGTGCGGGTGGATACTGCGGCTGGCACTGACCACCGTATGGCCGGCCTTCGCCAGTTCCAGGGCCAGGGCCAGCCCGACGCGCTGGCTGGCGCCGGTAACGAGGATTGGGCTGTTCATGTTCGAGGCAGTCAACTTGTCTGTCCGTGCATTGATGGGCCCAGCATACCCGAACTGTTTCCCTCGTGTGCGCTCGGCCCCCCGGAACCAGGCGGCCGCGTCAGGTGTGCGCAACATTAATGAACGAATCGGCCGGCGCTTACCTCTGAGCGTGGTGCAGTGACGGTCCACCGGTGGGCGGGCGGTGCTGGATCTCCACCCAAGCCATCGTAGAATGCGTATCAATCATCAGGAGACAGGGTGCCTGTGCACATGATCAGTCAGCTTCAAACGCCCTTGGGCGCTGCGGGCCTGGAGCACCAGGAGCTGTTTCCAATTCGCGAGGTGGCCCGCCTGACGGGCGTCAACCCGGTGACCTTGCGAGCGTGGGAGCGTCGCTACGGCCTGGTCCAGCCGACGCGTACCGACAGCGGCCATCGGCTGTATTCCCAGGCCGACATCGACAATATCCGCAACATTCTCGGCTGGCTGGAGCGTGGCGTGGCGGTGAGCAAGGTCGGCAGCATCCTGGCGCGCGACCAGGCGTTGGCGCAGGATGATCAGGGCTCGGGCCGTGAAAATGAGCGGGCGCGCTGGCGCACGCAGGTGCAGGAGGCCGCCCAGCGCTTCGATGGCGCAGCGCTGGAGCGATTGTTCGATCAGGTATTCGCCAATTACGCCCAGGACCAGGTGTTCGGCGAGGTGTTCATGCCAGCCTGGCAGGCCTTGCGCGCGGGGCAGACCGGTTTCGGGCGCGCCAGCGAATGGCTGTTTCTCGATCAGTTCCTGCGCGGCCGGGTGCTGTTGCGCCTGCAACTGGCCCGTGCGCCCTGGAGCCAACGCGTGGTGCTGGCGCCCTTGTCAGGCCAATGCCAGGAACTGGAGCTGCTGGTGGCGGGGCTGCTGCTGGGCAGCGAGGAGGTGGGCGTCACGGTGTTGCCGGCCGGGCAGCCGTTGGCGGAGCTGGCGTTGGTCTGCGAGCGCCTGGCGCCTGATGCCCTGGTGGTGTTTTCCAACCAGCAGCCCACGGCGCAGCTGGGCAAGTGCCTGACAAGGCTGAACCAGGGCGTTGCGTGCCCGATATTGTTGGCGGGGGAGGCGGCGGAACTGGCCCAGGACAGCCTGGCGGCCAGCCCGGTGGCCTGTCTGGGCGCGGAGGGAA
Source organism: Pseudomonas sp. NY15372 (assembly GCF_048068215.1). NCBI lineage: Bacteria > Pseudomonadati > Pseudomonadota > Gammaproteobacteria > Pseudomonadales > Pseudomonadaceae > Pseudomonas > Pseudomonas sp. NY15372. Next base: position 5,246 of record NZ_JBLUPY010000064.1, read on the forward strand.
GCCTGATGCGCAGGCGCCTGCGTCAGTACCTGGCGGGTCAGTTGGATACGTGAACGTGCAGCTCTGGGTGCGCCTGGCGGTGTGCCTGGAGAATGTATTCGCGCAGGCGCTCGATTTCTTCCGGCGCGCTGTCGCCCAGGTCGTAGGCGGCCAGGTCCGGGCCGATACGCCGGCGCAACGTGCCGTGCAGCTGGATGGCCGGGATGCCCTCGGGGGCGAAGCGCAGGTCGAAGTCGGCGGGCGTTATGGGCAGGTCGCGGATCTGCACCAGTACGCCCTTGGAAGAAATCTCGCGCACCCACAGGCCGCTGGCCTGGTCTTGTGCATCCAGAAGCGCTGCCGGCTGTTCCAAGGTCATGCGCCAAGGGCGTGGCTTGGGGCCGTTCTCGTAAATTTCCGGTGAGCCCAGCTGCAGATGCAGGGCATGGAATTCGTCTTCGACCAACTGCAGCGGGAAGCTGATCTGTTGGTTGTTGAATTGCGCCTGGAGCTGGACCTGTTCGTTAGCCACCAGGCGGGTCAGCAGTTCCTGGATTCGACGGTCGCCATTGACCAGCAGGCTCGACATGGGGTCGGCCAGGTTCAACTGGGGCGAATGCTGCATGTCCTGGATGAAGTCCAGTTCGTCCTGGGTCAGGAGGGCGTCGGCTTGCATGATTGGGCTCGAAGGTGATGATTTCTTCAAGGTGATGGACACCGTCCAAGGCGCTTCGTTCAGCTACGTTCGTCGGGTTCCTGCCGGCCCAGACGCGCCCGGGCCTCGGCCAGTTCCCGTTCCAGCTCGACCTGGCGGCTGACGTCCTTCTGGATCCCGATGAAATAGGTGCGTTGGTCGGCGGCGTTGTAGACCGGGGTGATCGATAGCTCGTTCCAGAACGCGCTGCCATCCTTGCGGTAGTTGCGCAGCACTTCCCGGCACGGCTGCCCTTCGGCCAGGGCTCGGCGGATCCGGGCGCGCCCGAGCTGGTCGCGGTCGTCGCCTTGGAGGAAGCGGCAGTCCTGGTAAAGGATGTCGTCGCGGGTGTAGCCGGTCAGGCGTTCGAAGGCCGCGTTCACGTAGATCAGGATGGTGTCGTCGCCTTCCTGTTCGGTGACCACGATCCCGTCGTTCGAGGCGTCGACCATCGATTGCAGCAGTTGCGCGTTGATCATGTCCGGGCCATTGGCATGAGGGGACTTTGGTGGAAGGCGGCCTTTTGCCACTGGTGAATGCTAGTATCCTACGTTTTCACTCAGTTTCGGAATCCTCTGCCCGATGAAAGTCGCCATTATTTCCGGCTCGGTGTATGGCACCGCCGAAGAAGTCGCCCGCCACGCCGAGGCCTTGCTCAAGGCTGCCGGTTTCCAAGCCTGGCATGCTGCCCGCGCCACCTTGCAGGATTTGCAGGGCTTCGCCCCGGAGGCATTGCTGGCCGTGACCTCGACCACTGGCATGGGCGAGCTGCCCGACAACCTGATGGCGCTGTACGGCGACATTCGCGATACCTTGCCAGCCGCTTGGCGCGGGTTGCCGGGGGCGGTGATCGGGCTGGGCGATTCCAGCTATGGCGACACCTTTTGCGGCGGTGGCGAGCAGATGCGCGAGCTGTTCGCTGAGTTGGGCGTGCGGGAAGTGCAGCCGATGCTGCGCCTGGATGCCAGCGAGACCGTGACACCCGAGGCCGATGCCGAGCCGTGGCTGGCAGACTTCATGGCCGCGCTCAAAGCCTGACCCCAGCCGTCGCACGCCCCCTATAGGGGCGGCGACACCTCATGGCCCAGGCTAATCACTGACCGCTGGATGCTCCCGCACCAACTGCAACCACGCCTGCGCCGCCCGCGACAGGTACGCTCCGCGTCGCCAGATAAAGGCGATGTCCCAGCGCAAATGGCGTGGCGCACCCAGCGGTACCCGCACCACCCCAGGTCGCTCCAGCGCGCGCGCTACTACCCTGGGTAACAGCACCACCCCTTGCCCGGCGGCCACCAGCGCCGCCAGGAAATCCGCCTGCCCACTGCGCCCCCCTTCCTTCGGCGTGAACCCCAGTTGCTGGCAAGCACTCAGCAGCCGGTCATTGAGCACGAAGCTGCGCTGGTACAACAGAAACGGCGTATCGGCCAATTGCTGCAACTCGACTTGCATCGCTCCAGCCAACGCATGCGCCTGGGGTAGCAGCGCATCCAGCGGCTCGTTGCAAAATGGTTGGTAGTCGAACGCCGTGTCGCTGGGTGTAAGGCTGCCGCCCAGCTCCAGTTCCCCGCTTTTTACCGCCTGCTCCACGGTACGGCTGCCACCTTCGAGCAGTTGGATCGAAATATTCGGGTGCCGCCGCCGGTATTCAGCGAACAGCCCTGCGAACAACGCATCGCTGCCCAGCAACGGCAGGCCCAGGCGCAACTCGCCGCGGGCCATGTGGCTAAGGTCGTCGAGTTCGTTCTGCAGCTCCTGGCGCTGACGCAGCAAGGCTTCTCCTCGCTCCAGGACGATACGCCCGGCGGCGGTCAGGTGCAGTTGCGACCCCTGGCGCTCCAGCAAGGGCTGGCCGATGTCCTGCTCGAGCTGGGCGACTTGCTTGCTCACAGCGGACTGGCTGATGTGCAGGGTCAGTGCAGCCTGGGTGAAGCCGCCACGGTGGACCACCTCGATGAAACTGCGCAGCTGTTTGAATTCCATGATCGAATTCCATTTTGGAATGGAGGCAAGTCTAACAATTCGCTTCTGGCCTAGGCAGCGCAAATCTAGAATAGAGCCTCTCGAGGACCTATCTGATGAACCCTGCGTTATTGAAGAAAAGCCTGCGCCTGTTCGCCGAATTGGCGGTATTGCTTGCCTTGTTCTTGCTCGGCGGCCAGCTGTCCAGCTGGCTCGGCTGGCCCATTCCCGGTGGGGTGATGGGGCTGGCGCTGCTGTTGCTGCTGTTCGCCTTCGGCGTGCTCAAACCCTCCATGTTGCAGTTGGGCGCCGGCTGGCTGATGGCGGAGATGCTGTTGTTCTTCATTCCAGCCCTGATGAGCCTGCTCGACTACGGCAGCCTGCTGCGCAGCGAGGGCTGGCGCATCCTGCTGGTGATCGCCGTGAGCACCGTGCTGGTGATGGTGGTCACGGCCGTCACGGTGGAGCTGGTATGCCGCTGGAGGTTGCGCCATGAGCCTTGAACCCATGCCGCTGTTCTGGCTTGCCCTGACACTGCTTGCCTACCTGGGCAGCCGCTGGCTGTATCGCCGCAGCGGGCGCTACCTGCTGTCGCCACTGATTTTGGTGCCGGCTGTGCTGTTGGCGGTGGCCGTGCCGTTGCACACCGCCTATGCCGAATACGCGCGCAATACCCATTGGCTGATGGGGGTGTTGGGCCCGGCGACCGTAGCCTTCGCGGTGCCGATCTGGCAGCAGCGGGCGATGCTGGCGCGTCACTGGCCGGCCTTGCTGGTGGGTATGCTCGCCGGCAGCCTGGTCTCGATCGGCAGTTCCTGGAGCCTGGCGCACCTGTTGGCGCTGGATGATGCAGTCAGCCTGTCGTTGGTGCCGCGTTCGATTACCACGCCTTTCGCCATGCCGTTGGCCCAGGGCCTGGGCGGCGTGCCGGAACTGACAGCCGTGTTCGTCATGTTCACCGGCGTGCTGGGCGCGATGTTCGGCGGCATCCTGCTGCGCATGCTGCCGCTGCGCACGCCTTTGGCCCGCGGCGCGCTGTTTGGCGTGGGCGCCCATGGCGCTGGCGTCAGCCGGGCCCAGGAGGTTGGGCGCGAGGAAGGTTCGGTGGCCGGCCTGGTCATGGTCCTGACCGGCCTGCTCAACCTGTTCGCCGCCCCATTGCTGGCCATGCTGCTCTGACCGTTCGTACCCCTGACCCGCAAAGCCAGCAAGCTGGCTGCCAACGCAAGTTCCGCCCCCCGGTGGGCTGACTAGACTGAGCCTCTACATAGAGCGCACACACAAGTGCCCGAGGGCAGGCCGCGAACGCTGCCTGCTTTGTCGCCAACACGTAACCACCGGGACAATTCTGATGCCACTGGCAGAGATACCTTTGTGCGTCTGGCGTACCCGAGCCCAGAACTTCGCCTTTCGGGGCCAGACCATCCGCTACTGGACTGCAGGGCAGGGAGAGCCACTGCTGCTACTTCACGGTTTCCCCACGGCCAGCTGGGATTGGCACTACCTGTGGGCACCTTTGACCCAACGCTTTCGCGTGATCGCCTGCGACATGCTTGGCTTCGGCGACTCGGCCAAACCGCTGGACCATGACTACAGCCTCATGGAGCAGGCCGACCTGCAACAGGCACTGCTCGCCTACCTGGACGTCGACCAGCCCGTGCATCTGCTGGCGCATGATTATGGCGGCAGCGTCGCCCAGGAACTGCTGGCGCGCCATTGCGAACTGCGTATCGAAATCGCCAGCTGCGCGTTTCTCAACAGCGGCCTGTTCCCCGAGTGCTACCAGGTGCTGCTGGTGCAGAAACTGTTGCTCAGCCCGTTGGGCTGGTTGGTGGGCCGCAGCTTCGGGCGTGACGATCTGGTGCGCAATGTCAGCCATGTCTATGGCCCGTGCACCCACCCCAGCGAAAGCGCACTGGATGATTACTGGAGCCTGATCGTCGCCAACCAGGGCACGCGTATCCTGCACAAGCTGATCGGCTACCTGCCCGAGCGCAGGCGGTACCGTGAACGTTGGGTCGGCGCATTGCTACGCCGCTGTGTGCCGCTGCGCTTCATCAATGGCGTGGCCGACCCGATTTCCGGTGCGCGCATGCTCGATCGCTACCGGCAACTGGTGCCGGCGGCAGATACCGTGGCATTGCCGGGTATCGGGCACTACCCGCATACCGAGGCACCGCACCAGGTGCTGCGGCATTATTTGGCGTTTCGCGAACAGCCTCTGAGCTATGTACCGCAGAAAGTCGCCTGGTCATAAGGAATTCTTGCGGGCATCGAGTAGGAGGCGGGCTCTGACCCGCCGTCCTCTCACACCACCGTGCGTACGGTTCCGTACACGGCGGTTCAGGTTATGCGACTAAGCCGGTTGATCGTATCCAGTAT
>NZ_JBLUPY010000065.1:0-9099 GCF_048068215.1 Pseudomonas sp. NY15372
GGCCGACGCCACGGGCGATCAGCAGGTGCGCCAGCTGGTTGGCCCGGGCGTTGAGCTCGGCGTAGTTCAGCTGTCGGCCAGCAAAGGTCAGGGCCGGTGCCTGGGGCTGGGTCGCGGCCTGCTGTTCGAAGCGCTGGTGCACGGTGCACGCCAGGTCGTATGCGGCGAAGGTGTCGTTCCATTCGCGCCCTTGCCGCAGCTCGTGCACCTCGAGCATCGGCAGGTTACCGACCGATTGCCCGGCGTCTTCCAGCATCGCCCGCAGCAGGTTGACCCAGTGCCGGCCCATGCGCGCGATGCTACCGGCCTCGAACAGGTCGGTGGCATAGGTCAGCGCCGCGTGCAGCCGGCCGCCTTTTTCATAGGTGTCCAGGGTCAGATCGAATTGCGTGGTACGGCGGGTCGGCTCGATGGCCTGCACGGTCAGTGCGCTGCCCACGCGCATGGCATCGACGTCGGCGACCTGGGGCTGATGGTTGTACATGACCTGGAACAATGGGTTGTGACCATCGCCACGCGGCAGGTCGAGGGCTTCGACCAATTGCTCGAACGGCAGCTCCTGATGGGCCTGGGCGCCCAGTGCGGACGCCTTGGTCGCGGCCAGCAATTCGGCGACCGTCTGCCCGGGGTCGACCTGCACGCGCAGCACCTGGGTATTGACGAAGCAACCGATCAGCCCTTCCACCTCGCTGCGATTGCGGTTGGCGATCGGCGTGCCGATGCGCACATCGCCCTGGCCACTGTAGCGCTGCAGCAACACCGCAAACGCCGCTAGCAGCACCATGAATGGCGTCAACTGGTGCGTCTGAGCCACCTGCTTCAGGCGTTCGGCCAGGGGCTGGTCCAGCGCCAGTTCGTGGCGCTGACCTCGGTAGCTGGGTACCTGCGGGCGGGCGTGATCCAGGGGCAGCTCCAGGGGTGGGCAGGCCTGGCCCAGGTATTCCTTCCACCAGGCAACCTGGCGCGCCTGCTCACCGGCCTCCAGCCAGCTGCGCTGCCAGAGCGCATAGTCGGCGTACTGGATCGGCAAGGAGGGCAGTTGCGGTGCACTGCCTTCAGCCCGCGCGGCATAGCAGCGGCTGAACTCGTCGATCAGCACGTTCATCGACCAGCCATCGGAGACGATGTGGTGCAGCGTGAGCAACAACACGTGCTCCTGGTCCGCCAGGCGCAGCAGGCTGACCCGCAGCAAGGGGCCCCGGGCCAAGTCGAAGGGCGCGAACACCTGCTCATGAGCAAGCGCCTGCACCCGCGCCTCGCGCAGCTCTGGCGCCAGGTCGCCGAGGTCGGTGTAGCCGATGGTCAGCGGCTCGTGGGCCTCGGCCAGGCCCACCTGCCCTTCGCCCGCATCGACGAATAGCGTGCGCAGGGTCGCGTGTCGCTCGACCAGGTCGGCGAATGCCTGCTCCAGCGCGCCACGATCCAACGTGCCGCACAGCCGTACCGCGCTCGGCAGGTTATAAGCGGCGCCCTGCGGGTCGAGCCGCCACAGCACCCACATGCGCTTCTGCGCATAGGACAACAGCTGGCGCTCGACCGGCAGCTGGGCCGCGGCGATGGGCAACTGGGCGAAGTCGATGCCCTCGCGCTGCAATGCCTGCAAGAACAGCCGCCGCTTCTCCAGAGGCAGGTCGATATAGCGGCGGGCAAGTTTCAACGCATCTTGGGCATTCATCAGCAGTCATCCATTCGATTGGGCACGAGCCTTGGAGGGTCGATATCCCAGGGAAACGGATGGCCAGCGGGGAAAATTAAACGCCCGCCGGCACCTGGTTGAAACATTTGTTTGCATTTATTCGGTCGGGTTTTCGATTCTCATTCGTCTTATCTGTTGCAGCCCTTTGGTTGAGCCTCGGCTCGCCTCTCCCCTTTACAACAGAACAGACCGATGGCCCGACAAACGAAAAAATCCAAGTCCAGACTGTGGTTTCTCGTCCACAGCTGGCTCGCCCTGCCGATCTGGTTCTTCGTGCTGATCGTCTGCTTCACCGGCATGCTCGCGGTGGTCAGCCAGGAAATCGTCTGGCTGGCCAACCCCGACGTGCGCGCCGACAAGCCCCATGACGATGCCCAGCGCCTCAGTTACCAGCAGGTGCTCGATGCCCTGCACCAGGCCGAACCGGACATGGCCGTGCGCTTTCTCAGCCAGCCCGATGGCTCGCATTTCGCCTTGAAGGCCGCCGTGACCTACCCCGACGGCACCGCGCCGACGCTCTACGTCAACCCCTACACCGGCGTCATCCAAGGCAAGATGCCCGACTTCAACTTCGAAGCCTTCACCCGTGCCCTGCACGGCTGGTGGCTGGTGCCCTTCACCAATGGCTACAGCTGGGGCTGGTACCTGGTTTCCTTGCTCGGCCTGCCGATGCTGGCCTCGCTGATCACGGGCCTGGTGGTGTACAAGAAGTTCTGGAAAGGGTTCTTCAAGCTGCCGCGCCGCAGCCATGGCTCGCGTATCTTCTGGGGCGACCTGCACCGCCTGGCCGGGCTCTGGTCGATCTGGTTCATCGCCGTCATCTCCATCACCGGCACTTGGTTCTTGATCCAGGCGATCCTGGGTGACAACCACATCACCATTTCCAGCGAACCGGTGGTGCCGGTGATCGCTCGCGAGGAGGTGCCACGCACCGTCGACGGCAGCCCGGCACCACGCATCGACCTCGACGAAGCAGCGCGTATCGCCCAGCAGGCCATTCCGGGCCTGGAGATCAGTTTCATCACCTTGCCGGGCACCGCCTACAGCCATATCAGCCTGGGTGGGCGCGGCTGGTACCCGCTGATGTTCCAGACCGCCGAGGTCAACCCCTACACCCGCAACGTCGACAGCCAGTTCCTGCTCGGCGACCGCTCGGCCCTGGAGTTCGTCACCGAATCCATGCGCCCACTGCACACCGGCGACTTCGGCGGGCTGGCGATCAAACTGGTCTGGGCCTTCTTCGGCCTGATCCTGACCCTGATGGTGTTCAGCGGCCTGCTGATCTGGACCAAGCGCACCGCCCAGGCCACGGCTGCGGCCCTCAAGCGCAGCGAGCGTGAAGCCAGGCCGCGCAGCCAGGCTGCCGTGGAGGCCCGCCCATGAATCAGGCACATACCCTGCCCGCCAGCGCGCTGAAGCAGTTCTGGTTGAAGTGGCGTTTCCACCTGAACATCCTGCTGGTCCTCATCCCTCTGGGCTTCATGCCCAAATACTTTGCCGACGCCAAGCTGTTTCGCGGCGACGCCGGGTTGGGCGCGAACCTGATCCGCGATATCCAAGTGGGCCCCTACCGCCTGGACCTGGCCGAATTGCGCGATGAAGCCCCGCGCGCCAATGGCCCGGCCGGCTACTTCAAGCAGTTCAATGCCGCGCTGTGCACGCAGTGCGTCGAGGGCGCCAAGGCTGTCTACCTGCGCGTCGGCAAGCCCCGCAGCCTGCGCGCCGCGGGCACGCTGTTCTTCGGCCCGGCGTATCGCATGGGCACCTCGCTGCCGGTGCCTGCGCGTACCCGTCCTGACGCTGCGCTGTGGATCACCATCGAAGGCTGGGACGGCCAGCTGCACCAGGCCTCGGTCCCACTGGCCAAGGCATCGCCGGCCACCGTGGCCTGGCTCGAGCAACAAGGAGGCAAGAAATGAAACCACTGCTGCGCAGGCTCGCCCTGCCCCTCTTGGCCCTGGCCGCGACCCCGGCGCTGGCCCACAACCCGATGTGCGAATGCACCGAGTCCGGCGAGCAGATCACCTGCAAGGGTGGCTTCTCCGACGGCAGCGGTGCGCCTGGGGTGACGCTGGATGTGATCGGCTACGACGAGCAGGTGCTGGTCGGTGGCAAGCTGGGCGATGACTCGACCTTGACCTTCAAGCGCCCCGACGGCGAATTCTACGTGCTGTTCGACGCCGGCCCCGGGCATGTGGTGGAAGTCGACCACGCCGACATCGCCGCGCCATGAGCCGCGCCCAGGTGGTGCGCCCCGCCGGCGCCGGGCACGAAACCCTCTACGTGCTGCTCAGTGCCTTGTTGATCGTCGCCCTCGCCGCCACGGTGGTGCTGTTGCGCGGCGAGCGCCAGGACGAGGTGGCCATCGCCAGCCACCAGATCGATGCCCGCCGCGACCTCAGCGCGGCCGAGCAAGGCATCTACACCGACCTCTGGGTGGCGGTCGAAGAAATCCAGCTGTTGCGCGAAGACAGCGGCTACCTGCCAGGCGTCGAGGCCTTGGCCGAGGAAGGCCTGCCGCCTTTCACCCGTGACGCCAGCAGCCAGCGCCGCGGGCAGCATCATTGGCAAGGGTTGCCAGGCGATGCGTACCTTGGCCAGAGCCAGGATGCCGCAGTCGCCGGCAGCTTCCTGCTGATCCTGCCCCCAGGCCAGGGGCAACCGGCCGATGTCTGGCTACGTCGCGACCGCAGCGCCGTGGTACCCGACGACCTCGCCCCCGCTGCGCTGATCGCAGCGGGCTGGCAGCAAGTGGTCAGCCATTACGACGCCGGGGTCACCCGCCAACACCGCCACTGAATCCAAGGACTTCTCCATGCTCCGCTCCGCCCTCGCCCTGCTACTGGCCTGCGCCCTGCCCGTCCTGGCCCTGGCCGATAACGGCAAGCCCCTGCGCATCGGCATCACCCTGCACCCCTACTACAGCTACGTGAGCAACATCGTTGGCGACAAGGCCGAGGTGGTGCCGCTGATTCCGGCCGGTTTCAACCCCCACGCCTATGAACCACGTGCAGAGGACATCAAGCGCATCGGCACCCTGGATGTGATCGTGCTCAACGGCGTAGGCCACGACGACTTCGCCGACCGCATGATCGCCGCCAGCGAAAAGCCTGGCATCACCACCATCGAGGCCAACGCCAACGTGCCGCTGCTGGCAGCCACCGGCATCGCGGCCCGGGGCGCCGGCAAGGTGGTCAACCCGCACACCTTCCTGTCGATCAGTGCCACCATCGCCCAGGTCAACAACATCGCCCGCGAACTGGGCAAGCTCGACCCAGACAACGCAGCCTTCTACCGCAGCAATGCCCGGGCTTACGCCAAACGCCTGCGCACCCTGCGCGCCGAGGCGCTGGCCAAGGTCACCCAGGCACCACAGGCGTCCTTGCGCGTGGCCACCATCCACGCCGCCTACGACTACCTGGTGCGCGACTTCGGCCTGGAGGTGACCGCGGTGGTCGAGCCGGCCCATGGCATCGAGCCGAGCCCGGCCCAGTTGAAGAAGACCATCGACCAGCTCAAGGCCCTGGACGTGCAGGTGATCTTCTCGGAGATGGACTTCCCGTCCGCCTACGTCGAGACCATTCAGCGCGAGTCGGGCGTGCGCATCTACCCGCTGACCCATATCTCCTACGGCGAATACACCCAGGACAAGTATGAGGTGGAGATGAAGCGCAACCTCGATACCGTCGTGCGCGCCATCCAGGAGACTCGCGCGTGACCGCCGCCAACCTCAATGCCGCCTGTGGGCCACGCATTGACTTCGACGGCATCGACCTGACCCTGGGGCGCACGCGCATCCTCGAACAGGTACGGTTCAGCGTGGCCCCCGGCAGCGTGCACGCCATCGTCGGCCCCAACGGCGGCGGCAAGAGTTCGCTGGTCAAGACCTTGCTCGGGCAGATGCCCCACCAGGGCCGGCTCACCCTGCACTGGCCAGGGCCAGGCGAAGTGATCGGCTACGTGCCCCAGGCCCTGGAGTTCGACCGTGGCCTGCCGATGACCGTGGACGACTTCATGGCTGCCCTCTGCCAGCAGCGCCCGGCCTTCCTGGGCCTGGCCCGCAACGCCCGGCCCGCCATCGACGCGGCCCTGGCACGGGTGGGCATGCTCGACAAGCGCAAGCGGCGGATGGGTGCGCTGTCGGGCGGTGAACGCCAGCGTGTGCTGTTGGCCCAGGGCCTGGTCCCCGAACCGCAGCTGCTGGTGCTCGACGAACCCATGTCGGCCCTGGACGAAGCGGGCATCCAGGTGTTCGAGCAGCTGCTGCAGGCCTGGCGCCAGGCCGGCACCACGGTGCTGTGGATCGAGCACGACCTGGAGGCAGTGCTACGCCTGGCCGACCGGGTCACGGGCCTGAGCCGCCAAGTGCTGTTCGACGCCCCACCGGCCCAGGCCCTGACCCCGGAACGCCTGCTGGGCCTGTTCTCCGTCCACCCTCGCAGCGAGAGCCTTGCCTGATGAACTATGAAGCCTTCCGCCAACTGGTCCAGGGCTGGGCCACGGCGGGCTATCTGCCGGAGGCGCTGGCCTACGGTTTCGTGATCAACGCCCTGCTCGCGGGCCTGATGATCGGCCCCGTGCTGGGTGGCCTGGGCACCCTGGTGGTGGTCAAGCGCTTTGCCTTCTTCTCCGAGGCGGTCGGCCACGCCGCGCTGACCGGCGTTGCCATCGGCATCCTGCTCGGCGAGCCCTACACCGGGCCCTACGGCAGCCTGTTCGGCTATTGCCTGCTGTTCGGCATGCTGCTCAATTTCCTGCGCAACCGCACCGGGTTGTCGCCGGACACCTTGATCGGCGTGTTCCTCTCGGTGTCCCTGGCGCTGGGCGCGAGCCTGCTGCTGATGCTGGCCGGCAAGATCAACGTGCATATCCTCGAGAACGTGCTGTTCGGCTCGGTACTGACGGTCAGCGGCCAGGACCTGGTGGTGCTGGGCATCGTCGCGATGCTGGTCCTGGCCCTGGCTTTGCCGCTGTACAACCGCATCATGCTGGCCAGCTTCAACCCGCAACTGGCTGCGGTGCGCGGGGTGGCGGTGAAGACCCTGGACTACCTGTTCGTGGTGCTGGTGACCTTGGTCACCGTGGCATCGGTGAAGGTGATCGGGGCGATCCTGGTCGGTGCCCTGTTGGTGATCCCGGCCGCCGCTGCGCGCCTGGTCAGCCAGTCGCTCAAGGGCTTTTTCTTCATTTCGCTGGCCATCGCCACCCTCAGCACCCTGTTGGGCATCCTGCTGCCCATCGTCTTCGACCTGCCTGTGCCTTCGGGCGCGGCGATCATCCTGGTCGCGGGCGCCTGCTTCGCCCTCGCGGCCCTGGCCCGCGCCCTCCTCCCCCGCCTGCAAGGAAACCCGGCATGACCCTGAACCTCAAGCACCTGACCCTGGCCCTCGCCCTGGGCGGCGTACCCGCCTTGGCCCTTGCCGATAGCGAAGTGCTGACCACCTTGCCGGTGACCCACAGCCTGGCTGCGACCCTGGTCGAAGGCACCTCGGTACAGCTCAAGCGCGCTGCACCAGCCAACCTGCCCGCCACGCGCCAACCTGCTTATTTCAGCGGTCGCGGTGGAGCCAGCCTGCACAAGGCGGCGCAGCAGGCCGATGCGGTCATCGGCCTACGCTCGATCTGGCGCGACGACCCGCTGTATCCCATGGCTCGGCGCAGCAATATCCGCATCGTCGAGATCGATGCCGCGCGCCCGGTGGACGGTGCCCTGCCGGGCATCGCGATCAAGGGAGACGAAGCCTTTGCCCACTATCCCTGGCTCAACCCGACCAACCTCGGGCGCATGGCTGATGTGGTGGCCAACGACCTGGAACGCCTGTCGCCCGGCGACAAGGACAAGATCCAGGCCAACCTCGCCGGCCTCAAGCGCCAATTGCTGGCCCTGGCCTCCGAGTCGCAGACACGTCTGGCCGAGGTCGACAACCTCAGTGTGGTCAGCCTGTCCGAACGCTTGGGGTACCTGGCCAGCGGGCTGAATCTGGACGTGGTGGACCAGCCATTGCCCGCCGATGGGCAATGGGATGCCGCCACGCTGCAGACGCTAACCGACAATCTGAAAGCCCAGGACGTGGCGCTGGTCCTGCACCACCGCCAGCCAGAGCCAGCTGTGGCGGCGGCGATCGAGGCCGGTGGCGCCCGGCTGCTGGTGATCGACAGCGAACCGGAGGATACCGTCGGTGGTTTGAAGGTGAGTGTCGAGCAGGTGGTGGCGGCGCTGGGTCACGGATGAGCTATGAGTTCTTGCTTCGCCACTGCGCCGTCCATTTCCGTCCTGTCTGCTTGGGTTCAACTCCATTTGCCGGCCGTGGCCGCCGGATCGCAGACAGGCTGGCGCACGTAATTGCTGGAAACACCGGCATCGGCACTCTAGAACCATCACGTTTCAGAGACAAACCCTCAACTTATCAGCCAGCCACGTTGTCTCCCGCTCGAACCTGACCTCACCAGAATAGATATCTTTCAAATCATGCCGATAGGCGTGATCCGCACTCTTTAGCCTCACCACCGTCGTGCCACTGCTGGCCTTACTGATCTCCTTTACTTTCAATTGTGTAAGAGGGCTGATTAAGATGTGATCAGCCAAGATAGTGGTGGGCGCCATCTTTTTAGGCACGGTTTCATCCAGCACCAGTGCTACTTGATCAGCGCCCTCGCCTGCCAGCCTCGTGGCCCAATCCCCCCACCCAATCGTATTGCGAAGCAATGCGGATGCCGACATGTACCCCTGGTCGATCACAACATCATTTTCTCTTATCTCATTCCCATATACACCCGTCGGAACCGTCAGCATTCTGTAGGCAACACCCTCATAGTCCTCAAGGACTGAAACTTCGTCTCTAAGCTCCTCGACAAAATTCGGATGCGTTTGGCGAAACTCATCCTCTTCCCCGACCGACAGTGTTCCACGCAAATGCCCATTGAGTAACCGATATGCATCATTCCCTCCCTCTGTATAAGTCATCAGTGCGGGCAAATCATTACTCTTTGAAGCTAAGCGGCTCAACATCTCCCCATCCCTTTGTCTTGTGGCCTCATCAACCTCCTCTCGCTGATCATCATTGACCACACGCATATAATCCTGAAATTCTCGGACGAGAGGTGATGGACCTCCTTCGCTCAAAAAACGCATGACCTTTTCTAACATTCGTCCATCTCTGTCGATGGCAGAAGCTGGGTTATTCCCTACCATCCAGAATACGTTCAAGCCATCCACGGGTCCTGCTGGATCTGCACTCAACCACCGCCCTGCCCAAGATTGGTAGTAGCGGTAGCCGTAGTAGTACAGCCCTGTGGCATCGCGCTCTTTGCCGGAATAGCGCACGGTCTTGAAGCGGGCCTCGACCTCATTGCGCGCAGCCCATACTGCGGTGCCGCCAAAGGGGTAATACTCTTCCTGGCTG
>NZ_JBLUPY010000066.1:0-8946 GCF_048068215.1 Pseudomonas sp. NY15372
CGAGGGAACCCCGGAGCGCAGCGCAGGGGCCGGATGCAGGAGCCAGCGGTTTTTGCCTACTTTTGCCCAAGAGCAAAAGTAGGTCGCCGTAAAGGCGAAAAGCGCCAGTGGTGCCACCACCGAAAATGAATTTCACACAATCTAAAAGCCCAAGCCCCAAGCCCCAAGCCCAAGCCCTCACCGTTCCCGAAGCGCCTCTGTTCGCGCCTTGAGCACCGGCTTCAACAGATAATCCAACACACTTTTCTGCCCCGTGATGATATCCACCGTCGCCACCATCCCCGGAATGATCAACAAAGGCTTCTGGTCCCCGCCAAGGTGATTCTTCTCGGTCCTCACCTGAATCAGGTAGAACGCGTTGCCTTTGTCATCGGTCACCGTATCCGCGCCGATCAACTCGAGTGTGCCCTTGAGCCCTCCGTAGATCGTGTAGTCGTACGCCGTCACCTTGACCATCGCCGCCTGCCCCGGATGCAAGAATGCTACATCCTGCGGCCGGACCTTGGCCTCGATCAGCAGGTTGTCCTCGATCGGCACGATCTCCACCAGGTCGCTGCCCGGTTGCACAACCCCACCGATGGTGTTGACCTTCAGCAACTTGACGATCCCACGCACCGGCGACACCACCGTGGTGCGGTTGACCCGATCGTCGATGGCGATACTCGAGGCGGTGATCTTCGACAGTTCCGTGCGCTTGTCGTTGAGCTCCTTGGCTGCCTCGGAGCGGAAGGTCGCGTCGGATTCCTGGATCTTGCTCTTGATCTCCGCCACTGCCGCCTCCGCCCGTGGTATCGCCAGGCTGGTGGCGTTGAGCTGGCCGCGCGCCTCCACCGTGCGCTGTTTCAGGCGCAGGATCTCCACCGGCGAAATCGCCCCGGTGCCCACCAGCGGCGTCGACATGTTCAGCTCCTGCTGCAAGAGCCCCAAAGCCGAACGATACTGCTCGACCTTGGAGCGGAACTCGGCCAGCTCCTGGGTCTTCTGCCGCAGTTGTTCGTTCAGCGTCTGTTTCTCGCTGGCCAGGCGACGCTGGCGCGATTCGTACAAGGCGACCTCATCCTCGGCGACTTGCGGGGCCTTGGCGCGGACTTCGTCCGACAGCACCAGCGGGTGCCCCTCGGCTTCGGCCGACAAACGTTCGACCTGCGCGGTCAGGGCGTAGCGATCGGCCTCGCTTTCACCCTTGTTGGACAAGAACCGCGTATCGTCCAGGCGTAGCAGGGTCGCGCCCTTGTCGACCATCTGCCCTTCGCGCACGAAGATCTCGGTGACGATGCCGCCTTCCAGGTTCTGCACCACCTGCACCTTGCTCGAAGGGATGGCCTTGCCTTCGCCCACGGTGACCTCGTCGATCACCGCGAACTTGGCCCAGGCCAAGGCCACCAGCAGGAGGCCGGCAGCCAGCCACACCGTCAGGCGTGACAGGCGCGGGGAGTCCTGCAAGGTCGCGCCGGCCAGCTCCGGCATGTAGTCGCGCTCGGCGTGCTTGCCCAAGCGCGGGAGGTCACTGCGTACACTGGGCTCGATAGCCATGGAAACCTCCTAGAGCGCCGCGCCGATGCGGCCCTTGCGCAGGGCGTCGACGACCGCATCCTTGGGACCGTCGGCAACGATCTTGCCGTTGTCCAGCACCAGCAGGCGATCTACCAGGCTGAGCATGGATGTGCGATGAGTGACCAGCAGCACGGTCTTGCCTGGCACCCATGCCAGCAGGCGTTGGCGCAATTGCTCCTCGCTGCTGTTGTCCATGTGGCTGGTGGGCTCGTCGAGGATCAAAATCGGTGGCTCCAGCAGCAATGCACGGGCCAGTAGCACGGCCTGGCGCTGGCCGCCGGAAAGCAGCTGGCCGCGTTCGCCCACCGGGCGGTCGAAGCCCAGTGGATGCAGGCGCGCCAGCTCGCTGACGCCGGTCAGCTCGGCCACTTCCAGCATGCGCGCGTCGCTGACGTGGCGTGCGCCGAGGGTGAGGTTGTCGCGCAGGCTGCCGGCCAAGAGCGGCAGATCGTGGGCCACGTAGCCCATCTGGCTGCGCAGATCGGCAATGTCCAGCTGGCGCAGGTCCAGGTTGTCGAGCAACACCTGGCCTTCGTCCGGGTGGTGAAAACCCATCAGCAGGCGGGCAAGGGTGCTCTTGCCCGAGCCGCTACGGCCAATGATGCCGATGCGCTCGCCCGGCTGGATGCTCAGGCGCACGTCCTGCAGTGCCAGGGCGTTCTGCCCCGGGTAGCGGAAATTGACATGGTTGAGGGCCAGGCCGCCGTGCAGCGTGGTGTGTTCCAGCGCCTGGTGCTCGGCCTGGCGTTCCTGGGGCAGGGCCATCAGTGCATCGGTGCTGCGCATGGTCAGTTGGGCCTGCTGGTAGCGGGTGATCAGCCCGGCGATCTGGCCCAGGGGCGCCAGCACGCGGCTGCCGAGCATGTAGCTGGCGACCAGGGCCCCGACACTGAGGTTGCCGGCGATGATGCTGTAGACCCCGGCGACGATGGTGGCCATGCCGCAGAATTGCTGGATGAACAGCGTGCCGTTGCTGGCCAAGGAGGACAGGTTGCGGGCATGGACGTCGAGGCGGGCGATGGCGCCGTTGGTGTGTTCCCACTGGTATTGTCGCTCGCTCTCGGCGCCGCAGGCCTTGAGGGTCTCAAGCCCGCCCAGGGTCTCGATCAGCAGGGCCTGGCGTACCGAGCCCAGACTCAGGCTTTTCTGCACCGTGTCACGCAGGCGTGTCTGGATGAGCAGGGCGAAGCCCACGGCCAGCGGGAAGGCCAGCAGCGGGATGAGCACCAGCCAGCCGCCGATCAGGCCGATCACCAGCAGCATCAGCACCACGAACGGCAGGTCGATGATGCTGGTCAGGGTCACCGCGGTGAGGAATTCGCGCAGGCCCTGGAAGTCGTGGATGCTCTGGGCGAAGCCGCCGATGGTGGCCGGGCGCGCCTTCATGGCCATGCCGGTGATGCGTTCGAAGAGGGTCGCCGACAGAATCAGGTCGGTCTTCTTCCCGGCCTGGTCCAGCAGATGGCCGCGCACCATGCGCAGCACCAGTTCGAACGCCGTGCCGACGAACAGCCCGCCCACCAGGACCCAGAGGGTCGAAAGGGCCTGGTTGGGCACCACCCGGTCATAGGTCTGCATGACGAACAGCGGCACCATCAGCCCCAGCAGGTTGATCAGCAGGCTCGCCAGCAAGGCGTCGCCATACAGCCAGCGTGAATGCCTGAGCGTGTCGCGAAACCAGGCATCGACCCGGGGCATCAGCGGCGTGCGCAGGTTTTCCAGGGTATGCCGCGGGCGGGCGAACAGCGCCTGGCCGGCGTAGGCTTGCTCCAACGCGTCGCGTTCGACCCATTGTTCACCGCCGTCGGCTTCGCAGGGCAGTAGCAATGCCCGGCCATCCTCGCCCCAGCGCTGCAATACCGTGCTGCGGCCATCGTTCAACAGCAGCAGCACCGGCAGGTTGAGCGTTGAAATGGCGGCCAGCTCGCGCTGCAGCACCCTGGCCTGCAAGCCCGCGCGCGCGGCGGCGCGGGGCAGCAGCGCCAGGGGCAGGCGCTGGTCGGCCAAGGGCAGCCCGCTGCACAGGCCGGCACGGCTGGCCGTGCAGCCATGCAGCCTGCACAGGATCAGCAGGCCATCGAGCAACGGATCATCAACATCCAGGCGCGGTTGCGCGCTTTGCATACTGGTCACGATGGCCTACTCCTGCCACAGGGGGAGGAATCCGTTCCGGACGAACAGCCTGGCGCGGGCGAACACTACCGCATGTCAGGTAACCGGGCTTCGTTGCGTACTTCGCTCTTGGCAATGGCTTCCGGCGGCAACGAGACACGTTGCTTGCTCAGCAGCTCGCCCATGTTCGCCAGCACCCGGTACATCGAGAACTCCTCGGTGTAGCGCACCTCGGTGTAGCGGCGGTTGGCGTTGTACAGTTCGTTCTCGCTGTCGAGCACATCCAGCAAGGTGCGCTGGCCGAGGCCGAACTGGTCCTGGTAGGCCGCGCGTACGCGCTGGGTGGTCTCGGCGTACTCACGGGCGGTCGGGGTCTGCTTGCGTGCGTTGTTCATGGCGTTCCAGGCCAGGCTCAGGTTTTCGTTGAGCTCGCGCAGGGCATTGTTGCGAATGTCCATGGCCTGGTTGATCTTGTGCGCGTCGGACTGCAGGCGTGCCTTGTCGCTGCCGCCGCGGAACAGGTTGTAGTTCAGCTCCACGCCGGCCTGCCAGTCGTTATTGTCGTGGCCGCGCTGGCCGGCGGTGTTGTTGTTGGCGCCGGTGGCCAGTACCGCGTCCAGGCGTGGGTAGAAGGGCGACTTGGCCACTTCGTACTGCTGCTCGGCGGCATTCACGTCGGCCTGGGCCGATTTCAGGTAGGGGTTGTTCTCCAGCATGCCCTGGCGCGCTTGCTCCAGGGTGGTAGGCATCTCGCCCTTGATGGTCACTGGCGTTTCCAGCTCGTCGGGCATGCGCCCGACCACGCTGTAGAAGTTGGCCTCAGCGTCGGCCAGGTCGACCTCCGCGGTGTCCAGGTTGTTCTCGGCCAGGGCACGGCGGGCACGGGATTGGTCCAGGTCCGCGGTGCTGCCCACGCCGCGTTCGCTGCGCAGGCCGATTTGGTCGTTGACCCGCAGGTGTGCCTGCAGGTTGTTCTTGGCCAGGGTCACCAATTCACGGCGCTTGAGCACCTCCAGGTACACCTCGATGGCGCGTAGGGCCACGGTCTCGGCCGTGGCCTGGGTGTAGTAGGCGCGTGAGTTGGCCACCGCTTCGGTGCGGCCCACTTCGTTGGCGGTGTTGAAACCATCGAACAGCATTTGCCGCAGGCGCAGCTCCGACTGGGTATAGGTCAGGGTTTCCTTGTTGTGGTTGCGCGAGCCGTCGGCGTTGAAGCCTCGGGTATTGGTGTTGTCCGAGCGTTGGCGACCGTAGCCTGCGACCAAATCTACGGTCGGGTAGTAACCCCCGCGCGCGAATTTCACATCCTCGTCAGCGGACAGCCGGCTGTTACGGCTGGCACTGATCTCCGGATGCTGGTCCACAGCGTTCTGGACGGCCTCGGTGATCGACATCGCCTGGGCGCTGGAACATGCCATGGCCAACAGGATTGCACTGGTGATGGGGGTTAGAACGCGCATGGGGTACATCTCCCTGACTTGAAAGGTGCTGCAATCGCCAAAAAAATGGCGAAAAATGAGGATCAAACCGTTTCAGGTTTGTAACAACACAGCTAAGAACATTTACTGGCCTAGCTAAGAAGATTTCTTCATAAGGGTTATGCGAAAAAAAACTTATGCGGTCTAAGAAATACCGGACATTGTTCTATTCAAGTCGTCCGGTGATTCAGCGCTAGGCGTTGTTTTTCGGGCCTCTCGGAAAAGTTCCCGTTTTTCTTGCAGCATAGGGCAGGGGAGTCGCGCAGGGATACAGGCAAAATGATATTTGGCGACATTTTATTGACATGTGTCATCTGGCCATCTCGTTTTGTCGTGTTCCTCGTCGAGCGTCGGGCAATGGTCGTGATTCGCTGTGCAATCACGCGCCTGGCGGACCGATCCGCACTTCCTCGACAGGCCTCAAGCTGCAGGAGCCCGTCGGCAGCAATGGAGGCGTGGATTCATGGCTAAATCACTCGGTGTGGTCAGCAAGATTGTCGGTCAGGTATTCGCGGTTGGCAGCGACGGCACCCGCCGCCTATTGGTCGAAGGCGACCGCCTGTTCGCCGGGGAGCAACTGGAGACCGGCGTCGCCGGAGCGGTGGCGGTGCGCCTGAGCAATGGTGCCGAGCTCACCCTGGGACGCGACAGCAGCCTGGAGTTGACACCGCAGTTGCTGGCCAATCGGGCAGGTCACGTGCACACACCTGACGCGGTGACCCCTACCGAGGCCGACCTCAGCGATGTGCAACGTCTGCAAAAGGCGATCGCTGCCGGCGCCGACCCAACCCAGGACGCCGAAGCGACTGCAGCCGGGCCCAATAGTGGCAACGCGCCTGGTGCCTTGGGCGGCGGCCACAGTTTCGTGTTGCTGACCGAAGTCGCCGGCCGTGTGGATCCGGTAATTGGCTTCCCCACTGCTGGGTTCAACGGCATCCCCGAATTCGAAGACCTCGATGTCGGCGATATCCGGTTCGATGACGAGCGGCCGCCGGCCGTGGACAATCCAGTGAGTCTGCAGGGCCTGGACGTGGCCGGCAGCGAGTTGACCCTGAACGAGGCCAACCTGCCCCAGGGGTCGGCCAGCAACGCGGGTTTGCTGACCCAGGCCGGTACGTTCACGGTGCTGGCTCCGGACGGTGTGTTCAACCTCAATGTCGGTGGCATCAATGTCGTCACCGGTGGCGTCGTGACTGGCGTAGGTCAGTCGCTGACCACTGGGCTGGGCAACGTCCTGACCATCACCGGCTACGACCCGGTCACCGGTACGGTCAGCTACAGCTACACCCTCACGGGCGCCCATGGGCATTCTCCGGCAAATGGGGCAAACGCGTTGGCGGAACATTTCAACGTGCAGGCCAGTGATGCCGACGGCGATGTGGCCAGCGGCAGCCTGGATGTGCGCATCGTCGACGATGTGCCACGGGCCGTGGATGACGGCAACCCACTCAGCGCGAATGAAACCCAGCAGGTGCTCACCGGCAATGTGCTGACCAACGATGTACAAGGGGCCGATCGTGTGCCGCAGGGGCCGATCACGGCTGGCACGTTCGTCGGGACCTACGGCACCCTGGTACTCAAAGCCGATGGTTCCTACACCTATACGCTCAACAGCAGCGACCCGGATTTCATCAACCTGCATGGCGGTGGCACTGGGGTAGAGCAGTTCACCTACACCTTGACCGATGCAGATGGCGATACCAGCACGGCAACCCTGGTGCTCGACGTCACCAACCTTGATGACTCGGTCACCTTGGGTGGCCTTGACGTGAACGGCAGCGAACTGACTGTCCATGAGCGCAACCTGGGCGATGGCAGCAGCCCTGACGCAGGTGCACTGACGCAAGGCGGCAGCTTCACCGTGGTCGCGCCCGATGGCCTGCAAGGCCTGACCGTGGGTGGCATCGCCGTGGTCAGTGGTGGCCTGACGGCAGGTTTCCCGCAGTCGCTGACCACCGCGCTGGGTAACACGTTGACCATCACCGGCTACAACCCCAGCACGGGTGTGGTGAGCTACACCTACACGCTCATCGACAACGAAACCCACCCGAACGCCAATGGTGCCAATGGCCTGGGCGAGAGTTTCACGGTCGTCGCGACCGATACCGACGGCAGTACGGCCACCGGCAACCTCGATGTGAACATCATCGACGACCTGCCGACCGCAGCGCCCGACAGCAACGCGACCACGGCCACCGAGCAACACACCACACTGACCGGCAATGTCCTGAACAACGATACCCAGGGTGCTGACCGCGTCCCGAGTGGCCCGATCACCGCCGGCACCTTCGTCGGCACCTATGGCACCCTGGTGCTCTCTGCCGATGGTTCCTACACCTATACGCTCAATACCAGCGACCCGGACTTCTTCAACCTGCATGGTGGTGGCAGTGGCATAGAACAGTTCACCTATACGCTGACCGATGCCGATGGCGATGTCAGCACGGCGACATTGCAGTTGAACGTCGCCAACCTCAACGACCCGGTCACCCTTGGCGGCCTGGAGGTGAATGGTGGGGAGCTGGTCGTCCAGGAAAGACACCTTGGCGATGGCAGCAGCCCGGATGCTGGCGCGCTGACTCAAGGCGGCTCGTTCACCATTACAGCGCCAGATGGCTTGCAGGCGCTGGTCGTGGGTGGCATCAACGTAATCAGTGGTGGAGTGACGGCGGGCTTCCCGCAGTCGATCACCACACCGCTGGGCAATACCCTGACCATCACCGGCTACAACGCCAGCACTGGCGTAGTGAGCTACAGCTACACGCTGACCGACAACGAAGCCCATCCAAATGCCAACGAAGCCAACAGCCTCAGCGAAAGCTTCACGGTAACGGCTACCGATACCGATGGCAGCACAGCCACCGGCAACCTCGATGTGAACATCATCGACGACCTGCCGACTGCCGTAGGTGACAGCAACCTCGAAACCGCCACCGAGCAGCACACCACGCTCACCGGCAATGTGCTGAGCAACGATACCCAGGGCGCCGACCGCGTCCCGAGTGGCCCGATCACCGCCGGCACCTTCGTGGGCACCTACGGCACCCTGGTGCTCTCTGCCAATGGTTCCTACACCTACACACTCAACACCAGCGACCCGGACTTCTTCAACCTGCACGGCGGCGGCAGCGGTATAGAACAATTCACCTATACGCTGACCGATGCCGACGGCGATGTACGCACTGCAGTGTTGGAGCTGAACGTCACCAACCTCAACGATCCGGTCACTCTGGACGGTCTGGGCGTACAAGGCGGTGAACTGACTGTCTACGAGAAGAACCTGGGCGACGGTAGCAGCCCTAATGCTGGGGCGCTGACTCAGACGGGTTCCTTCACAGTCACCTCCCTGGATGGCCTGCAAACCCTGACCGTGGGCGGCATCACTGTCGTCAGTGGTGGCGTGGTCGCGGGCTTCCCGCAGTCCGTTACGACCGGGCTGGGCAATACCCTGACTATCACCGGCTACAACCCCAGCACCGGGGTGGTGAGCTACAGCTACACGCTGACCGACAACGAAGCCCATCCAAATGCCAACGAAGCCAATAGCCTGAGCGAAAGCTTCACGGTCACGGCTACCGACACCGACGGCAGCACGGCCACCGGCAACCTCGATGTGAACATCATCGACGACCTGCCGACTGCCGTGGGTGACAGCAACCTCGAAACCGCCACCGAGCAGCACACCACGCTGACCGGCAATGTGCTGAGCAACGATACCCAGGGCGCCGACCGCGTCCCGAGTGGCCCGATCACCGCCGGCACCTTTGTGGGCACCTACGGCACCCTGGTGCTGTCGGCCAAT
>NZ_JBLUPY010000067.1:0-7334 GCF_048068215.1 Pseudomonas sp. NY15372
GTGAGCCCGAAGCGTTGGCGGCCGTCTGGTCGTCCTCCATCGGGGTGCTGGGTGTCGGCCTTGAGGCTACAGGACGAGCTCTCGAAACGCTGCGGCCGCAAAAGCTCATGGGTGCGCAAAATCCGACTGTTGGGTTTGGGGGGCAGATCGCCAAATATGGTGGAGGTATTGCGGCGGCAGCTGGGTTGATGGATGCGGTGCAGTACGTTTTCGCTGGCATTCGGGTCAGCGGTCAAGGAGATAGAGATACTGCAAAGTCCTACTGGGTGGCAAGCGGGCTAACAGGTTTTTCTTCACTCATGGGAGTGGGGGTAATTTTCGCTGGGAGCAGCACACTCCTAGGCCCGCTCGGAATCGCCATTCTGCTAGGACTTTCTGCTTATGCCATCGCCACTCAAGCGAAGCGGGAGGTATCTACACCACTTGAATTATGGGCACGTAAAAGTAGGTGGGGAATTCCACTAGAACACAGAGCCTGGCAAAGCGAGACAGAGCAAGACATCGCGACAAGTGCCTTGAATGGAGCCATCCTGGGCATTACCGCTAATACAGATATACATGTCGACTTTCAAAGGCATCCAAGCTCGCCTCACTTCACCATCGGCGAAACATATTCGGTCGCCTCGACCAAAAGATTGTCTTATCACATGGTCCTGCCGAACTTCCATAGCAAATACTCCCGCTACGAGTGGCAATTAAAAACATATCGCCCCAACACCCCTGAGCCCGAGCATAGTTACAGTGGCAACAGTGACGAATTAAACCAAGAAGAAAATCGAATACTCACCCAAGCTAATGCGACAGACGCAACGCATACACCTCATCTGACCATAACCATCGAGAATTCAATAATTTTGGACGAATACGATATGACGCATGCCATTGAGTTGTCCCTCAGCTACTGGCCAGATAAATCAGACCTTTCCCGACTCGCTCAAGTCATCGTAAGAAAAGATAAGCTCTGATCTTCTGGCAAATAACACATGATATATAAAAAACCATTACTTGATCCACCTTGCCGCGGATGGACAAAGGACCTCCCCCTCCCAAACGAAGCATCGAACAAAGAGCACATAACCACGCCCCCCGCAATAAACTGGATGAATGGAGTTTATTTAGAAATCCATCGAAAAAACCCCCAGCTCCGAAATTTAATCCTTATTTTATCTATCTTCTCAGCAATCCCTTTTCTCGTCCCAAGGCCAGTAATTATCGACAGCTTGCTAAATGGCCATTATTCAAATCTTGACATTGAAATAGCAGGCGCATTACTTGGGGTGTGGGGTTTCGCTTCTTGTTTAAGACTCGCAATATCCCCTCCGCGAGATGAACCAATACGATTCAATCGGGTACGCCAAAAAATATATGCCTATAACTTTAAATCCTGCTGGTGGAACCCTTTCAAGCATTGCCCCATCGAAGTAGTTTCATATGACTGGTCAGATGTTCGCGCCGAGAGTTGGAGGGTGCGAGCCAGCACACCGCAAGGCGCATCGTTTGTAAAGTGGGGCGTTATGCTTTCTATTGTAGAGCCGGGTACCAATAAGGTGATTGATCGCTTTCCGTTGAGCAGCATGGGGCTGGATGAAGCCGTCTGGGCTTATGTTTGTACTTACATGCAAGAAGGCCCGACGAGCCTGCCATTGCCGAACCCGCCACTGGACCATAACGATGTACTTTGGTGCGATATCGCAAAACGTCTGGCGCCAAAGGTCGAATGGCCAGCGGAGATCGATAGGGAGTCGCGAACAGCGCCCTAGTTATGGATCACCGCCCCAATACAATAAGTCTTCTTGAGCAGACAGTCTTTTACGAGACCTTTAACAACCAACTTTTCATATTTCACTAGCAGAATACTCATCTGACCAGATATTGATACATAATATGAAACCCATTGCCCTTGTTGGTCACCTCCACATCTGCCCGCTTCATGGAAAGGGCACTATCACTACTGGCGCGAGCGCTACATTCGTCAATGGCAAATCCATTGCCCGTGCCGGCGACGAAGTTAGCTGCGGAGCCATCATCGAAACTGGACCGGTAAGCACGCTAATCGAAGGTCACCCTGCTGCGCGGCAGGGAGACACGACAGACCATGGCGGGACAATTGTCGAAGGTGACGCCGACTGGCTCGTGGAATGAATCGGTCAAAGCTGGAACAACAGCCCCATTGGCCAGAAAACTCATGGGTGCGCAAAATCCGACTGTTGGGTTTGGGGGGCAGATCGCCAAATTTGGCAGAGGTATTGCGGCGGCAGCTGGGTTGATGGATGCGGTGCAGTACGTTTTCGCTGGCATTCGGGTCAGCGGTCAAGGAGATAGAGATACTGCAAAGTCCTACTGGGTGGCAAGCGGGCTAACAGGTTTTTCTTCACTCATGGGAGTGGGGGTAATTTTCGCTGGGAGCAGCACACTCCTAGGCCCGCTCGGAATCGCCATTCTGCTAGGACTTTCTGCTTATGCCATCGCCACTCAAGCGAAGCGGGAGGTATCTACACCACTTGAATTATGGGCACGTAAAAGTAGGTGGGGAATTCCACTAGAACACAGAGCCTGGCAAAGCGAGACAGAGCAAGACATCGCGACAAGTGCCTTGAATGGAGCCATCCTGGGCATTGCCGCTAATACAGATATACATGTCGACTTTCAAAGACATCCAAGCTCGCCTCACTTCACCATCGGCGAAACATATTCGGTCGCCTCGACCAAAAGATTGTCTTATCACATGACCATACCTAACTTCCACAGCAAGTACTCCCGCTACGAGTGGCAATTAAACACGTACCACCCCAACACCCCTGAGCCCGAGCATACTTACAGTGGCAACAGTGAAGAATTAAACCAAGAAGAAAACCGAACACTTACCCAAGCTAATGCGGCAGACGCAACGTATACACCTCAACAGACCATAACCATCCAGAACTCAATAATCTTGGACGAGCATGATATGACGCATGCCATTGAGTTGTCCCTCAGCTACTGGCCAGATAAGTCAGACCTTTCCCGGCTCGCTCAAGTCATAGTAAGAAAAGACAAACTCTGACTTTCGGAGAAATAACACATGATATATAAAGGCCCATTACTTGATCCACCTTGCCGCGGATGGACAAAGGACCTCCCGCTCCCAAACGAAGCATCGAACGAAGAACACATAACCACAGCCCCCGCAGTAAACTGGATGAATGAAACCCATTTGGAGCTCCCTCGAAAAAACTTCCACCATCGAAACTTAATGCTGACTTTTAGCCTTCTCTCATTACTTCTACTCCTCCCCCCCATAGCCATAATCACAGACAGCCTTATAAGTAATGACTATTCATTTCTAGGCAGTGGGGTGGCAACTGTAATTATTGTGATATGGGGCGCGACCTTCTGTTTTAGATTAGCAGCTTCACCGCCACGCGACGAACCCATACGATTCAATCGGGCACGTCAAAAAATATACGCCTATAACTTCAAGTATTGTTGGTGGAAGTCATTCGGACATATGCCAACCGAAGTAGTCTCCTATAGCTGGTCAGATGTTCGTGCCGAGAGCTGGAGAGAACGAGCTAGCTTCCAAGGCGCATCGGTTTTAAAATGGGGCGTCATGCTTTCTATAGTAGAGTCAGGTACCAATAAGGTAATTGACCGCTTTCCTTTGAGCAGCCTGGGGCTGGACGAAGCCGTCTGGACGTATGTTTGTACCTACATGCAAGAAGGCCCGACGAGCCTGCCATTGCCGAACCCGCCACTGGACCATAACGATGTACATTGGTGCAATATCGCAAAACGTCTGGCGCCAAAGGTCGAATGGCCAGCGGAGATCGATAGGGAGTCGAGAACAGCGCCCAGTTGAACGGAGAGGGCTATGGCGGTGCGATCATGCCAGCGCTGTATGCGGGCGGCATGTTCAAGATGAGGAAAAGGTGAAGAGCGAAGGGTGAACGCTGGCAAGCCGGACCTGTGGAGTGGACTCGCCCCGCGATGGGCTACGCCGCAGCCCCGGATGATCAAGGACTGGCAAGATCAGCCAGGCCAAATGGATAACAGCCTCTATTCGGCACGATTATTGGAATATGGGTATTGACCGCCGGCTTCAGATATGAGATTTCGACCCCACGCGACGAACCCATACGTTTCAATAGAGCCCGGCAAAAAATCTATGCTTACAACTTCACATATTGCTGGTGGAACCCTTTCAAACGCTGGCCAATTGAAGTCGTCTCGTATGACTGGGCTCAGGTTCGAGCAGAGCGTTGGAGAAAGCGTGCTAGAACCCCACAAGGCATAACCATTGACAAACAGGGAGTAATGCTATCCATTATACAACCAGACACAACAAATGAAGTAGTTGACCGCTTCCAACTCAGCACGCCGAATGTCGACGACCTCGTCTGGAAATACATCTGCCTTTACATGCAGCGCGGGCCCTCAGCCCTTCCCCCACCTCCCCCGCCCAAAAATCACGATGATATCCCTTGGTACAATATTTCTAAAAATCTCGCACCAAAAGTGCAATGGCAAAAGGACATAGATATTGAATCGCGAACCGCTCCTTAACCATCGCGCCATAGCCGCCATGCATCATCATTACGCAGCCTTGGCTACAGCGGGTTTTAGTCAGCTTCCAGCCACCCAGTATTCGTACCATTTCTAAATGGAGAGCGCCCTAAACTGGACGGAGAACTACGTCCCGCCTCTCGGAAACGCATGGCAAGTCGAATCAAGAGGACGCGCCAACTCCTCCAAGGGATGTAAAGTACCCCCACAACAAAGCCACAGGAGCCTGGCAATGACCGTGACGCTGTCCCCGCTACACATCGACTGCGATTTCGATTCCGGCAATATCCAGGTACTGGATGCCAGCGACCCTGGCCGTGTACACCTGGCCATCCGTCCCGACACCAACAGCGGCCACTTCCAGTGGTTCCACTTCAAGGTCAGCGGCCTGACCCCGGGCCACACCCACCGTTTCAGCCTGGACAACGCCCACCAGTCTTCCTACAAGAATGCCTGGACCGGCTATCAGGCCGTGGCCTCCTATGACCAGAAGACCTGGTTCCGCATCCCCAGCCAGTTCGACGGCAAGGCGCTCAACTTCGAACTCGAGGCCGAACAGGAACAGGCCTGGTTCGCCTATTTCGAGCCCTACCCTCGCGCACGCCATAACCAATTGATCGAACGTGCCAGGCAATTGCCCGGCGTCGAACTGCTGGCCTGCGGGCGCAGTGTGCAAGGTCGCGATATTCCGCTGCTGCGTGCGGGCGACGGCGCCGCCGGCAAGCGCAAGATCTGGCTGATCGCCCAGCAGCACCCGGGCGAACACATGGCCGAATGGTTCATGGAGGGCGTGATCGACCGCCTGCAAGCCAATGACGGTATCGTCCAGGCACTGCTGGCCGAGGCCGACCTGTACCTGATCCCCAACATGAACCCCGACGGCGCCTTCCTGGGCCACCTGCGCACCAACTTCAAGGGCAAGGACCTCAACCGCGCCTGGCAGGACGCCAGCGTCGAGTTCAGCCCGGAAGTGTTCTTCGCCCAGTCGCAAATGAAGCAGTACGGGGTGGATGCCTTCATCGATGTTCATGGTGATGAAGAAATCCCCCACGTGTTCACCGCTGCCTGCGAAGGCAACCCTGGCTACACGCCGCGCCTGTCGAAGCTCGAGGAGCAGTTCCGCAGCACGCTGTGCAGCGTGACGCCAGATTTCCAGACCGTGCACGGCTACACCCGCGACGAGCCGGGCCAGGCCAACATGACCTTGGCGTGCAACGCCGTGGGTCAAGCTTACGACTGCCTGTCGCTGACCTTGGAAATGCCGTTCAAGGATCATGACGATGCGCCCAATCCGGTCACCGGGTGGTCGGGTGAGCGGTCCAAGGCGCTGGCGGGCGCGGTGTTGGAGACCTTGGGGAAGATGGTCAAGGATCTGCGCTGAACGGCCTGACGCAATCGCGGGACAAGCCCGCTCCTTGAGGGGTCAGCATTGCCCCGCGATTGCAGACGGATTGACGCCACAAGGCTTAACGGAAGACAGGAAAGGGAGCTGTACGCCTGGGCGCAGAATAAAACGAAGAAAATATCGGGAGAAAATGGCAGGGGCGGCTGGATTCGAACCAACGCATGGCAGGATCAAAACCTGCTGCCTTACCGCTTGGCGACGCCCCTGTATCGGATACGACGAATGCCTGTGCACTGTCGCTCTGAAGACTCACTGACAACAACGCTGGGTCGCTGTGCTGGAATGGCCGGCACTATACCAACAGTCTTTCCACCTGGGAACCCCCAAGGTGAAAAAAAATGCTTTAAAACAGCAAGTTAGTTCTCTTCCCCTGGTTTCGATCGCCCGAGGTAATGCCATCCGTCGCATTTTCCCGGCCTCGCTTCAACAACCGCGGCTTCCTTCATTCCAATCAGGTAAGCAAAGCCTGAGCATCACAAGGAGGGCGCCATGCCAGTTTCCCATGACCTCTACCAGGACCTTCACTACCCGCGCGAGATCGTCCAGCAGCGGCGCCAACAGGACCAGGAGCTTGACCGGTTGCTGGATGAATATGTAGACATCGACAACCAAGTGCTTGCCGCCGAGGCGATCTCGGCCGGCAATGTCAGTGACGATGACCTGCACCGGCTCAAGGAGCGCCGCCTGGCGGTCAAGTACATGATCGAGCGGCAGTTGGAGCGGCATAAGTAAGGGGCCGCTGCGCGGCCCTTTCGCGGCACAAGGCCGCTCCTACAGGGATCGTGCTGCCCCTTGTAGGAGCGGCCTTGTGCCGCGAAAGGGCTGCAAAGCAGCCCCAATGGCCCGTTTAGAAGAAGCCCAATGGATTGATGTCGTAGCTCACCAGCAGGTTCTTGGTCTGCTGGTAGTGGTCGAGCATCATCTTGTGGGTTTCACGGCCCACGCCGGAATTCTTGTAGCCACCGAACGCGGCATGGGCCGGGTACAGGTGGTAGCAGTTGGTCCACACGCGACCGGCCTTGATGCCGCGGCCCATGCGGTAAGCGCGGTTGATGTCGCGGGTCCATACGCCTGCGCCGAGGCCGAACTCGGTGTCGTTGGCGATGGCCAGGGCCTCGGCTTCGTCCTTGAAGGTGGTGACGCTGACCACCGGGCCGAAGATCTCTTCCTGGAACACCCGCATGCGGTTGTTGCCCTTGAGCAGGGTCGGCTGGATGTAATAGCCGGTGGCCAGGCTGCCTTCGAGTTTTTCCACCTTGCCGCCGGTCAGCAGCTTGGCGCCTTCCTTCTGGGCGATCTCCAGGTAGGAGAGGATCTTCTCGAACTGCTGCTGCGAGGCCTGGGCGCCGACCATGGTGTCGGTGTCCAGCGGGTCGCCACGCTTGAT
>NZ_JBLUPY010000068.1:0-5380 GCF_048068215.1 Pseudomonas sp. NY15372
AAATAAACGCTTGACAGACTTTGAGGAAAGCGTAGAATGCGCGGCCTCGGTTGAGACAACGCTCTTAACCAAATCGCTCTTTAACAATCGAATCAAGCAATTCGTGTGGGTGCTTGTGAGTACGGACTGATCGTCGCCAAGATTATCAGCATCACAAGTGGCCATGCGAGAAATCACATAGTCATTTGAGATTGCTGAGCCAAGTTTAGGGTTTCTTAAAAACCCAAGCAGTATTGAACTGAAGAGTTTGATCATGGCTCAGATTGAACGCTGGCGGCAGGCCTAACACATGCAAGTCGAGCGGATGACGGGAGCTTGCTCCTTGATTCAGCGGCGGACGGGTGAGTAATGCCTAGGAATCTGCCTGGTAGTGGGGGACAACGTTCCGAAAGGGGCGCTAATACCGCATACGTCCTACGGGAGAAAGTGGGGGATCTTCGGACCTCACGCTATCAGATGAGCCTAGGTCGGATTAGCTAGTTGGTGAGGTAATGGCTCACCAAGGCGACGATCCGTAACTGGTCTGAGAGGATGATCAGTCACACTGGAACTGAGACACGGTCCAGACTCCTACGGGAGGCAGCAGTGGGGAATATTGGACAATGGGCGAAAGCCTGATCCAGCCATGCCGCGTGTGTGAAGAAGGTCTTCGGATTGTAAAGCACTTTAAGTTGGGAGGAAGGGCAGTAAGTTAATACCTTGCTGTTTTGACGTTACCGACAGAATAAGCACCGGCTAACTCTGTGCCAGCAGCCGCGGTAATACAGAGGGTGCAAGCGTTAATCGGAATTACTGGGCGTAAAGCGCGCGTAGGTGGTTCGTTAAGTTGGATGTGAAAGCCCCGGGCTCAACCTGGGAACTGCATCCAAAACTGGCGAGCTAGAGTATGGTAGAGGGTGGTGGAATTTCCTGTGTAGCGGTGAAATGCGTAGATATAGGAAGGAACACCAGTGGCGAAGGCGACCACCTGGACTGATACTGACACTGAGGTGCGAAAGCGTGGGGAGCAAACAGGATTAGATACCCTGGTAGTCCACGCCGTAAACGATGTCAACTAGCCGTTGGAATCCTTGAGATTTTAGTGGCGCAGCTAACGCATTAAGTTGACCGCCTGGGGAGTACGGCCGCAAGGTTAAAACTCAAATGAATTGACGGGGGCCCGCACAAGCGGTGGAGCATGTGGTTTAATTCGAAGCAACGCGAAGAACCTTACCAGGCCTTGACATGCAGAGAACTTTCCAGAGATGGATTGGTGCCTTCGGGAACTCTGACACAGGTGCTGCATGGCTGTCGTCAGCTCGTGTCGTGAGATGTTGGGTTAAGTCCCGTAACGAGCGCAACCCTTGTCCTTAGTTACCAGCACGTTATGGTGGGCACTCTAAGGAGACTGCCGGTGACAAACCGGAGGAAGGTGGGGATGACGTCAAGTCATCATGGCCCTTACGGCCTGGGCTACACACGTGCTACAATGGTCGGTACAGAGGGTTGCCAAGCCGCGAGGTGGAGCTAATCTCACAAAACCGATCGTAGTCCGGATCGCAGTCTGCAACTCGACTGCGTGAAGTCGGAATCGCTAGTAATCGCGAATCAGAATGTCGCGGTGAATACGTTCCCGGGCCTTGTACACACCGCCCGTCACACCATGGGAGTGGGTTGCACCAGAAGTAGCTAGTCTAACCTTCGGGAGGACGGTTACCACGGTGTGATTCATGACTGGGGTGAAGTCGTAACAAGGTAGCCGTAGGGGAACCTGCGGCTGGATCACCTCCTTAATCGAAGACATCAGCCTGCTGATGAGCTCCCACACGAATTGCTTGATTCCTTGAAGAAGACGATGCTGTAACGCGACCCTGTTATAGGTCTGTAGCTCAGTTGGTTAGAGCGCACCCCTGATAAGGGTGAGGTCGGCAGTTCAAATCTGCCCAGACCTACCATTCGCTGGGTGCAGAGACGACGGGGCCATAGCTCAGCTGGGAGAGCGCCTGCCTTGCACGCAGGAGGTCAGCGGTTCGATCCCGCTTGGCTCCACCATTTGCTTTGTGATTCGCGGTTACCTGCAGAACTTAGAAATGAACATTCCGGTGTGAATGTTGATTTCTGACTTTTGTCAGATCGTTCTTTAAAAATTCGGATATGTGATAGATAGACTGACACGCACTTTCACTGGTGTGATGTCAGGCTAAGGTAAAATTTGTGAGTTCTGCTCGTAACTGAGCAACATGCGAATTTTCGGCGAATGTCGTCTTCACAGTATAACCAGATTGCTTGGGGTTATATGGTCAAGTGAAGAAGCGCATACGGTGGATGCCTTGGCAGTCAGAGGCGATGAAAGACGTGGTAGCCTGCGATAAGCTTTGGGGAGTCGGCAAACAGACTGTGATCCAGAGATCTCTGAATGGGGGAACCCACCTAGGATAACCTAGGTATCTTGTACTGAATCCATAGGTGCAAGAGGCGAACCAGGGGAACTGAAACATCTAAGTACCCTGAGGAAAAGAAATCAACCGAGATTCCCTTAGTAGTGGCGAGCGAACGGGGACCAGCCCTTAAGCTGGTTTGAGATTAGTGGAACGCTCTGGAAAGTGCGGCCATAGTGGGTGATAGCCCCGTACACGAAAATCTCTTGCCAGTGAAATCGAGTAGGACGGAGCACGAGAAACTTTGTCTGAACATGGGGGGACCATCCTCCAAGGCTAAATACTACTGACTGACCGATAGTGAACCAGTACCGTGAGGGAAAGGCGAAAAGAACCCCGGAGAGGGGAGTGAAATAGAACCTGAAACCGTATGCGTACAAGCAGTGGGAGCCTACTTTGTTAGGTGACTGCGTACCTTTTGTATAATGGGTCAGCGACTTATATTCAGTGGCGAGCTTAACCGAATAGGGGAGGCGTAGCGAAAGCGAGTCTTAATAGGGCGTTTAGTCGCTGGGTATAGACCCGAAACCGGGCGATCTATCCATGGGCAGGTTGAAGGTTAGGTAACACTGACTGGAGGACCGAACCGACTACCGTTGAAAAGTTAGCGGATGACCTGTGGATCGGAGTGAAAGGCTAATCAAGCTCGGAGATAGCTGGTTCTCCTCGAAAGCTATTTAGGTAGCGCCTCATGTATCACTCCAGGGGGTAGAGCACTGTTTCGGCTAGGGGGTCAT
Organism: Pseudomonas sp. NY15372; assembly: GCF_048068215.1. Classification (NCBI taxonomy): domain Bacteria; kingdom Pseudomonadati; phylum Pseudomonadota; class Gammaproteobacteria; order Pseudomonadales; family Pseudomonadaceae; genus Pseudomonas; species Pseudomonas sp. NY15372. The sequence continues at coordinate 3,155 of NZ_JBLUPY010000068.1, forward strand.
CCCGACTTACCAAACCGATGCAAACTCCGAATACCTGGAAGTGCCGAGCATGGGAGACACACGGCGGGTGCTAACGTCCGTCGTGAAAAGGGAAACAACCCAGACCGTCAGCTAAGGTCCCAAAGTCATGGTTAAGTGGGAAACGATGTGGGAAGGCTTAGACAGCTAGGAGGTTGGCTTAGAAGCAGCCATCCTTTAAAGAAAGCGTAATAGCTCACTAGTCGAGTCGGCCTGCGCGGAAGATGTAACGGGGCTCAAACCATGCACCGAAGCTACGGGTATCACCTTAGGGTGATGCGGTAGAGGAGCGTTCTGTAAGCCTGTGAAGGTGAGTTGAGAAGCTTGCTGGAGGTATCAGAAGTGCGAATGCTGACATGAGTAACGACAATGCGAGTGAAAAACTCGCACGCCGAAAGACCAAGGTTTCCTGCGCAACGTTAATCGACGCAGGGTTAGTCGGTCCCTAAGGCGAGGCTGAAAAGCGTAGTCGATGGAAAACAGGTTAATATTCCTGTACTTCCAGTTATTGCGATGGAGGGACGGAGAAGGCTAGGCCAGCTTGGCGTTGGTTGTCCAAGTTTAAGGTGGTAGGCTGAAATCTTAGGCAAATCCGGGATTTCAAGGCCGAGAGCTGATGACGAGTTGCCATTAGGCGACGAAGTGGTTGATGCCATGCTTCCAAGAAAAGCTCCTAAGCTTCAGATAACTGGGAACCGTACCCCAAACCGACACAGGTGGTCGGGTAGAGAATACCAAGGCGCTTGAGAGAACTCGGGTGAAGGAACTAGGCAAAATGGCACCGTAACTTCGGGAGAAGGTGCGCCGGCGAGGGTGAAGGACTTGCTCCGTAAGCCCATGCCGGTCGAAGATACCAGGCCGCTGCGACTGTTTATTAAAAACACAGCACTCTGCAAACACGAAAGTGGACGTATAGGGTGTGACGCCTGCCCGGTGCCGGAAGGTTAATTGATGGGGTTAGCGCAAGCGAAGCTCTTGATCGAAGCCCCGGTAAACGGCGGCCGTAACTATAACGGTCCTAAGGTAGCGAAATTCCTTGTCGGGTAAGTTCCGACCTGCACGAATGGCGTAACGATGGCGGCGCTGTCTCCACCCGAGACTCAGTGAAATTGAAATCGCTGTGAAGATGCAGTGTATCCGCGGCTAGACGGAAAGACCCCGTGAACCTTTACTATAGCTTTGCACTGGACTTTGAGCTTGCTTGTGTAGGATAGGTGGGAGGCTTTGAAGTGGGGACGCCAGTTCTCATGGAGCCATCCTTGAAATACCACCCTGGCAACCTTGAGGTTCTAACTCAGGTCCGTGATCCGGATCGAGGACAGTGTATGGTGGGTAGTTTGACTGGGGCGGTCTCCTCCCAAAGAGTAACGGAGGAGTACGAAGGTGCGCTCAGACCGGTCGGAAATCGGTCGCAGAGTATAAAGGCAAAAGCGCGCTTGACTGCGAGACCCACACGTCGAGCAGGTACGAAAGTAGGTCTTAGTGATCCGGTGGTTCTGTATGGAAGGGCCATCGCTCAACGGATAAAAGGTACTCCGGGGATAACAGGCTGATACCGCCCAAGAGTTCATATCGACGGCGGTGTTTGGCACCTCGATGTCGGCTCATCACATCCTGGGGCTGAAGCCGGTCCCAAGGGTATGGCTGTTCGCCATTTAAAGTGGTACGCGAGCTGGGTTTAGAACGTCGTGAGACAGTTCGGTCCCTATCTGCCGTGGACGTTTGAGATTTGAGAGGGGCTGCTCCTAGTACGAGAGGACCGGAGTGGACGAACCTCTGGTGTTCCGGTTGTCACGCCAGTGGCATTGCCGGGTAGCTATGTTCGGAAGAGATAACCGCTGAAAGCATCTAAGCGGGAAACTTGCCTCAAGATGAGATCTCACTGGGATCTTGAATCCCCTAAAGGGCCGTCGAAGACTACGACGTTGATAGGTCGGGTGTGTAAGCGCTGTGAGGCGTTGAGCTAACCGATACTAATTGCCCGTGAGGCTTGACCATATAACACCCAAGCAATTTGAGCCTGCTGTTGAATCAGTGGTACGCCAAATTGTGGTGGTGAAGACGAAAGACCCGAAAATTCGTAGGCTCACAACTTCACATATCCGAATTGGCTGGCATGTCCATCTGGACGTTCTGGCAACAGAATTTCTTGACGACCATAGAGCATTGGAACCACCTGATCCCATCCCGAACTCAGCAGTGAAACGA
>NZ_JBLUPY010000069.1:0-4437 GCF_048068215.1 Pseudomonas sp. NY15372
GTGGTAGACGGCCTAATGGGGGGGGCCGGCGTGGCGCCCCTTCCGCCGCAAACGGCCCATCCAACTCGGGCTGCGTTCAACCGGGGGGGGGGGGCCTTGCCCCGCGAAAGGGCTGCGCAGCAGCCCCGTGATCTCAGTTATCCAGCTGCTTGTGCTTCCAGCTGTCATTACCCGGCAGGATCAGGTTCAGCGCGATGGCCACGATGGCGCACAGGGCGATGCCTTTCAGGCCCCAGTCATCCGGGCCGTCGCCGCTGCCGATCAACACACCGCCAATACCGAACACCAAGGTCACCGAGACGATCACCAGGTTGCGTGCCTCGGCCAGGTCGATCTTGTGGCGGATCATGGTGTTCATGCCCACCGCCGCGATCGAGCCGAACAGCAGGCAAAGAATGCCGCCCATCACCGGTACCGGGATGCTCTGCAGCAGTGCGCCGAACTTGCCGATGAAGGCCAGGGTGATGGCGAAGATTGCCGCCCAAGTCATGATCTTCGGGTTGTAGTTCTTGGTCAGCATCACCGCGCCAGTCACTTCGGCATAGGTGGTGTTGGGCGGGCCGCCGAACAGGCCGGCTGCGGTGGTGGCCAGGCCGTCACCGAGCAGGGTGCGGTGCAGGCCGGGCTTCTTCAGGTAGTCGCGGCCGGTCACGCTGCCCACGGCGATCACCCCGCCGATATGCTCGATGGCCGGTGCAAGTGCCACCGGTACGATGAACAGGATCGCCTGCCAGTTGAATGCAGGGGCCGTGAACTTGGGCAGCTCCAGCCAAGGCGCGGCAGCGATCTTGGCGGTGTCGACCACGCCGAAGGCGAACGACAGGCCAAAGCCCACCAGCACGCCGGCGATGATCGGCACCAGACGGAAGATGCCCCTGCCGAACACGGCCACGATCAGTGTGGTCAGCAACGCCGGCATGGAGATCAGCATCGCGGTCTTGTACGGCATCAATACGCTGCCGTCGCCGCCCTTGCCCATGGCCATGTTGGCGGCGATCGGCGCCATGGCAAGGCCGATGGAGATGATCACCGGGCCGATCACCACCGGTGGCAGCATACGGTCGATGAAGCCGGTGCCCTTTATCTTCACCATCAGGCCCATGAAGGTGTACACGAAGCCGGCCGCCATCACGCCGCCCATGGTCTCGGCCAGGCCGAACTGGCCCTTGGCGAGGATGATCGGGGTGATGAAGGCAAAGCTCGAGGCCAGGAAGACCGGAACCTGGCGCCCGGTGACCAGTTGGAACAGCAGGGTGCCGATACCGGCGGTGAACAGGGCCACGTTGGGGTCGAGGCCGGTGATCAGCGGCATCAGCACCAGTGCGCCGAATGCTACGAAGAGCATCTGCGCACCCGAGACGACCTGGCGCCAAAGCGGGTCGTTGAAGCCGTCCTGCATGGTCAGGCGTCCTTCTGTTTGGTGCCGAAGATCTTGTCGCCGGCATCGCCCAGGCCGGGGACGATATAGCCGTGTTCATTCAGGCGCTGGTCGATCGAGGCCGTGTAGATCTGCACGTCGGGGTGGGCTTTCTCCACCACGGCGATGCCTTCGGGGGCCGCGACCAGGACCATCGCGCGGATCTCCTTGCAGCCGGCCTTTTTCAGCAGGTCGATGGTGGCGACCATCGAACCGCCGGTGGCCAGCATCGGGTCAATGATCAGGGCCAGGCGCTGGTTGATGTCCGGCGCGAGTTTTTCCAGGTAGGTGTGCGCTTCGAGGGTCTCTTCGTTGCGGGCGACGCCCACGGCACTCACCTTGGCGCCCGGCACCAGGCTGAGCACGCCGTCGAGCATGCCGATGCCGGCGCGCAGGATCGGGACTACGGTGATCTTCTTGCCGGCGATCTTCTCGACCTGCACCTTGCCGCACCAGCCGTCGATCTCGTAGGTTTCGAGCGGCAGGTCCTGGGTGGCTTCATAGGTCAGGAGGGCGCCGACTTCCTGGGCGAGTTCGCGAAAGTTCTTGGTGCTGATATCGGCACGGCGCATCAGGCCGAGCTTGTGGCGGATCAGCGGATGGCGGATCTCACGAGTAGGCATAGGGGAGGGCTCCGGGAGGCGGGCAAAAAAACCGCGCTAGATTAATCTATTCAGCCTGAGCTGTCGTCCAGTCATTCTGCACGTTAGTCCATAAATGCTTGATCTGTGACGAGCGGATGCGTACCTTTGCCCGCTTTTCCAATTCCGAGCCCCCTGGAGAGCGCCATGTCCGCCGATCTCGAGCATATCCGTCAAGTCATGCGCGAGGCTGACTGCCTGTACACCGAAGCCGAGGTCGAAGCGGCCATCGCCAAGGTCGGCCAGCAGATCTGCCAAGACCTGCACGACAAGAACCCGGTGGTCTTCTGCGTCATGAACGGCGGCCTGATCTTCGCCGGCAAACTGCTGACCCACCTGCAGTTCCCGCTGGAAGCCTCCTACCTGCACGCTTCTCGCTACCGCAACCAGACCAGCGGCGGCGAACTGTTCTGGAAGGCCAAGCCCGAGATCTCGTTCATCGACCGCGACGTGCTGATCGTCGACGACATCCTCGACGAAGGCCACACCCTCAGCGCCATCATCGACTTCTGCAAGCATGCTGGGGCCCGCTCGGTGCACACCGCCGTGCTGATCGACAAAGACCACGACCGCAAGGCCAGCCCGGACCTGAAGGCGAACTACGTAGGCCTACCGTGCGTCGACCGCTACATCTTCGGCTACGGCATGGACTACAAAGGCTACTGGCGCAACGCCAACGGCATCTTCGCCGTCAAGGGCCTGTGACCATGCGCCAGCCCGCATTCATCGACCAGACGCTGTTTGCCGGGTTGGCGCAGAAGGCCGCCGACAACCCGCGCGGCCGCCAGCACCACAACTTCCACCAGATGGAAGAGCCTTGCCACCGCATGGCGGTCGGCTTGCAGCTGAGCACGTACATTCCGCCCCACCGTCACCTGAGCGATGACAAGGCCGAGGCGTTGATCGTGCTCAAGGGCCGCCTGGGCCTGTTGATCTTCGACGACCAGGGGGTGGTGACCGGCAAGCGCGTGTTGCAGGCGGGGGGCGACTGCCTGGGCGTCGATCTGGCGCCGGGCACCTACCATGGGTTGGTGGTGCTGGAGGCCGACAGCATCCTGTTCGAGTGCAAGGCCGGGCCGTACCGGCCGGTCGGCGAGGGCGAGCATGCCCACTGGGCGCCGCGCGAAGGTGAGGAAGGCGTGGTCGAGTACCACGCCTGGATGCGCGCGCAGTTCGAGTGAGTCTGGGGCTGCAACGCGCCCCACTATCTTCAGCCCAGCACCATGCTAGAGTGCTCCTCCCTGCCAAGGAGCCTCACATGCGTGCGATTCTTCCTTTCCTGCTGGCGGTGAGCCTACCGCTGTCCGCGGCGCCGCTGCATGGCCAGTTCCTGCCCCCCGACGACTTGGCCCTGCGCCAGCAAGCCCCTTCGGCCCAGCAGTTGCTGCAGGTGACCGACTATTCGGTGGTGGCCGGTATCCAGCGCCAGTCCGACCAGCAACCCATCCCGATCACCTCCTCGCTGCTGCTGCGCCTGAAGGGCAAGCCGCTGAGCAAGGGGGCGACCATCAGCCAGGTGCTGGTCAATTTCGATGGAGAGGGTGGCAAGAGCCTGAAGAAGCCAGCCTTCGACGAGAAAACACGGACCCTGACTTTGAGCTACCCGATGGCCAACTACCGCGTGATCATGGATCTGCTGCGCAACGAAACCCTGTACGTGCAGTTTCTCACCTACCCCAACGGCCACGTGTGGGCCGACCTGCACACCGGCACCGTACGTACGCGTTGAGGCCCGTGGGCCACGAGGGGTACACTGCCGGCCTTTGAAATGTCCGTGATGGTCCACTTGGAGTCGGCAATGCGTAAAGACAAGAAGCAGGTGATTGGTGACGAGATCAGCGACGACTACGTCAAGACGTTCCTTCGGTTCGAGCCGGCCGACGGACAGACTTCGCCTTCGCTGCACAAGCTGATCAAGGCCTACCGTGGCCTGCGCGTCGACGACTTCGAGCGCTTCGTCGGCTTCTTCGTCGAGGCCGGCCTGGACCTGGACGGCAAGGACGAGCAGGGCAAGACCTTCGTCCAGCTGATTGCCGACCAGCGCAATGCGGCCGAGTACATCGAGATCATCGATAAAGCCCGCAGTTAAGAGGTAGGCCTGTACCGGCCTATCGCGGGGCAAGCCCGCTCCCACAAGGACCTGCAAAATCGTTATGCGTTGCTCTGTGGGAGCGGGCTTGCCCCGCGATAGGGCCGACACCGATACACCAGGCACAAAAAAACGCCCGAAGTGTAATGCCTGTCAGTTAAGGATACGGGGCGCTGCACACCCATCGCCGGGCAGCCCGCGCCCCCCAGTAACGCCGGCCGGGGGGGGCCGGGGTGCCGGCGGTGGGGGGGGGTGGCGCCCCCAAGGGCCCCCCGAAGGGGTTACCGTCG
>NZ_JBLUPY010000070.1:0-3746 GCF_048068215.1 Pseudomonas sp. NY15372
AGCGGGCTTGTCCCGCGATTAAGGGCGAAGCCCTTGCCAGGCGACGGTGATATCCGGCCCGGCCCAATCGCGGGACAAGCCCGCTCCCACAAGGCCCGCAAAATCAAATAGTTATGCGTTGTTCTATGGGAGCCGGCTTGCCGGCGATTGGGCCGGTACAGCCGCCCCTTGACTCAGACGTGCACCGCCACCCGCAACGCCTCCAGCGCCGGCTCCACCTTGATACCCAGCACCGCCCCCAGCTCCAGCACCCGCGCCAGGTCGTTCTGACCGACCATCACCATCTGTAGCTCGTCATCGAGCAACTGGCTGAAATTGAGCAGCACGTAGCCGCCCGCTTCCTTGTTCAGGGCGCCCATCTGCACCTGGATGCGGTTGAGCGCGGTCAGCGCCTCGGTACGCGCCAGCTGCTTGGGCTTGAGGGTGAACGGCACGCTCTTGTCGAACGAGTCGGTGATGCGCTCGAACAGCTCCTGGTAGCTGTCGGCCTGGAACAGCACGGTATCGGGCAAACTGCCGAGCACCACCCATTCGCCCAGGGGAATGGGGAAGGTGTCGTCATAGTTGATGTCCGGGTTGACGGCGAGGAAGGCGGCCGGGTCGGCATAAGCCTGGGCGGCTTCGTCAGCGATGCGCTCGATGTCTTGTTCGCGCATGCAGCCGGCGCCGATGAGGCTGATGAATTCGATCAACTGGTTTTTCATGAGGGGGCCTGCGGCTTGCGAAAAAGTCGCCAAGGATAGCCGCAAATGCCCCCGGAGGGTTAGCCGGCCAGCGCCTGCAAGCGTGCGGCGGTGTCGGCGGCGCCCATGGTCTGGGCGGCGGTCAGGGCGGTGGCGCCACGGGCATCCTGGCGAGCTGGGTCGGCGCCCTGGGCCAGCAGGAAGTCGAGGATCTCGACGCGGTTGAACATGGCCGCCAGCATCAGCGCGGTACGCCCGTCCTCGGCAGCGGCATCCACCGGCACGCCGTGTTCGAGCATCAGGCGGATCATCGCCAGGTCGCCCTTGAACGCAGCGCCGGCAATGGGCAGCTGGCCGTTGTCGTTGGCGATCAGCGGGTCGGCGCCATGGGCCAGCAGTACCTGCACCGCGTCATGATGACCGTGGTAGCTGGCGAGCATCAGCAGGGTGTCCCCCTTGTGGTTGCGCAAGTTGGCCGGCAGGCCGCTTTGCAGCAGGCGCCCGAGCATCTGGGCATCGCCCCGGCGGGCACGTTCGAAGACTTCTTCGGCGAACGCGGCGGTTTCGTCGTCGGTCATGGCGATGGGTTGTTGGTCGGACATCGGGAACCTCCTGGCATAGTCGAGAGCCCAAGTGTTTGTCAGGCAGTGCCAGATGGTCAAAGGTTCAGAATCTATAGGGGCCAGAGGCAAACCCTATGAACCTTGCAAAATGCACTGTGCAAAATGCACGACCTTGCACAATGCACGGTCGCCTCAATGCCATATATTTTCAACTCTTTGATTTTAAAGGAAATATAGATCAGCAAGCGGCTGGCACGGTCGCTGCAACCTTCAACTCCAGAGTCTGCAAACACAACAGTCAGGAGTTGAGATATGGACCTCATCCAGGAAAAATTCGCCTCGGTCTTCTCCGCCTACAAAGTCGAAACCCAGCCGCGTCCCGATGGCGGTATCCAGCTGACCCTGCGTGCCGCCGACGGCAAGGTCACCCGCCGGGTGCTGTCGTATGCGCAGTTGCACAGCGCGGAGCAGCTGTCCTGGGCGATCAGCGCCATTCGCCGTGACCTGGCCGAACAGGCCAGTGAGTTGCCGGTGATCTCGATGCTGCAGAGCCAGCAGCGCTTTGCCTTGCCGACCTATCGGTAAGCACGAAACGCCCAATCGCCGGCAAGCCGGCTCCCACAATGGCATAAGGTTTTGTGGGTGCCGGCTTGCCGGCGATTGGCCTTAGAACTCGTTCATCCCGGCAAACCCACGGGCCGAGGCATCACCGGTAAAGCGCGGCTGCATACCCTGCTCGCTGCCGAACAGGCGCAAGGCCAGGCAGAATGGGTTGTCGCCCAGGTCGAACCAACGACGGGTACCGGCCGGCACCACCAGCACATCGCCTTTCTCGCACACCACCGCATACACCCACTCACCCAGCCGCAAGCTGATTTGCGCGCGCCCGGTGATGACCGCGAACACTTCTTCCGCCTCGTGCACATGCTCATCCCGCAGGTCGGCCTCGGCCGGGGCCTGGCCATCGCGATCGAGCAGGCTGAAGGCCACGCTGCCATGCTCGGTCATCATCGCGTCGAGCAAACCACGGCCCTCTGCCAGCACTTCGTCACGGCTGGTGCCTGGGCGAATGCGCAGCTCATGGGGCCACCGAACGAATCGCACGCCCTGCTCGACCAGGGTCGCGGCGATATCGTCATGGTGGGTCAGCACCTTGTTCGGCACCTCGGGGCTGGATGTGTGGAAAACGCTGAGAATGCTCATCAGAGGCTGTTCCTGGTTTCTTTCGAACAAAGGGCAATGATAACGGCTGCGGCCAAGGCTGCGATGCTGGCCATACCAAAGGTGAAGGCTGGGCCCAGCAGTTTCCAGCTGTAGCCCGCATAGAGCGCTCCCAACGCCCCGCCGGTGCCGGACAAAGCCGCGTACAGCGCCTGGCCCTGCCCTTGCTGGCGCGCGCCGAAGCTGCCCTGGACGAAGGCGATGGACGCGGCATGGAAGCAACCGAAGGTGGCCGCGTGCAGCACCTGGGCCACGACCAGCACCGCCGGGATGTCCGCCAGGCTGCCCAGCAGCAACCAGCGCAGCGCCGCCAAGAGGAAGCTGGCCAGCAGCACGCGGCGCACGCTGATGCGGGCGAAGATCCGGCTCATGGCCATGAACACCAGCACTTCAGCGACCACCCCCAGCGCCCATAACAGGCCGATGGCACCGCGGGTATAGCCAAGGTGCTCCAGGTGCAAGGTCAGGAAGGTGTAGTAAGGGCCGTGGCTGAGCTGCATCAGCGCCACGCAGGCATAGAACGCCAGCACGCCCGGCGCCGTCAGCTGGCGCAAAAAGCCCCCTGCCCCCTTACGCTCGGCGTGTTCCACCGGCTGGGCGTTGGGCACCCAGAGGCTGGCGAGGAAGATACCGGCCATTATCGCCACCAGCGCCACCGGATAGATGTCCAGGCTCAGCCACTCGAACAGCCGGCCCAGGCCGACCACGGTGAGGATGAAACCGATCGAGCCCCACAGGCGCACCTGGCTGTAGCGGGCGGTCTGGCCGTGCAGGTGGGCCAGGGTGATCACTTCGAACTGGGGCAGCACCGCATGCCAGAAGAAGGCATGCAGGGCCATCACCAGTGCCAGCCAGGCGTAGCTCTTGTCGACGAAGATCAGCGAGAAGGTCGCCAGGGTCGACAGCGCGCCCAGGCGCACGATGAGCAGGCGCTGGCCGCTGCGGTCACCCAGCCAGCCCCACAGGTTGGGGGCGATGCAGCGCATCAGCATGGGAATGGCCACCAGCTCGCCGATGCGTGCCGGGGAGAAGCCCAAGTGGTCGAAGTACAGCGCCAGGAACGGGGCGGTGGAGCCGAGCAAGGCGAAGTAGAAGAGATAGAAGCTGGACAGGCGCCAGTATGGAATCGGAGGCATGGTTGGGGCCTTGTGAGGTGCCTGTTGCGACCCAATCGCGGGGCAAGCCCGCTCCGTAGCGCTCGGGGGGGCGGGCGTGCCCCGCGATTGGGCCGGGTGAGGCCCCCGGTACCTGACTGGAGAACACCCTTCTCCGAGGTGGC
>NZ_JBLUPY010000071.1:0-3385 GCF_048068215.1 Pseudomonas sp. NY15372
CTGCAACTGGGCGACGACGCTACGGTCAAGATTACCGACACCGAGAGCGAAGTTGTCGCGACCCTCTCCGTCGACAAGACCAGCGTCACCGAAGGCGGTGAAATTACTTACACCGTCACGCTGAGCAACGGCCAGAAATTGCCAGTCACTGGTCACGGTGGCCTGGTGTTCAAGCTGACCGATGGCACCGAGGTCACTATTCCGGCTGGCAGCGCCAGCGGCTCCATTACCGTCAAAGCACCGGATGATGTATTCACCGGCGGTCAGCCGACCATTACCAACAAGCTTGAGTCGGTAGAAGGCGGCGACAAGTTCGAGAAACTCACCCTCGACGATCAATCCGTTTCGACCAAGATCACCGACGAACCAGGTTCGGGCACTCCAGGCACTGGCAATGAAGGCGACAAGTTCGAAGTCACCATCGTCAGCAAAGGCGATGTGACCGAAGATCAGCAGCCAACCTTCACCATCAGGATCAGCGAGAAGCTCGATCACGATGTGACCGTTACGCTGAGCAACAATCAGCAGGTCGTCATCCAGGCTGGCAAAACCGAAGTCGACTATTCGCTGCCGGCTCAAGGTGATGATGTATTCAAAGACGCGGGTGAAGTTTCGCTGGGGGTCACCGATGCGAGCGTCGACGGTAAGCAATTCGAGAATCTGCAACTGGGCGACGACGCTACGGTCAAGATTACCGACACCGTCAGCGAAGTAACCGCCACGTTGTCTGTGGATAAATCCACTGTCGCGGAAGGCGGCGAGATTACTTACACCGTCACTCTCAGCAATGGCCAAAAGCTGCCGGTCACTGGTCACGGTGGCTTGGTGTTCAAGCTGACCGATGGCACCGAAGTCACTATTCCAGCCGGTAGCGCCAGTGGCTCCGTCACCGTTAAAGCACCAGATGATGTGTTCACTGGTGGTCAACCGACCATTACCAACAAGCTTGAGTCGGTAGAAGGTGGCGACAAATTCGAGAAACTGACGCTCGACGACCAATCCGTTTCGACCAAGATCACCGATGAGCCAGGTTCCGGCACTCCTGGCACTGGCAATGAAGGCGACAAATTCGAAGTCACCATCGTCAGCAAAGGCGACGTGACTGAAGATCAGCAGCCAACCTTCACCATCCGGATCAGCGAGAAGCTCGATCACGATGTGACCGTTACGCTGAGCAACAATCAGCAGGTCGTTATCCAGGCAGGCAAAACCGAAGTCGACTATTCGCTGCCGGCTCAAGGTGATGATGTATTCAAAGACGCGGGTGAAGTTTCGCTGGGCGTCACCGATGCGGGCGTCGACGGTAAGCAATTCGAGAACCTGCAACTGGGCGACGACGCTACGGTCAAGATTACCGACACCGAGAGCGAAGTTGTCGCGACCCTCTCCGTCGACAAGACCAGCGTCACCGAAGGCGGTGAAATTACTTACACCGTCACGCTGAGCAACGGCCAGAAATTGCCAGTCACTGGTCACGGCGGCCTGGTGTTCAAGCTGACCGATGGCACCGAAGTCACTATTCCGGCAGGCAGCGCCAGCGGCTCCGTTACCGTCAAAGCCCCTGACGATGTGTTCACTGGTGGTCAACCAGAAATCGTCAACAAGCTCGATACCGTTACCGGCAGCGACAACTTCGAGAAATTGACCCTGGACCAAGGTGAAGTAAAAGTTGATGTCACCGATGAGCCAGGCTCAGGCACTCCTGGCACTGGCAATGAAGGCGACAAATTCGAAGTCACCATCGTCAGCAAAGGCGACGTGACTGAAGATCAGCAGCCAACCTTCACCATCCGGATCAGCGAGAAGCTCGATCACGATGTGACCGTTACGCTGAGCAATAACCAGCAGGTCGTCATCCAGGCAGGCAAAACCGAAGTCGATTATTCGCTGCCGGCTCAAGGCGATGACGTCTTCACCGACCCAGGCAAAGCCGAACTGGGCGTCACCGACGCGACCGTCCAGGGCAAGCAGTTCGAAAATCTGCAGCTGGGCGGCAAGGCGGTCGTCAATATCACCGACACCGTCAGCGAAGTAACCGCCACGTTGTCTGTGGATAAATCCACTGTCGCTGAAGGTGGCGAGATCACCTACACCGTCACGCTGAGCAACGGCCAGAAATTGCCAGTCACTGGTCACGGCGGCCTGGTGTTCAAACTGACCGATGGTACCGAAGTCACTATTCCGGCTGGCAGCGCCAGCGGCTCCGTCACCGTTAAAGCCCCGGATGATGTGTTCACCGGCGGCCAACCGACCATTACCAACAAGCTTGAGTCGGTAGAAGGCGGCGACAAGTTCGAGAAACTCACCCTCGACGATCAATCCGTTTCGACCAAGATCACCGACGAACCAGGTTCGGGCACTCCAGGCACTGGCAATGAAGGCGACAAGTTCGAAGTCACCATCGTCAGCAAAGGCGATGTGACCGAAGATCAGCAGCCAACCTTCACCATCAGGATCAGCGAGAAGCTCGATCACGATGTGACGGTCACGCTGAGCAACAACCAGCAGGTCGTCATCCAAGCTGGCAAAACTGAAGTCGACTATTCGCTGCCAGCTCAAGGTGATGATGTATTCAAAGACGCGGGTGAAGTTTCACTGGGCGTCACCGATGCGAGCGTCGACGGTAAGCAATTCGAGAACCTGCAACTGGGCGACGACGCTACGGTCAAGATTACCGACACCGTCAGCGAAGTCACCGCCACACTGTCTGTGGATAAATCGAGCGTTACGGAAGGCGGTCAAATCACCTATACCGTGACCCTGAGCAATGGGCAGAAATTGCCGGTCACCGGTCACGGCGGCCTGGTGTTCAAGCTGACCGATGGCACCGAAGTCACTATTCCAGCCGGCAGCGCCAGCGGCTCCATTACCGTCAAAGCACCGGATGATGTATTCACCGGCGGTCAGCCGACCATTACCAACAAGCTTGAGTCGGTAGAAGGCGGCGACAAGTTCGAGAAACTCACCCTCGACGATCAATCCGTTTCGACCAAGATCACCGACGAACCAGGTTCGGGCACTCCTGGCACTGGCAATGAGGGAGACAAGTTCGAAGTCACTATCGTCAGCAAAGGCGATGTGACCGAAGATCAGCAGCCAACCTTCACCATCCGGATCAGTGAAAAACTCGATCACGATGTGACGGTCACGCTGAGCAACAACCAGCAGGTCGTCATCCAGGCCGGTAAGACTGAAGTCGATTATTCGCTGCCAGCTCAAGGTGATGATGTATTCAAAGACGCGGGTGAAGTTTCACTGGGCGTCACCGATGCAAGCGTCGACGGTAAGCAATTCGAGAACCTGCAACTGGGCGACGACGCTACGGTCAAGATTACCGACACCGAGAGCGAAGTTGTCGCGACCCTCTCCGTCGACAAGACCAGCG
>NZ_JBLUPY010000072.1:0-3030 GCF_048068215.1 Pseudomonas sp. NY15372
GTCGTTGGGGCGCGCTCAGCGCCCGTTGGCGGGCCCGCGCGGCCGCGCCCCCCGCCCCCCCCACCCGGGCCGTTTGGGTTGTGTTCGGGGCGGCGTTCTGCCGCGAAAGGGCCGCAAAGCGGCCCCGAGGGTTACTTCACTTCAACCGCCAGGCTCTGGGCGATCTTGCTCTGCCACAGGGCTGGGCCGGTGATGTGCACCGACTCGCCGTTGCTGTCCACCGCGACGGTGACCGGCATGTCCTTGACCTCGAACTCGTAGATCGCCTCCATGCCCAGCTCGGCGAACGCCAGGACCTGGGACTTGCGGATCGCCTGGGCCACCAGGTAGGCGGCGCCGCCGACGGCCATCAGGTACACGGCCTTGTTGTCCTTGATCGCCTCGATGGCGGTCGGGCCACGCTCGGACTTGCCGATCATGCCCAGCAAGCCGGTCTGCTCGAGGATCTGGCGGGTGAACTTGTCCATGCGGGTCGCGGTGGTCGGGCCGGCAGGGCCTACCACTTCGTCACCGACCGGGTCGACCGGGCCGACGTAGTAGATGAAGCGACCCTTGAGGTCGACCGGCAGTTCTTCGCCACGGTTGAGCATCTCGACCATGCGCTTGTGCGCCGCATCGCGACCGGTGAGCATCTTGCCGTTGAGCAGCAGGGTCTCGCCCGGCTTCCAACTGGCCACTTCTTCCGGGGTGATCGCGTCGAGGTTGACGCGACGGGCGCTCGGGCCGGCTTCCCAGACGATTTCCGGGTAGGCGTCCAGCGACGGCGCTTCCAGCTCGGCAGGGCCGGAGCCGTCCAGCACGAAGTGGGCGTGACGGGTGGCGGCGCAGTTGGGGATCATGCAGACCGGCAGCGACGCGGCGTGGGTCGGGTAGTCCATGATCTTGACGTCGAGCACGGTAGTCAGGCCGCCCAGGCCCTGGGCGCCGATGCCCAGCTGGTTGACCTTCTCGAACAGCTCCAGGCGCAGCTCCTCGATACGGTTCTGCGGGCCGCGGGCCTTGAGCTCATGGATGTCGATGGATTCCATCAACACTTCCTTGGCCATCACGGCCGCCTTCTCGGCGGTGCCGCCGATGCCGATGCCCAGCATGCCCGGCGGGCACCAGCCGGCGCCCATGGTCGGCACGGTCTTCAGGACCCAGTCGACGATCGAGTCGGACGGGTTGAGCATGGCCATCTTCGACTTGTTCTCCGAACCGCCGCCCTTGGCCGCGACGTCGACTTCGACCTTGTCGCCGGGGACGATGGAGTAGTGGATGACCGCCGGGGTGTTGTCCTTGGTGTTCTTGCGGGCACCGGCGGGGTCCGCCAGGATCGAGGCGCGAAGGACGTTTTCAGGCAGGTTGTAGGCGCGGCGCACACCCTCGTTGATCATGTCGTCGACGCTCAGGGTGGCGCCGTCCCAGCGTACGTCCATACCGACGCGCACGAACACGGTGACGATGCCGGTGTCCTGGCAGATCGGGCGATGGCCGGTGGCGCACATGCGCGAGTTGATCAGGATCTGGGCGATGGAGTCGCGTGCGGCGGGCGACTCTTCACGCAGGTAGGCCTCGTGCATCGCCTGGATGAAATCGACGGGGTGGTAGTACGAGATGAATTGCAGGGCGTCGGCAACGCTCTGAATCAGGTCGTCTTGCTTGATCACGGTCATGCAGCGCGCTCCTCTTAAAGACGGGAACATTTCGTAAAGGCACTTCCGACACAGCCGACCAGCGCGTCGAAACACCTTGCAAGGCGCGCCGGCAGGCAGTGGCCGACGCAAAAGGGCGCGGCAGTATAGCGCGCATCCGTGCCCGGCACACCTGCGCGTGGTCTGGACCAAGGTCGGCAAGGGGCGGGCATTCTTTTTGCTGCGAACGTGCGATCCTGTTGCATGAGGGCCGCTGCGCAGCATCGCCGGCACGCCGGTGATGCCGCCACAGGCGATTTTTGAACGGAACGAGATGTTTGACCATGCCCGAACTCTGCGTCGGCGAACGCCGCTGGACGGTGCCGGCCGCCAGCAACCTGCTCGATGCCTTGAACGAGGCCGGCGTCAACGTGCCCTACAGCTGCCGAGCCGGCAGTTGCCATGCCTGCCTGGTTCGATGTCTGGATGGCCACCCGCTCGAGGCCATGCCCGAGGCCCTGAGCCCGGCGCAGCGTGAGCAGGGCTGGCGCTTGGCTTGCCAGTGCCAGGTTCAGGGCGACCTGCGCGTGGCGGTGTTCGACCCACGCCTCGATGGCCAGGCCGCAACGGTGTGCGGCCTGGCCTGGTTCGGTGCCGTGTTGCGCTTGCGCCTGCGCCCCGAGCGACCATTGCGCTACCAGGCAGGCCAGCATCTGGTGCTGTGGCTGGATGGCGTGGCGCGGCCTTACTCGCTGGCGAGCCTGCCGGGTGAAGATGACTTCCTGGAGTTTCACCTTGACTGCCGCCAGCCGGGTGCCTTTTGCGACAAGGCCAGGCAACTGGCCCTCGGCGCCGAACTGCGCCTGGGCGAGCTGCGTGGCGGGGCCCTGCACTATGACGCGGATTGGCAGGCACGGCCTTTATGGCTGCTGGCGGCAGGTACCGGGCTTGCACCGCTATGGGGCATCTTGCGCGAGGCGTTGCGCCAGGGGCACCAGGGCGAGATCAAGGTGATGCATGTGGCGCGGGATCGACACGGGTTCTACCTGGACGCGCCGTTGCAGGAACTGGCGAGCCGGTATGCGCAACTGAGCGTGCAGCAGGTGGTTGTCGAGGAGTGGGAGCAGGCGCTGGCGGGGTTGCACCTGGGGTCACGCCAAACCGTGGCATTGGTGTGCGGGGCACCGGGGCGTGTGGAGCGGTTCGCGCGGCGGCTGTTCATTGCCGGGGTGCCGAGGAACCAGGTGTTTGCCGATGTATTCGTCGAGCATGCCTGAGGCGTCAGGCCTCAATCGCCGGCAAGCCGGCTCTCATAGAACAACGCATAACTATTTGATTTTGCGGGCTTTGTGGGAGCGGGCTTGTCCCGCGATTGGGCCGGGCCGGATATCACCGTCGCCTGGCAAGGGCTTCGCCC
>NZ_JBLUPY010000073.1:0-2107 GCF_048068215.1 Pseudomonas sp. NY15372
TGGCCCGTAACACCGAAGTCGCTGCCGTCCCGCTGCACGGGGACCAGCCACGCATCCTGCGTCAGGGTTATGTCTATGTCCTGCTGGACCAGGAAGTCTGGCAGGCCTACCAAGTCACCCCCGAAGGCGCCCTGCGCCAGTTCCCGGTCTTCCAGCCGCCACGCGAGGCGGGCAAGCCCCTGGCCAAGGCTTGCCGTACCCAGGATCACGACGTGATCGCCTCCTTCATCAACATCAACACGCTCCTGTATTCGACCGCCTGGCTCGCCTTCGCCAACGATCCCTGGCCCCGCGAGGTGCTGAACCGCTATCGCCAGGGCATCGCGACCAACGCTGCCGAGCTGGCCGGGCGCTTCGTGCAGCTGGACCTGCAGGCCGCTCGCGAAGACCCCGCCAGCGTCGGCATCGCCATGACCGGAGACGACCTCGGGCTCGACCAGGTGCTGGAATATGCCGAGTACTACCCCGGCCGCTTTCGCAGCACCCATGGCTACTATCCGCGCCTGGACCGCCTGGTCGCCACCCGCGCGCACGTGCGCTCCATCATTCAGAAAGAGCAGTTGCCCAACGGCGTCCTGGCACTGACGCTGCCCGACCCGGTCGGCCTAGTCCAGGAATCCAACGCCCAGCGCCTGGCCCAGTTCCAGGCCATGCAGGAATGGCGCGCCGAGCCGCAGCGGCGCTTCGAACACTTCACCTCGCAGGCTTTGCTCGGCATTCGCCAGCTGCACGACAGCTGGGCAGCCGAACAGGCCACCGAAGAAGTCGAGAAAGAAGCCCAACACACCGAGCGCTGGAACAACAGCCCGATTGGCCAGAAGGCGTACCTGCCGCCCGTGGACATCGCGGCCCAGACCCAACGCCGCATCGCGACCAAGCAGGAACAAGCACGCAAGCGCCTGGAGGAACGTTACGACGAGCCCGCCCGCGCTGCCTTCGACTCCGCCTATCGGAGCGAACTCCAGCACTGGCAGGCCCTGATAGATCAACTCGGCGAGGTGTATGCCGAGCACTACGCCTGCCCCGCCTTCAAGCAGGTCGCCAAGCACGACTACACCGTGAATGAATGGCGCTCGACGGAGGCCTTCATCCGCATGCTAGGGGCTTGTCTCAATGGCGGCCCGACCGAAGCGCTGCCACTGGACGGGGCCGCCCTCGCCGCCACCCAGCGCCTGTGGCAACAGGAACTCGAAAGCCGCGACAGCCTGCTCTACCAGGCCTTGGTGGCCAAGGACGAGGTGCTGCTGAAGCACCTGCTCGACAGCCTGTCCGGGGATGACCTGGGCAAGGTCTACGACACCGTCAAGAGCACGATCGAAAGCATGGAAGGCCAGTACCTGATGGTCAAACCGGTCCAGGACGCCATCGGTCAACTGCTCGCCGCCACCGCCAATGCGGGCAATGCCCTCGACCAACACCTGTCCGGCGCCGCCAAGACCATGATCGGCCACGTGCACAGCGCGGCGCTGCTGCGCTATGCCGGGCAACACGTCACCCAGGTGATCGTCTCGCTCAGGCTGGGTGAGTACCTGAGCCTGCTCAACGAGGCGTTGCAGGAGCGCACCGACGCGTTTCTCGGCCAACTGGACAAACAGTTCCGCAAGCCCGCCGAACGCAAGGTCCGCGCCATGGTACTCAGCGGCGCGGTCACCGCGACCGTGTCCCGCCATCACGGCAAGCTCGTCGATGTGGCGATCTGGTCGCTGGAAAGCGCCGAGAGCCTACAGGCACGTTTGGAGCAACTGCGGGCCGGTGCTGCCGGCACTGTGACCGAGGCGCTGAGAAGTGTGAGCATCGGCGCGGCCAGCTTGCAGTTCCAAAGGACGCAGCTGCAGCTCGGGTTGAGCATCAGCGCCGAGCAGGCTCGGCTCCTGGCGCGGGATGCCTTGAACGGTATGCGTGGCGGCTTTTCCGGGTTGGGCCCGGGGAGCCCGGGCCTGCTGCTGAGCCTGGGTGGGCTGTGGTTTCAGCAGGAGGGTTTGCGCAGGAACTACGCATCGCTGCTCGACACGCCCGGGAGCGGTGAGCCCGAAGCGTTGGCGGCCGTCTGGTCGTCCTCCATCGGGGTGCTGGGTGTCGGCCTTGAGGCTACAGGACGAGCTCTCGA
>NZ_JBLUPY010000074.1:0-1919 GCF_048068215.1 Pseudomonas sp. NY15372
GATCGAGTAGGAGACGGGCTCTCACCCGTCGTCCTCTCACACCACCGTGCGTACGGTTCCGTACACGGCGGTTCAGGTTATGCGGCTAAGCCTGTTGATCGTATCGAGTATCGAGACCAGTCCGAGTTGATCCCATAGTTTCTTCGGCAACGCCTGATTCATGTGTGGCGCTCCGGAGTTCCACCATGGGCCTCGGCCATTGAAGGCTGATTTGCAAGCCCGCTCCTCGCCTAACCCCAGACGTATCAGGTTGCGCGCCCTCGTGGAGGGCCGCTTCCATTGACGCCAAATGGCACAGCGGAGTTTGTGCCTGATCCAACCATCCAGCTCCTCAAGCGGCCGCTTGCTCTGGCTGAGCTTGAAGTAGTTCGCCCAACCTCGTAACACGGGGTTTATCCGCTCGATGACGCTCGCCATCTTGCGCCCCCGCGCGCCATGTAGCAGTTCGCTTAGCCGGGCGCGCACGCGACCTAGGCTCATCGCTGCCACGCGCAACCTCGGTTGCCGGTGCCCGCTCATGCCATAGCCCAAGTAGTCACACTTCCAAACCCCTGCGACTCGGCTCTTCTTACGATTCACCGTCAGTTTCAGGCGCTGATTCAGGAAGCGCTCAACGCTGCTCATCGTTCGTTCGCCTGCGCGAGGACTGCGCACATAGATGTTTGCGTCATCGGCATAACGGACGAAGCGATGATCTCGTCGCTCCAGCTCGCGGTCGAGTTCGTCGAGCAGGATGTTCGACAGCAACGGCGAAAGTGGGCCGCCTTGCGGCGTTCCCTCCTGCCGTGGGCTGACGACACCGTCCGACATGATCCCGGCCTCGAGATAGCGGCGGATTAGTCTGAGTACTCGTTTGTCTTCGATCCGGCGCTGCAGACAAGCCATCAGGATGTCGTGGTTGACCCGATCAAAGAATTTCTCCAGATCAAGCTCCACACACCAGCGATGGCCTGCCGCCACATGGGCTCGGGCCATTTCTATGGCTTGATGGGCGCTCCTGCCCGGACGAAAGCCGTAGCTGTAGTCCGAAAACAGCGGATCAAAGATTGGCGTGAGCTGTTGCAGCAGTGCTTGCTGAAGCAGGCGATCCACGACACTGGGGATTCCCAGTTGCCGGGTGCCGCCCTGCGGCTTGGGAATTTCGACCGCCCGCACTGCCTGAGGATGGTACTCACCGGCCAGCAACCTGGCTTTGAGGGTTGGCCAATACTGTTTCACGTAGCCTGCCAAGTCGGCGACCGTCATGCCATCGGCACCTGGTGCGCCCTTGTTGCTGACTACGCGTCGATACGCACGCCTGAGGTTGTCCGGTGCAAGCACCCGCTCCATCAGCGTGTCCGGCTCCGCGTTCGTCCACGTCGCTGACGCCGCCGGCACCTTTGCGCTGTCAGGCGTCATCCTTGGCTTCTGGCCTGGACTCAGAGTGACAGTTTCCGCTGTGGGAAATTTCTGCATTACGGCTACCAACGAGACAGTGACACCTACTAGCGGCATAACCTGTTCGGCCCTTGGTGGCGCGGTTAACTGCCACTTACTACGGCTTCGGCTGACTTCTGCACGCTCATTCCGTCGCCTCTCGACGCTCGGTAGCACAGGGCAAACGTGCAGATCTCCCAGGGTAATTCGCGTGACCTTCCTGCTTATGCCTGTCGGATCTACGTCACAGCGTTCCGTGCAAGTATTGGGCTTTGACGATCATAGCCGTCTTACCCCGCTGCGCCGCCTAATCCGCTTCCTGTACGTCAGACCAGCATTTTGCCTCGGGCTTCCTTCAGATTCGTAGTCGCCCACGACACCCTTGCCTCTGGCTAACACTTCCCCTTGCCGGGTGTGTAGAGGACTTTCACCTCCAAGTCACCCACTCGACCACCACAGCCAAGCAGGTTGCGCTTGCGCGCAACGCGCCATGCCTGGCGCAC
>NZ_JBLUPY010000075.1:0-1883 GCF_048068215.1 Pseudomonas sp. NY15372
CATCGAGTAGGAGGCGGGCTCTGACCCGCCGTCCTCTCACACCACCGTGCGTACGGTTCCGTACACGGCGGTTCAGGTTATGCGACTAAGCCGGTTGATCGTATCCAGTATTGAGACAAGACCGAGCCGGTCCCATAGCTTCTTCGGCAGCGCCTGATTTGCATGAGGTGCACCCGAATTCCACCATGGGCCTCGGCCATTGGAGGCCGATCTACAGGCACGCTCTTCGTTGAGCCCCAGACGTATCAGGTTACGCGCTCTCGTTGAGGGCTGTTTCCATTGGCGCCAGATGGCGCAGCGAAGTTTGTGCCTGATCCACCCGTCCAACTCCTCAAGTGGGCGCTTGCCCTGGCTGAGTTTGAAGTAGCTCGCCCAGCCGCGTAGCACTGGGTTCAGCCGCTCGATGGTGTTGGCCATCTTGCAGCCTCTCGCCCCACGCAGTAGCTCTCGGAGCCGGTCACGCAGGCGTTTGAGGCTCATCATTGCCACTCTCAATCTTGGCTGCCGGTGACGGCTCATCCCATACCCTAGATAGTCGCAACTCCAGGCCCTCGCCACTTGGCTCTTATTCCGATTTACCGTCAATTTCAGACGGCGCCTCAGGAAACGTTCGGTACTGTTCAGTACACGCTCGCCTGCCCTCTGGCTGCGCACATAGATGTTCGCATCGTCGGCATAGCGCACGAAGCGATGACCCCGCTGTTCCAGTTCACGATCAAATTCGTCGAGAAGGATGTTCGAGAGCAACGGCGAAAGCGGGCCACCTTGCGGTGTCCCCTCATGCCGTTGGCTGACGATTCCACCCGACATGATCCCAGCTTCGAGGTAACGGCGGATAAGCTTGAGCACTCGCTTGTCTTCGACTCGACGCTGCAAGCAGGCCATCAAGATGTCGTGATTAACTCGATCGAAGAACTTTTCAAGATCAAGCTCCACGCACCAACGATGTCCCGCTTCCACATGGGTGCGAGCCATTTCAACAGCTTGGTGAGCGCTTTTGCCCGGACGAAAGCCGTAGCTGTAGTCCGAGAACAGCGGATCGAAGAGTGGTGTGAGCTGTTGCTGCAATGCTTGCTGGATCAGACGATCCACGACGCTGGGGATACCCAGTTGCCGTGTTCCGCCCTGCGGCTTGGGAATTTCAACCGCCCGCACTGCCTGGGGATGGTACTCACCGGCCAGCAACCTGGCCTTGAGGGTTGGCCAGTACTGTTTCACGTAGCCTGCCAAGTCGGCGACCGTCATGCCATCGGCACCCGGCGCCCCCTTGTTGCTGACCACGCGTTGATACGCACGCTTGAGGTTGGCCGGTGCAAGCACCCGCTCCATCAGCATGTCCGGCTCCGCGTTCGTCCACGTCACTGACGCCGTCGATACCTTTGCACTGTCAGCCATCACCCTCGGCTTCTGGCCGGGATTCAGAGTGACCGTTTCCGCTGTGGGAAATTTCTGCATTACGGTTACCAACGAGACAGTGACGCCTACTGGCGGCATAACCTGTTCAGCCCTTGGTGGCGCGGTTAACCGCCACTTACTACGGCCTCGGCTGACTTCTGCACGCTCATCCCGTCGCCTCTCGACGCTCGGTAGCACAGTGGCAAACGTGCAGATCTCCCAGGGTAATTCGCGCGACCTTCCTGCTTATGCCTGTCGGATATACGTCACAGCGCTCCGTGCAAGTATTGGGCTTTGGCGATTTATGCCACCTCACCCCGCTGTGCCGCCTCTATCCGCTTCCTGTTCGTCAGGCCAGCATTTTGCCTCGGGCTTCCTTCAGATTCGCAGTCGCCCGCGACACCCTTGCCTCTGGCTAACACTTCCCCTTGCCGGGTGTGTAGAGGACTTTCACCTCCAAGTCACCTGCTCGGCCACCACAGCCAAGC
>NZ_JBLUPY010000076.1:0-1855 GCF_048068215.1 Pseudomonas sp. NY15372
GGTGTGCTGCTCGGTGGCGGTTTCGAGGTTGCTGTCACCCACGGCAGTCGGCAGGTCGTCGATGATGTTCACATCGAGGTTGCCGGTGGCCGTGCTGCCGTCGGTGTCGGTGGCCGTTACCGTGAAGCTTTCGCTCAGGCTGTTGGCCTCATTGGCGTTCGGGTGGGCTTCGTTGTCGGTCAGCGTGTAGCTGTAGCTCACTACGCCAGTGCTGGCGTTGTAGCCCGTAATGGTGAGGGTGTTGCCCAGTCCAGTCGTGACCGATTGCGGGAAGCCCGCGACCACGCCGCCGCTGACGACAGTGATGCCGCCCACGGTCAGGGTTTGCAGGCCATCCAGCGCCGTGACGGTAAAGGTACCGGTCTGGGTCAAGGCTGGGGTGTCCGGTGCACTGCCTTCGCCCAGGTTTTTCTCATAGACGGTCAGCTCACCGCCTTGTACGCCCAGACCATCCAGAGTGACCGGATCGTTGAGGTTGGTGACGTTCAGCTCCAACACTGCAGTGCGTACATCGCCGTCGGCATCGGTCAGCGTATAGGTGAATTGCTCTATACCGCTGCCACCGCCGTGCAGGTTGAAGAAGTCCGGGTCGCTGGTGTTGAGTGTGTAGGTGTACGCGCCATTGGCCGAAAGCACCAGGGTGCCGTAGGTGCCCACGAAGGTGCCGGCGGTGATCGGGCCGGAAGGTACTCGGTCGGCGCCTTGGATATCGTTGCTCAGCACATTGCCGGTCAGCGTGGTGTGCTGCTCGGTAGCGGTTTCGAGGTTGCTGTCACCCACGGCAGTCGGCAGGTCGTCGATGATGTTCACATCGAGGTTGCCGGTGGCTGTGCTGCCATCGGTGTCGGTGGCCGTTACCGTGAAGCTTTCGCTCAGGCTATTGGCTTCGTTGGCATTTGGATGGGCTTCGTTGTCAGTCAGCGTGTAGCTGTAGCTCACTACGCCAGTGCTGGCGTTGTAGCCCGTAATGGTGAGGGTGTTGCCCAGTCCCGTCGTGACCGACTGCGGGAAGCCCGCGACCACGCCACCACTGACGACAGTGATGCCGCCCACGGTCAGGGTTTGCAGACCATCCAGCGCCGTGACGGTAAAGGTACCGGTCTGGGTCAAGGCTGGGGTGTCCGGTGCACTGCCTTCGCCCAGGTTTTTCTCATAGACGGTCAGCTCACCGCCTTGTACACCCAGACCGTCCAGAGTGACCGGATCGTTGAGGTTGGTGACGTTCAGCTCCAACACTGCAGTGCGTACATCGC
The DNA here is from genome assembly GCF_048068215.1 of Pseudomonas sp. NY15372. Taxonomy (NCBI): domain Bacteria; kingdom Pseudomonadati; phylum Pseudomonadota; class Gammaproteobacteria; order Pseudomonadales; family Pseudomonadaceae; genus Pseudomonas; species Pseudomonas sp. NY15372. Next base: position 1,254 of record NZ_JBLUPY010000076.1, read on the forward strand.
CATCGGCATCGGTCAGCGTATAGGTGAACTGCTCTATGCCACTGCCGCCGCCGTGCAGATTGAAGAAGTCGGGGTCGCTGGTGTTGAGCGTGTAGGTGTAGGAACCATTGGCCGACAGCACCAGGGTGCCGTAGGTGCCCACAAAGGTGCCGGCGGTGATCGGGCCACTCGGGACGCGGTCGGCGCCCTGGGTATCGTTGCTCAGCACATTGCCGGTGAGCGTAGTGTGCTGCTCGGTAGCGGTTTCGAGGTTGCTGTCACCTACGGCAGTCGGCAGGTCGTCGATGATGTTCACATCGATGTTGCCGGTGGCTGTGCTGCCATCGGTATCGGTAGCCGTGACCGTGAAGCTTTCGCTCAGGCTATTGGCTTCGTTGGCATTTGGATGGGCTTCGTTGTCAGTCAGCGTGTAGCTGTAGCTCACCACACCAGTGCTGGCGTTGTAACCGGTGATGGTGAGGGTGTTTCCGAGTCCCGTCGTGACCGACTGTGGGAAGCCCGCGACCACGCCGCCGCTGACGACGGTAATGCCACCTACGGTCAGGGTTTGCAAGCCATCCAGGGAGGTGACTGTGAAGGAACCCGTCTGAGTCAGCGCCCCA
>NZ_JBLUPY010000077.1:0-1428 GCF_048068215.1 Pseudomonas sp. NY15372
CCCGTTTGGCCGGGGGGGGTGGTGGGGGGGGTTTGGGGGGGGCGGGTGCCCCCACTGGGGGGGCCCCCCCCGGGGCGGCGGCGGGGGGGGGGGGGGGCCCCCCCCGCGATTGGGCCGGTTCAGGCACCCTGTACCTGACTGGAGAACTCCGTTCTCAGAGTTGGCCCAGCACCGGGGTGTTCACCTTCACTTCAGCATTCTGCGCCCGATGACGCAGCAGGTGGTCCATCAGCACGATGGCCATCATTGCCTCGGCGATAGGCGTGGCGCGGATGCCCACGCATGGGTCGTGACGGCCCTTGGTGATCACCTCCACCGGGTTGCCATCGACGTCGATGGAACGGCCTGGCGTGGTGATGCTGGAGGTCGGCTTGAGCGCCAGGTGGGCGACGATCGGCTGGCCGGAGGAAATACCGCCGAGGATGCCGCCGGCGTTGTTGCTGAGGAAGCCTTCCGGGGTCAGCTCGTCACGGTGCTCGCTGCCACGTTGGGCGACACTGGCGAAGCCCGCGCCGATTTCCACGCCCTTGACCGCGTTGATGCTCATCAGCGCATGGGCAAGCTCGGCGTCCAGGCGGTCGAAGATCGGCTCACCCAGGCCCGGCATCACGCCTTCGGCGACCACGGTGATTTTGGCGCCGACCGAATCCTGGTCACGGCGCAGCTGGTCCATGTAGGCCTCCAGCGCTGGCACCTTGTCCGGGTCGGGGCTGAAGAAGGCGTTGTGCTCCACCGACTCCCAGGTCTTGAACGGAATTTCGATCGGGCCCAGCTGGCTCATGTAGCCGCGCACGCGGATACCCTGGGTGGCCAGGTATTTCTTGGCGATGGCGCCGGCGGCCACGCGCATGGCGGTCTCGCGGGCCGAGCTGCGGCCGCCGCCGCGGTAGTCGCGGATGCCGTATTTGTGATGGTAGGTGTAGTCGGCGTGGGCCGGGCGGAACAGGTCCTTGATCGCCGAGTAGTCCTTGGACTTCTGGTCGGTGTTGCGGATCAACAGGCCGATCGAGCAGCCGGTGGTGCGGCCCTCGAACACGCCCGAGAGGATTTCCACTTCGTCCGCTTCCTGGCGCTGGGTGGTGTGCCGGCTGGTACCCGGCTTGCGCCGGTCGAGGTCATGCTGCAGGTCGGCCAGGGTGATTTCCAGGCCTGGCGGGCACCCATCGACAATGGCGACCAACGCCGGGCCGTGGCTTTCGCCAGCGGTGGTGACAGTGAACAGCTTGCCGTAGGTATTGCCGGACATGGACGCTCCGCGAATCTGCCTGAATTTGAAGGAGGCGGGCAGTATACGGAAATCTCCAACGGATAGGTTGCCTGTACTGGCCCAATCGCCGGCGACGCCGCCCCCCCAATGAGCGTGGCCGGGGGTGGGGGGGGGCCGGCTGGCGGGGGCCGCCGGGAGGCCGGACCGGGGCGGGGGGGGGC
>NZ_JBLUPY010000078.1:0-1376 GCF_048068215.1 Pseudomonas sp. NY15372
GCAGGACCGGTGGGAGCCGGCTTGCCGGCGATAGGGGCGCCTCAGATCCTGAAGCTGCCCACCAGTTGCTTCAAGCGCCCCGCCTGCTGGCTCAGGGCATCGCAATGGCGCAAGGTCTCGTTGAGGTTCTCCACCCCTTGCTGGTTGAGGCTGTTGATCTGGGTGATGTCCAGGTTCAGGCTCTCGACCACCGCGCTCTGCTCCTCGGTGGCAGTGGCCACCGACTGGTTCATGCCGTCGATCTCGCCGATGCGCTGGGTCACGCTGGCCAGGCGCTCGCCGGCCTGGTTGGCCACCTGCACGGTCTGCTCGCTGGACACCTGGCTTTCGTTCATGGTGTACACCGCCTCGCGCGATCCCACCTGCAGGCCGGTGATCATGCGGTGGATCTCCTCGGCCGATTCCTGGGTACGGTGGGCCAGGTTGCGCACCTCGTCGGCCACCACCGCGAAGCCACGCCCGGCCTCGCCGGCACGGGCCGCCTCGATGGCAGCGTTGAGCGCCAGCAGGTTGGTCTGCTGGGAAATGCCCTTGATCACATCGAGGATCTTGCCGATCTCGTCGGTGCTCGCGTTGAGCGCCTCGATCTGCTCGCACGACTCGCTGATCTTCTGCGACAGCGCGGTCATGGCGTTGATCGCGTCGTCCACCACCTGGCGGCCGTCGTTGGCCTGGTCGCTGGCGCCGCTGGCATGTTGCGAAGCGTCGGCGGCGTTGCGGGCGATCTCCTGGGTGGCGGCGCCCAGCTGGTTGATCGCCGCGGCGACGCTGTTGGTGCGCATGCTCTGCTCCTCGGAGCCGATGATCGAAGCATTGGAGGCGTTGACCACCTTCTCCGACAGGTCATGCACCAGGCGGGTGGCCGAGGACACCTCGCTGATCGAGGCGTGGATACGCTCGACGAAACGGTTGAACGAGGTGGCCAGCTCGCCGAACTCGTCCTTGTGCTGCACCGCCAGGCGGCGGGTCAGGTCGCCTTCGCCCTCGGCGATGTCCTGCATGGCGCGGCCCATGGTGGTCAGCGGGCGCATCAGCACCGGGATCAGCAAGCCCAGCAAGCCGGCGATGGCGGCCACGGCGATGAGCATGGCGATGATCGCCGAGGTGCGGAATTGGCTCAGGCCGGCGTAGGCCTTGTCCTTGTCGATGGACAGGCCGATGTACCACTGGGCCGAGGGCAGGCCTTGCACCGGGGCGAAGGAGATGATGCGGTCCTGGCCGTTCAAGGTGACATCCTGCATGCCCGGCTCGACCTTCAAGGCGGCATCGGGGTAGATGTCCTTGAGGTTCTTCATCACCTGGTCCTTGTCGGGGCTGACGATCACCTGGCCGTTACGGTCGGCGAGGAAGGCGTGGCCGATGCCGCCGAAGTCCAC
>NZ_JBLUPY010000079.1:0-892 GCF_048068215.1 Pseudomonas sp. NY15372
GGGCAATACCCTGACTATCACCGGCTACAACCCCAGCACCGGGGTGGTGAGCTACAGCTACACGCTGACTGACAACGAAGCCCATCCAAATGCCAACGAAGCCAACAGCCTCAGCGAAAGCTTCACGGTAACGGCCACCGACACCGACGGCAGCACAGCCACCGGCAACCTCGATGTGAACATCATCGACGACCTGCCGACTGCTGTGGGTGACAGCAACCTCGAAACCGCCACCGAGCAGCACACTACGCTCACCGGCAATGTCCTGAGCAACGATACCCAGGGCGCCGACCGCGTCCCGAGTGGCCCGATCACCGCCGGCACCTTCGTGGGCACCTACGGCACCCTGGTGCTGTCGGCTAATGGTTCCTACACCTACACACTCAACACCAGCGACCCGGACTTCTTCAATCTGCACGGCGGCGGCAGCGGTATAGAACAGTTCACCTATACGCTGACCGATGCCGACGGTGATGTGCGCACTGCAGTGCTGGAGCTGAACGTCACCAACCTCAACGATCCGGTCACTCTGGACGGTCTGGGTGTACAAGGCGGTGAGCTGACCGTCTATGAGAAAAATCTGGGCGAAGGCAGTGCACCGGACACCCCAGCCTTGACCCAGACCGGTACCTTTACCGTCACGGCGCTGGATGGCCTGCAAACCCTGACCGTGGGCGGCATCACCGTCGTCAGCGGCGGCGTGGTCGCGGGCTTCCCGCAATCGGTGACGACTGGACTGGGCAACACCCTCACCATTACGGGCTACAACGCCAGCACTGGTGTAGTGAGCTACAGCTACACGCTGACCGACAACGAAGCCCATCCAAATGCCAACGAAGCCAACAGCCTCAGCGAAAGCTTCACGGTAACGGCTACCGATACCGATGGCAGC
>NZ_JBLUPY010000080.1:0-802 GCF_048068215.1 Pseudomonas sp. NY15372
ACATGCGGCAGGTGACGGCCTTGTTGGCCGGCGTTGGCCATTTCACGGCCGGTGGCGCTGATGAGTTGGTAGAGGCTGTCGTAGGTGTAGGTGTTTTCCGGTACCACCTTCTGGTTGCGCCAGAACCGGGTGGCTTCGGCATCGTTGCGGATCTTGAGCACATTGCCGACCGGGTCGTAGGCGTAGCGCAGGTCCTGCAGCACCTTGGCGCCGCTGGCATGGCCCGTCGGGCGTTCGGTCTTGATACTGGCCAGACGCTGGGTCATGGGTTCGTAGGTGTAGGTGGTCACCACGCCGTTGCCATGTTCCTCGCGCAGCTTCTGCCCGGTCGCCGCGTAGCTCACGGCCTTGACGATCGTTTGTTCGGCCTTGCCCTTGATCGTCAGCCAACTGCCGCTGAGCTGGCCGGCCACGTCATAGGCCACGCGTTGCAGGTTGCCTGCGGCATCGAGGGTCGTCACCTGCGTGCCTGTCGCGTCCGTCGTGCTCTGGGTCGTATAGACCTCAAGGGCCAGTCGGGTGTCCCAATCAGAGGCACCTTCGCCCTGCCAGTCGGCGGCGATATCAGGGTTGTCGGCATTCTTGAGCAGCTGCCGGGTCACCGCGCTCGGCACACCGGTCAAGGTGATGCTGGTCGTTTTCACCAGCCCAGCCGGGTCGTAATGACTGACCGCTTGCCCGACCAGGTTATGGGCTTGCGCTTGTGCTGTGGTGTCGGCCCAGACGAACCGTTCGGTCACTCGCGCCTCGCTGTCGCCCACCTGTTCCGTCACGCTCAGCGGTCGGCCAGCCAGCGCCGGGG
>NZ_JBLUPY010000081.1:0-781 GCF_048068215.1 Pseudomonas sp. NY15372
TACCGATTCAAGCTTGTTGGTAATGGTCGGTTGGCCGCCGGTGAACACATCATCCGGGGCTTTAACGGTAACGGAGCCGCTGGCGCTGCCAGCCGGAATAGTGACTTCGGTGCCATCGGTCAGCTTGAACACCAGGCCGCCGTGACCAGTGACTGGCAATTTCTGGCCGTTGCTCAGCGTGACGGTGTAAGTAATTTCACCACCTTCAGCGACAGAAGATTTATCCACAGACAACGTGGCGGTTACTTCGCTGACGGTGTCGGTGATATTGACGACCGCCTTACCGCCCAATTGCAGATCTTCGAACTGCTTGCCATCAACGCTGGCGTCGGTTACGCCCAGGGAGACCTGGCCCGGATCGGTGAACACGTCGTCGCCCTGGGCGTCGAGCTTGTATTCGACCTCGGTCTCGCCAGCCTTGATGACTACTTTGTCACCATTGCTCAAGGTGACGGTCAGGTCGTGGTCCAGCTTCTGGCTGACCTTGACGGTGAAGGACGGCTGTTGAGCCTCGGTTACATCGCCATTGCCCGCGATGCTGATCATCACGGTGTCGATACTGTCCTTGATCTGGGTTTCGACAGGTGCGGTGTTGAGCGTCAGCTTCTCGAAGTTGCCGCCGCTTGCGCCTGTGATGGTCGTGCTGACGGTGCTGCCATTGACGAAGACATCATTGGCCGGGGTCTGGAAGTCCACGGTGCCCGTGGTTTCGCCGGCCTTGATGGTGATGGTCTGGCCGTTGGACAGGGTGACGGTGACCGGCGTCTGCGCCGGGTTGCTC
>NZ_JBLUPY010000082.1:0-676 GCF_048068215.1 Pseudomonas sp. NY15372
CCAGGGCAAGCAGTTCGAAAATCTGCAGCTGGGCGGCAAGGCGGTCGTCAATATCACCGACACCGTCAGCGAAGTAACCGCCACGTTGTCTGTGGATAAATCCACTGTCGCGGAAGGCGGCGAGATCACCTACACCGTCACGTTGAGCAACGGCCAGAAATTGCCAGTCACTGGTCACGGTGGCCTGGTGTTCAAGCTGACCGATGGCACCGAAGTCACTATTCCGGCTGGCAGCGCCAGCGGCTCCGTTACCGTCAAAGCACCAGATGATGTGTTCACCGGCGGCCAGCCAACCATTACCAACAAGCTTGAGTCGGTAGAAGGCGGCGACAAGTTCGAGAAACTCACCCTCGACGACCAATCCGTTTCGACCAAGATCACCGACGAACCAGGTTCGGGCACTCCTGGCACTGGCAATGAGGGCGACAAGTTCGAAGTTACTATCGTCAGCAAAGGCGACGTGACTGAAGATCAGCAGCCAACCTTCACCATCCGGATCAGCGAAAAACTCGATCACGATGTCACCGTCACGCTGAGCAATAACCAGCAGGTCGTTATCCAGGCTGGCAAAACCGAAGTCGACTATTCGCTGCCGGCTCAAGGTGATGATGTATTCAAAGACGCGGGTGAAGTTTCGCTGGGCGTCACCGATGCGGGCGTCGACGGTAAGCAATTC
>NZ_JBLUPY010000083.1:0-576 GCF_048068215.1 Pseudomonas sp. NY15372
GTAAGTAATTTCACCGCCTTCGGTGACGCTGGTCTTGTCGACGGAGAGGGTCGCGACAACTTCGCTCTCGGTGTCGGTAATCTTGACCGTAGCGTCGTCGCCCAGTTGCAGATTCTCGAATTGCTTACCGTCGACGCTCGCATCGGTGACGCCCAGCGAAACTTCACCCGCGTCTTTGAATACATCATCACCTTGAGCCGGCAGCGAATAGTCGACTTCAGTTTTGCCAGCTTGGATGACGACCTGCTGGTTGTTGCTCAGCGTGACGGTGACATCGTGATCGAGTTTTTCGCTGATCCGGATGGTGAAGGTCGGTTGCTGGTCTTCGGTCACATCGCCTTTGCTGACGATGGTGACTTCGAACTTGTCGCCTTCATTGCCAGTGCCTGAGCCTGGCTCATCGGTGATCTTGGTCGAAACGGATTGGTCGTCGAGGGTGAGTTTCTCGAACTTGTCGCCGCCTTCTACCGATTCAAGCTTGTTGGTAATGGTCGGTTGGCCGCCGGTGAACACATCATCCGGGGCTTTAACGGTAACGGAGCCGCTGGCGCTGCCAGCCGGAATAGTGACTTCGGT
>NZ_JBLUPY010000084.1:0-528 GCF_048068215.1 Pseudomonas sp. NY15372
AGCGAGGGAACCCCGGAGCGCAGCGCAGGGGCCGGATGCAGGAGCCAGCGGTTTTTGCCTACTTTTGCCCAAGAGCAAAAGTAGGTCGCCGTAAAGGCGAAAAGGTGAGTGCGCGCCGCCATGGCGAATGGATATTTCGCTATTTTCAATGCAGTCGATAAATTGTTGGTTTTGACGTAAGCGCGAAGTCCATTTGCGATGGCGACGCTTATTCACCTTTCCGCCTTTACGGCGGGTCACTTTTTGTCAAACGCGACAAAAAGTAACCAAAAAACGCTGGCTCCTGCATCCGGCCCCTGCGCTGCGCTCCGGGGGTCCCTCGCTCCAGCCTCGCTCCGGTGGGGCGCGGCGAAGGGCCATCCATGGCCCTGCGCTGCTTGCCAGGCATCCATGCCCGGCACCCACCTCCGTAATGCCTCCACTCGGCCTCCTGACGTCGCGTTTGGCGGCGCCTGGGCTATCGCGTATCAAGAGCAACAGAAGGGCTGCTTGGTAGGATCATGCCTCTGCTGCTGTTGTGAGCAGGAT
>NZ_JBLUPY010000085.1:0-502 GCF_048068215.1 Pseudomonas sp. NY15372
GGCCGTGGACCACTTCCGCTATTTCGCCGGCTGCATCCGCGCCCAGGAAGGCGGCGCCGCCGAGATCAACGAAAGCACCGTGGCCTACCACATCCACGAGCCGCTGGGCGTAGTCGGGCAGATCATCCCGTGGAACTTCCCGCTGCTGATGGCCGCCTGGAAGCTGGCCCCGGCCCTGGCCGCCGGCAACTGCGTGGTGCTCAAGCCTGCCGAGCAGACCCCGCTGGGCATCACCGTGCTGCTCGAGCTGATCGGCGACCTGCTGCCCAAGGGCGTGCTCAACGTGGTGCAAGGCTTCGGTCGCGAGGCCGGCGAAGCCCTGGCCACCAGCAAGCGCATCGCCAAGATCGCCTTCACCGGCTCCACCCCGGTGGGCTCGCACATCATGAAGTGCGCGGCCGAGAACATCATCCCGTCCACCGTGGAGCTGGGCGGCAAGTCGCCGAACGTGTACTTCGAGGACATCATGAAGGCCGAGCCGGCCTTCATCGACAAGGCCGCC
>NZ_JBLUPY010000086.1:0-493 GCF_048068215.1 Pseudomonas sp. NY15372
GAAGGTGGTACCGGAAAACACCTACACCTACGACAGCCTCTACCAACTCATCAGCGCCACCGGCCGTGAAATGGCCAACGCCGGCCAACAAGGCCGTCACCTGCCGCATGTTACGCCCTTCGAGAGTGCCACCTACACCCCGTACACCCGCACGTACACCTACGACACGGCGGGCAACCTGACCCAGATCCGCCACAGTGCCCCTGCCACCGGCAACAACTACACCACCGACATCACCGTGAGCGACCGCAGCAATCGGGCGGTAATCAGCACACTCACTGAAGATCCATCGGCCGTGGAGGCGCTGTTCACCCCAGGCGGCCAGCAGGCCGTGCTGTTGCCGGGGCAACCATTGGCCTGGACTTCGCGAGCCGAACTCGAACAGGTCGTATCGGTGAAGCGTGAAGGCAGTCCGGATGACCGCGAAAGCTACCGGTATGACAGCAGTAGCCAACGGGTGCTCAAAGCCAGTAGCCAGCAAACGGCCGGCAGC
>NZ_JBLUPY010000087.1:0-493 GCF_048068215.1 Pseudomonas sp. NY15372
GCTGCCGGCCGTTTGCTGGCTACTGGCTTTGAGCACCCGTTGGCTACTGCTGTCATACCGGTAGCTTTCGCGGTCATCCGGACTGCCTTCACGCTTCACCGATACGACCTGCTCAAGCTCGGCACGCGGCGTCCAGGCCAATGGTTGCCCCGGCAACAGCACGGCCTGCTGGCCGCCTGGGGTGAACAGGGCTTCGACGGCTGATGACTCTTTGGCGAGGGTACTGAGCACCGCCCGGTTACTACGCTCGCTGACGGTGATATCAGTGGTGTAGCCGTTGTTCGTGGCAGGGGCACTGTGGCGGATCTGGGTCAGGTTGCCCGCCGTGTCGTAGGTGTACGTGCGGGTGTACGGGGTGTAGGTGGCACTGTCGAAGGGCGTGACATGCGGCAGGTGACGGCCTTGTTGGCCGGCGTTGGCCATTTCACGGCCGGTGGCGCTGATGAGTTGGTAGAGGCTGTCGTAGGTGTAGGTGTTTTCCGGTACCACCTTC
>NZ_JBLUPY010000088.1:0-488 GCF_048068215.1 Pseudomonas sp. NY15372
ATGGCCCTGCGCCGCTTGCCAGGCATCCATGCCTGGCACCCACCTGCGCAAGGCTTCCACTCGGCCTCCTGACGTCGCGTTTGGCGGCGCCTGGGCTATCGCGTCTGACGAACAGCAGAAGGGGTAGGATCATGCCTCTGCTGCTGTTGTTGTGAGCAGGATCTTGTGAGAGATCGAACCTTTCGACTGCGCTCCACGCATTGATAGCTGCTTTGCCTAATTGAGGCCGCTACGCGCCCCATCGCGGCACAAGGCCGCTCCTACAGGATCACGCAAGGCTTGCCACTGGCGGGTTGCCTGTGGGAGCGGGCTTGTCCCGCGATGGGCTGCGTAGCAGCCCCATGAGATGTCCCAAAATTAACCGATCGGCCTTTGCTTTTGCCTTTGCCTTTGCCTTTGCTTGCGATGCGCGATAGTCCAGGCGCCGCCAAACGCGACGTCAGGAGGCCGAGTGGAGGCATTACGGAGGTGGGTGCCGGGCATGGATG
>NZ_JBLUPY010000089.1:0-476 GCF_048068215.1 Pseudomonas sp. NY15372
ACGCCCAGCGGCTCGTGGATGTGGTAGGCCACGGTGCTTTCGTTGATCTCGGCGGCGCCGCCTTCCTGGGCGCGGATGCAGCCGGCGAAATAGCGGAAGTGGTCCACGGCCAGCGGGATGTCGGCGTTGAGGGTTTCGCGGATCGGTTTGCCGTTGTCCCAGGTTTCGGTGATGGCCAGGATTTCCAGGTTCTGTTCGATGCGGTCGGCGATGCGCAGCAGCACGTTCGAGCGGTCCTGCACCGAGGTGCGGCCCCAGGCATCGGCGGCGGCGTGGGCGGCGTCGAGGGCCTTGTCGATATCCTCGGCGGTGGAACGGGGGAATTCGGCGATCGGCTGGCCGTTCACCGGCGAGGTGTTGGTGAAGTACTCACCCTTGACCGGAGGAACGAACTCACCGCCGATGTAGTTGCCGTAGCGGCTCTTGAAGGAGATTTTCGCGCCTTCGGTACCCGGATGTGCGTAACGCATGGTGTG
>NZ_JBLUPY010000090.1:0-461 GCF_048068215.1 Pseudomonas sp. NY15372
GTGGCATCGCGCTCTTTGCCGGAATAGCGCACGGTCTTGAAGCGGGCCTCGACCTCATTGCGCGCAGCCCATACTGCGGTGCCGCCAAAGGGGTAATACTCTTCCTGGCTGATCAGGTTGCCGGCGCTATCGACTTCCAGCGCACTGCTGCCCAGCAGGTTGTCGTAGCTGTAGCGCACCGGGTCGTTCGGAATATCGGCAGGCTTTCCGGTTTCCCAGTGCAGGACCCGCACCTGGGCTCGGCCCGCCTCTCCCATCGTTATCATCTGCAGGTCTTGTGTGAGTTGGTCTCCATTGGCGTGGGTCCGCAGCTCCAGCCCCGGCAGATAGATCACCTGCTGGGCCTGAGTGCTGCCGGCCGTTTGCTGGCTACTGGCTTTGAGCACCCGTTGGCTACTGCTGTCATACCGGTAGCTTTCGCGGTCATCCGGACTGCCTTCACGCTTCACCGATACGACCTG
>NZ_JBLUPY010000091.1:0-438 GCF_048068215.1 Pseudomonas sp. NY15372
GCGCTCTTCACCGTCCAGGTTCACCAGGCCGCCTACACCTCCCTGGAAGAGGCCCGCCAGGCCGTCGAACAGGCGGCCCAGCTAGGCTGTCGCAGCATCATCGGCTCGTCGACGGTGGTGGAGCTGGCGGAGCAGGCAGGGCTGCATGGCGTGCTGTCGCTGAGCGAAGAAACCGCGCGCAAAGCGCTGGAGGAAGCCCTGGGCATTCTCGACACTCAACGCGTCGAGATCGCCAAACGGCGGCATCTGAATGCCGTGCTGCGGCATATCCCCGCCGGCGTTGCAGCGATCGACAACCAAGGCGTGGTGCAGTCGCTCAACCCGGCCCTTGCGCAGCTGCTGGACCTGCCGGTTAGCGCAGCGTTGGGCCGGCCGCTGCAGCAGCTGTGCCCGGAACTGGACATGCAGCAGGCGCTGCAGGAAGGCACGGGTGAAGAA
>NZ_JBLUPY010000092.1:0-437 GCF_048068215.1 Pseudomonas sp. NY15372
ACAAGCAAAGGCAGGCTGCTTGGTAGGATCATGTAAATAGCTTAATACCGGCCAGTTAAACAAATGGGGCCGCTACGCGCCCCATCGCGGCACAAGGCCGCTCCTACAGGAAACCGTCGTTGGCCAGGTTTGCGTGATCCTGTAGGAGCGGCCTTGTGCCGCGATGGGCTGCATAGCAGCCCCAATGAAGTGTCCCAAATAGCTTAATCGACCGGCATTACCTTTTGCCTTTGCCTTTGCCTTTGCCTTTGCCTTTGCCTTTGCCTTTGCCTTTGCCTTTGCCTTTGCTTTTGCTTGCGATGCGCAACGGCCCAGGCGCCGCCAAACGCGACGTCAGGAGGCCGAGCGGAGGCGTTACGGAGGTGGGTGCCGGGCATGGATGCCCGGCAAGCGGCGCAGGGCCATGGATGGCCCTTCGCCGCGCCCCACCGGGAGTA
>NZ_JBLUPY010000093.1:0-422 GCF_048068215.1 Pseudomonas sp. NY15372
CTTGCCGGGCATCCATGCCCGGCACCCACCTCCGTAATGCCTCCACTCGGCCTCCTGACGTCGCGTTTGGCGGCGCCTGGACTATCGCGCATCGCAAGCAAAGGCAAAGGCCGGTCGGTTAATTTTGGGACATTTCATTGGGGCTGCTACGCAGCCCATCGCGGGACAAGCCCGCTCAGGCAACCCGCCAGTAGCAAGGTTTGCGTAATCCTGTAGGAGCGGCCTTGTGCCGCGATGGGGCGCGTAGCGGCCCCATTTGTTTAACTGGCCGGTATTAAGCTATTTACATGATCCTACCAAGCAGCCTGCCTTTGCTTGTGCTACGCAATAGCCCTGGCGCCGCCAAACGCGACGTCAGGAGGCCGAGTGGAAGCCTTGCGCAGGTGGGTGCCAGGCATGGATGCCTGGCAAGCGGCGCAGGG
>NZ_JBLUPY010000094.1:0-394 GCF_048068215.1 Pseudomonas sp. NY15372
GCCAGCGGCTTTTGCCTACTTTTGCCCAAGAGCAAAAGTAGGTCGCCGTAAAGGCGAAAAGGTGAGTCAGCGCCGCCATGGCGAATAGATATTTCGCTATTTCAATGCAGTCGATTTTAGAAACTGTTGGTTTTGACGTAAGCGCAAAGTCCGTTTGCGAGGGCGACGCTGAGTCACCTTTGCGCCCTTACGGCGGGTCACTTTTTGTCAAACGCGACAAAAAGTAACCAAAAAACGCTGGCTCCTGCATCCGGCCCCTGCGCTTCGCTCCGGGGTTCCCTCCCTCCAGCCTTGCTCCGGCGGGGCGCGGCGAAGGGCCATCCATGGCCCTGCGCCGCTTGCCAGGCATCCATGCCTGGCACCCACCTGCGCAAGGCTTCCACTCGGCCTCCTG
>NZ_JBLUPY010000095.1:0-385 GCF_048068215.1 Pseudomonas sp. NY15372
GCCGCCCAGCTGCAGATTTTCGAACTGCTTGCCCTGGACGGTCGCGTCGGTGACGCCCAGTTCGGCTTTGCCTGGGTCGGTGAAGACGTCATCGCCTTGAGCCGGCAGCGAGTAATCGACTTCAGTCTTACCGGCCTGGATGACGACCTGCTGATTGTTGCTCAGCGTAACGGTCACATCGTGATCGAGCTTCTCGCTGATCCGGATGGTGAAGGTCGGTTGCTGGTCTTCGGTCACATCGCCTTTGCTGACGATAGTGACTTCGAACTTGTCGCCCTCATTGCCAGTGCCAGGAGTGCCCGAACCTGGTTCGTCGGTGATCTTGGTCGAAACGGATTGATCGTCGAGGGTGAGTTTCTCGAACTTGTCGCCGCCTTCTACCGAC
>NZ_JBLUPY010000096.1:0-383 GCF_048068215.1 Pseudomonas sp. NY15372
GTCACCCTGTCCAACGGCCAGACCATCACCATCAAGGCCGGCGAAACCACGGGCACCGTGGACTTCCAGACTCCGGCCAATGACGTTTACAACAATGGCAGCACCGTTAGCACCACCATTACCGGTGCCACCGGCGGCAACTTCGAACAGCTGACGCCGAATCCGGCGCCTGCCGAAACCGTCATCACCGATTCGGTCGACACCACCAGCGTCACCCTGACCGCGACACCAGGCATCACCGAAGGGGGCGTGATCACCTACACCGCCACCCTGAGCAACCCGGCGCAGACGCCGGTCACCGTCACCCTGTCCAACGGCCAGACCATCACCATCAAGGCCGGCGAAACCACGGGCACCGTGGACTTCCAGACCCCGGCCAATGA
>NZ_JBLUPY010000097.1:0-378 GCF_048068215.1 Pseudomonas sp. NY15372
GAGCAACCCGGCGCAGACGCCGGTCACCGTCACCCTGTCCAACGGCCAGACCATCACCATCAAGGCCGGCGAAACCACGGGCACCGTGGACTTCCAGACCCCGGCCAATGACGTGTACAACAATGGCAGCACCGTCAGCACTACCATTACCGGTGCCACCGGCGGCAATTTCGAACAGCTGACGCCGAACCCGGCGCCTGCCGAAACCGTCATCACCGATTCGGTCGACACCACCAGCGTCACCCTGACCGCGACACCCGGCATCATCGAAGGGGGCGTGATCACCTACACCGCCACCCTGAGCAACCCGGCGCAGACGCCGGTCACCGTCACCCTGTCCAACGGCCAGACCATCACCATCAAGGCCGGCGAAACCAC
>NZ_JBLUPY010000098.1:0-364 GCF_048068215.1 Pseudomonas sp. NY15372
GGGGCCGCTACGCGCCCCATCGCGGCACAAGGCCGCTCCTACAGGATCACGCAAGGCTTGCCAATGGCGGGTTGCCTGTGGGAGCGGGCTTGTCCCGCGATGGGCTGCATATCAGCCCCAATGAGATGTCCCAAAATTAACCGAATGGCTTTTGCCTTTGCCTTTGCCTTTGCCTTTGCTTGCGATGCGCGATAGTCCAGGCGCCGCCAAACGCGACGTCAGGAGGCCGAGTGGAGGCGTTACGGATGCAGGAGCCAGCGGCTTTTGCCTACTTTTGCCCAAGAGCAAAAGTAGGTCGCCGTAAAGGCGAAAAGGTGAGTCAGCGCCGCCATGGCGAATAGATATTTCGCTATTTCAATGCAGT
>NZ_JBLUPY010000099.1:0-361 GCF_048068215.1 Pseudomonas sp. NY15372
CACTGTGCTGTTGTGATCAGAATCTTGGCTGCCTTTGCCTTAATGATTGGGGCCGCTACGCGCCCCATCGCGGCACAAGGCCGCTCCTACAGGGTTATGCAAGGCTTGCCACTGGCGGGTTGCCTGTGGGAGCGGGCTTGTCCCGCGATGGGCTGCATAGCAGCCCCAATGAAATGTCCCAAATAGCTTTACCGACCGGCCTTGGCCTTTGCTTTTACTTGCGATGCGCAACATTCCAGGCGCCGCCAATCGCGACGTCAGGAGGCCGAGCGGAGGCGTTACGGAGGTGGGTGCCGGGCATGGATGCCCGGCAAGCGGCGCAGGGCCATGGATGGCCCTTCGCCGCGCCCCACCGGGAGTA
>NZ_JBLUPY010000100.1:0-361 GCF_048068215.1 Pseudomonas sp. NY15372
CGCGGCGAAGGGCCATCCATGGCCCTGCGCCGCTTGCCGGGCATCCATGCCCGGCACCCACCTCCGTAATGCCTCCGCTCGGCCTCCTGACGTCGCGTTTGGCGGCGCCTGGGCCGTTGCGCATCGCAAGCAAAAGCAAAGGCAAAAGCAAAGGCCGGTCGGTTAATTTTGGGCCATCTCATTGGGGCTGCTACGCAGCCCATCGCGGGGCAAGCCCCACAGGCAACCCGCCAGTGGCAAGCCTTGCATGATCCTGTAGGAGCGGCCTTGTGCCGCGATGGGGCGCGTAGCGGCCCCATTTGTTTAACTGGCCGGTATTAAGCTATTTACATGATCCTACCAAGCAGCCTGCCTTTGCTTG
>NZ_JBLUPY010000101.1:0-343 GCF_048068215.1 Pseudomonas sp. NY15372
GGGGCAGGATTTCCGTAGAATTCGATCTCACAGGCGCGGGATGGAGCAGCCTGGTAGCTCGTCGGGCTCATAACCCGAAGGTCGTCGGTTCAAATCCGGCTCCCGCAACCAGATTCAGAGAAAGGCCACTGTCGATACAGTGGCCTTTTTTCTTGCCCTGAAAAAAATCGACGGAAAATCAAAGAGTAATGCTTGACAGCCACTCAGGAATCCGTAGAATGCGCCCCACTGACGCGGGATGGAGCAGCCTGGTAGCTCGTCGGGCTCATAACCCGAAGGTCGTCGGTTCAAATCCGGCTCCCGCAACCATATTCGTCAGAACAAACCCCGCCTGTGCAAACAG
>NZ_JBLUPY010000102.1:0-333 GCF_048068215.1 Pseudomonas sp. NY15372
ATGGCCCTGCGCCGCTTGCCAGGCATCCATGCCTGGCACCCACCTGCGCAAGGCTTCCACTCGGCCTCCTGACGTCGCGTTTGGCGGCGCCTGGGCTATCGCGTCTGACGAGCAGCAGAAGGGGTAGGATCATGCCTCTGCTGCTGCTGTTGTGAGCAGGATCTTGTGAGAGATCGAACCTTTCGACTGCGCTCCACGCATTGATAGCTGCTTTGCCTAATTGGGGCCGCTACGCGCCCCATCGCGGCACAAGGCCGCTCCTACAGGATCACGCAAGGCTTGCCAATGGCGGGTTGCCTGTGGGAGCGGGCTTGTCCCGCGATGGGCTGCATA
>NZ_JBLUPY010000103.1:0-327 GCF_048068215.1 Pseudomonas sp. NY15372
CCAGCCATCGAGGAACTGCTGGGTCGCAAGATCAAGTGCGAGATGCCGCCTGACGAGCTGCTCAAGCCGGTGCCGCGCAAGCATCACTGATGCAGGCCGCTTACCGCTCCTGTAGGAGCGGCCTTGTGCCGCGAAAGGGGCGCAGAGCGGCCCCAGGGATTTCAGCCTTGAGCAGGCATTGCCGGGACCGCTTCGCGGTCCTTTCGCGGCACAAGGCCGCTCCTACAGTGAGGGGGCGGCGGCGCACTTTGACTACCAGCGCTGCGCGGCATCCTGGTCGCTCTGCTTGCCTTCCACCCACCGTGGCCCCTCCTGGGTATTCTCCTT
>NZ_JBLUPY010000104.1:0-321 GCF_048068215.1 Pseudomonas sp. NY15372
CATGCCCGGCACCCACCTCCGTAATGCCTCCACTCGGCCTCCTGACGTCGCGTTTGGCGGCGCCTGGACTATCGCGCATCGCAAGCAAAGGCAAAGGCAAAGGCAAAGGCCGGTCGGTTAATTTTGGGACATTTCATTGGGGCTGCTACGCAGCCCATCGCGGGACAAGCCCGCTCCCACAGGCAACCCGCCAGAGGCAAGGTTTGCGTGATCCTGTAGGAGCGGCCTTGTGCCGCGATGGGGCGCGTAGCGGCCCCAATTATTAAGGCAAAGCAGCTATTTAATGCGTGAAGCGCAGTCAAAAGGTTCGATCCCTCACAA
>NZ_JBLUPY010000105.1:0-319 GCF_048068215.1 Pseudomonas sp. NY15372
GGGCAATACCCTGACTATCACCGGCTACAACCCCAGCACCGGGGTGGTGAGCTACAGCTACACGCTGACTGACAACGAAGCCCATCCAAATGCCAACGAAGCCAACAGCCTGAGCGAAAGCTTCACGGTAACGGCTACCGACACCGATGGCAGCACAGCCACCGGCAACCTCGATGTGAACATCATCGACGACCTGCCGACTGCCGTGGGTGACAGCAACCTCGAAACCGCCACCGAGCAGCACACCACGCTCACCGGCAATGTGCTGAGCAACGATACCCAGGGCGCCGACCGCGTCCCGAGTGGCCCGATCACCGCC
>NZ_JBLUPY010000106.1:0-312 GCF_048068215.1 Pseudomonas sp. NY15372
GGGAAGCCCGCGACCACGCCGCCGCTGACGACGGTAATGCCACCTACGGTCAGGGTTTGCAAGCCATCCAGGGAGGTGACTGTGAAGGAACCCGTCTGAGTCAGCGCCCCAGCATTAGGGCTGCTACCGTCGCCCAGGTTCTTCTCGTAGACAGTCAGCTCACCACCTTGTACACCCAGGCCATCCAGAGTGACCGGGTCATTGAGGTTGGTGACGTTCAGCTCCAACACTGCAGTGCGTACATCGCCATCGGCATCGGTCAGCGTATAGGTGAACTGCTCTATGCCACTGCCGCCGCCGTGCAGATTGAAG
>NZ_JBLUPY010000107.1:0-302 GCF_048068215.1 Pseudomonas sp. NY15372
GCGCGGTTCCTGGGGGAGATAACCCATCCCTCCCGGGCTGCGCTGTCGCACAAAGAACAAGCGGCTAGCGCTGCCTCCCCTGTGGGAGCCGGCTTGCCGGCGATAGGGCCGGTGCAGAGTGCCAAAGGCCTCAGTGCAAGCCCTGGATGTAGCTCCCACATCGACCGCTTCGACCCAAGTCATGCGCGGGCCCTGGGGGAGATAACCCATCCCTCCCGGGCTGCGCTGTCGCACAAAGAACAAGCGGCTAGCGCTGCCTCCCCTGTGGGAGCCGGCTTGCCGGCGATAGGGCCGCTACAGGC
>NZ_JBLUPY010000108.1:0-299 GCF_048068215.1 Pseudomonas sp. NY15372
AACGATGCATCGCCGATGGTAGTGTGGGGCTTCCCCATGTGAGAGTAGGTCATCGTCAAGATTCATTTCGCAAAACCCCTATCTGCGCGAGCAGGTAGGGGTTTTGTCTTTAAGTAGAGAGACCAGAGATTCGCCGGCACGTCCCGAGGACGGGCCAGCACACAGAATTTCTTGACGACCATAGAGCGTTGGAACCACCTGATCCCATCCCGAACTCAGCAGTGAAACGACGCATCGCCGATGGTAGTGTGGGGCTTCCCCATGTGAGAGTAGGTCATCGTCAAGATTCATTTCGCAAA
>NZ_JBLUPY010000109.1:0-283 GCF_048068215.1 Pseudomonas sp. NY15372
GAAGGGCCATCCATGGCCCTGCGCCGCTTGCCAGGCATCCATGCCTGGCACCCACCTACGCAAGGCTTCCACTCGGCCTCCTGACGTCGCGTTTGGCGGCGCCTGGGCTATTGCGTATCAAGAGCAACAGAAGGGCTGCTTGGTAGGATCAAGTCACTGTGCTGTTGTGATCCAGAATCTTGGCTGCCTTTGCCTTAATGATTGGGGCCGCTACGCGCCCCATCGCGGCACAGGCCGCTCCTACAGGATCACGCAAACCTTGCCTCTGGCGGGTTGCCTGTGG
>NZ_JBLUPY010000110.1:0-281 GCF_048068215.1 Pseudomonas sp. NY15372
GGGGCCGCTACGCGCCCCATCGCGGCACAAGGCCGCTCCTACAGGATCACGCAAGGCTTGCCAATGGCGGGTTGCCTGTGGGAGCGGGCTTGTCCCGCGATGGGCTGCATAGCAGCCCCAATGAGATGTCCCAAAATTAACCGAATGGCTTTTGCCTTTGCCTTTGCCTTTGCTTGCGATGCGCGATAGTCCAGGCGCCGCCAAACGCGACGTCAGGAGGCCGAGTGGAGGCGTTACGGAGGTGGGTGCCGGGCATGGATGCCCGGCAAGCGGCGCAGGGC
>NZ_JBLUPY010000111.1:0-277 GCF_048068215.1 Pseudomonas sp. NY15372
TACCGATTCAAGCTTGTTGGTAATGGTCGGTTGGCCGCCGGTGAACACATCATCCGGGGCTTTAACGGTAACGGAGCCGCTGGCGCTGCCAGCCGGAATAGTGACTTCGGTACCATCGGTCAGTTTGAACACCAGGCCGCCGTGACCAGTGACTGGCAATTTTTGTCCGTTGCTCAGCGTGACGGTGTAAGTAATTTCACCGCCTTCGGTGACGCTGGTCTTGTCGACGGAGAGGGTCGCGACAACTTCGCTCTCGGTGTCGGTAATCTTGACCGTA
>NZ_JBLUPY010000112.1:0-275 GCF_048068215.1 Pseudomonas sp. NY15372
GGGGCCGGATGCAGGAGCCAGCGTTTTTTGGTTACTTTTTGTCGCGTTTGACAAAAAGTGACCCGCCGTAAGGGCGGAAAGGTGACTCAGCGTCGCCATCGCAAACGGACTGTTCGTTTAAATCAATACCAACGAGTCGACCACACACCGGGCGCATTGGAATCGCGAAATATCCATTCGCCATGGCGGCGCTCACTCACCTTTTCGCCTTTACGGCGACCTACTTTTGCTCTTGGGCAAAAGTAGGCAAAAACCGCTGGCTCCTGCATCCGGCC
>NZ_JBLUPY010000113.1:0-273 GCF_048068215.1 Pseudomonas sp. NY15372
GGCAAGGTTTGCGTGATCCTGTAGGAGCGGCCTGTGCCGCGATGGGGCGCGTAGCGGCCCCAATCATTAAGGCAAAGGCAGCCAAGATTCTGATCACAACAGCACAGTGACTTGATCCTACCAAGCAGCCCTTCTGTTGCTCTTGATACGCGATAGCCCAGACGCCGCCAAACGCGACGTCAGGAGGCCGAGTGGAAGCCTTGCGTAGGTGGGTGCCAGGCATGGATGCCTGGCAAGCGGCGCAGGGCCATGGATGGCCCTTCGCCGCGCCCC
>NZ_JBLUPY010000114.1:0-265 GCF_048068215.1 Pseudomonas sp. NY15372
GGCCGGATGCAGGAGCCAGCGGCTTTTGCCTACTTTTGCCCAAGAGCAAAAGTAGGTCGCCGTAAAGGCGAAAAGGTGAGTGAGCGCCGCCATGGCGAATGGATGTTTCGCTATTTTCAATGCAGTCGATTTTTTGAAACTGCTGGTTTTGACATAAGCGCAAAGTCCGTTTGCGAGGGCGACGCTGAGTCACCTTTCCGCCCTTACGGCGGGTCACTTTTTGTCAGACGCGACAAAAAGTAACCAAAAAACGCTGGCTCCTGCA
>NZ_JBLUPY010000115.1:0-257 GCF_048068215.1 Pseudomonas sp. NY15372
GGAGCAAGGCTGGAGCGAGGGAACCCCGGAGCGCAGCGTAGGGGCCGGATGCAGGAGCCAGCGTTTTTTGGTTACTTTTTGTCGCGTCTGACAAAAAGTGACCCGCCGTAAAGGCGGAAAGGTGACTCAGCGTCGCCATCGCAAACGGACTTTCCGCTTATGTCAAAACCAGCAGTTTCAAAAAATCGACTGCATTGAAAATGGCGAAACATCCATTCGCCATGGCGGCGCTCACTCACCTTTTCGCCTTTACGGCG
>NZ_JBLUPY010000116.1:0-249 GCF_048068215.1 Pseudomonas sp. NY15372
TTGAGCGGGCTTTTTGGTGTGGCGGACTCAGGAGGATTCGAACCTCCGACCGCTCGGTTCGTAGCCGAGTACTCTATCCAGCTGAGCTATGAGTCCGTAGGTGGTATTTTTTAGACCAGATTACCACTGGTTGATGAAGCTGCCTTGATCAACAAAACCGCCTCATTAAATGGCGGACTCAGGAGGATTCGAACCTCCGACCGCTCGGTTCGTAGCCGAGTACTCTATCCAGCTGAGCTATGAGTCCGT
>NZ_JBLUPY010000117.1:0-243 GCF_048068215.1 Pseudomonas sp. NY15372
TGGGGCGCTGACTCAGACGGGTTCCTTCACAGTCACCTCCCTGGATGGCTTGCAAACCCTGACCGTAGGTGGCATTACCGTCGTCAGCGGCGGCGTGGTCGCGGGCTTCCCGCAGTCCGTTACGACCGGGCTGGGCAATACCCTGACTATCACCGGCTACAACCCCAGCACCGGGGTGGTGAGCTACAGCTACACGCTGACTGACAACGAAGCCCATCCAAATGCCAACGAAGCCAACAGCCT
>NZ_JBLUPY010000118.1:0-238 GCF_048068215.1 Pseudomonas sp. NY15372
CGACAGCACCAGGGTGCCGTAGGTGCCCACAAAGGTGCCGGCGGTGATCGGGCCACTCGGGACGCGGTCGGCGCCCTGGGTATCGTTGCTCAGCACATTGCCGGTGAGCGTGGTGTGCTGCTCGGTAGCGGTTTCGAGGTTGCTGTCACCTACGGCAGTCGGCAGGTCGTCGATGATGTTCACATCGAGGTTGCCGGTGGCTGTGCTGCCATCGGTATCGGTAGCCGTTACCGTGA
Source organism: Pseudomonas sp. NY15372 (assembly GCF_048068215.1). Lineage (NCBI taxonomy): Bacteria > Pseudomonadati > Pseudomonadota > Gammaproteobacteria > Pseudomonadales > Pseudomonadaceae > Pseudomonas > Pseudomonas sp. NY15372. Next base: position 237 of record NZ_JBLUPY010000118.1, read on the forward strand.
AG
>NZ_JBLUPY010000119.1:0-234 GCF_048068215.1 Pseudomonas sp. NY15372
GGCGATGGGGTAAGCCTCAGCTAGACCATGGACATCGACAAGGCCAGCCGGGCGCAGTTGACGCCGGGTGCCGAGGTTCGTGGCCTGCTGGTCGAGTATCCAGGCTGACATCGTGCATGGGCTCAATCGCTGGCAAGCCAGCTCCCACAGGTACAGCGTTACGCTTGAGAGCTGCGCCGCCCTGTGGGGCTGTCTGGCAAAGTTTATGAGAACTGGCGCGATCCCTGTGGGAGC
>NZ_JBLUPY010000120.1:0-231 GCF_048068215.1 Pseudomonas sp. NY15372
CGGAGCGCAGCGCAGGGGCCGGATGCAGGAGCCAGCGTTTTTTGGTTACTTTTTGTCGCGTCTGACAAAAAGTGACCCGCCGTAAGGGCGGAAAGGTGACTCAGCGTCGCCATCGCAAATGGACTTTGCGCTTACGTCAAAACCAACAGTTTCTAAAATCGACTGCATTGAAATAGCGAAATATCTATTCGCCATGGCGGCGCTGACTCACCTTTTCGCCTTTACGGCGAC
>NZ_JBLUPY010000121.1:0-223 GCF_048068215.1 Pseudomonas sp. NY15372
CGGCCTTGTGCCGCGATGGGGCGCGTAGCGGCCCCATTTGTTTAACTGGCCGGTATTAAGCTATTTACATGATCCTACCAAGCAGCCTGCCTTTGCTTGTGCTACGCAATAACCCAGGCGCCGCCAAACGCGACGTCAGGAGGCCGAGTGGAAGCCTTGCGTAGGTGGGTGCCAGGCATGGATGCCTGGCAAGCGGCGCAGGGCCATGGATGGCCCTTCGCCG
>NZ_JBLUPY010000122.1:0-223 GCF_048068215.1 Pseudomonas sp. NY15372
GCATCATGAATCCTGAGCGAGCAGGGCTGGTTGAGTGCAGGGTGATTACCCACACCGGGATGCGATCTGGCTTTGGGTAAAGGGTTGTCTTCATCGCCGGCAAGCCGGCTCTCACAGAGGGTCAGCACTGGCCGTTTGTTCTTTGCTCGACAGCGCAGCCCAAAGGGCTGGGTGACCTCCCGCAACAAGCGTACACAGGGCCTGTGGGAGCGGGCTTGCCCCG
>NZ_JBLUPY010000123.1:0-220 GCF_048068215.1 Pseudomonas sp. NY15372
CTCTGCGCAGTACCTGTGGGAGCCGGCTTGCCGGCGATAGGGCCTATCCCGCAGCCATAGGCCCTTCCACAGGGACCGCACTGCTCTTCGGCTCTGCGCAGTACCTGTGGGGAGCCGGCTTGCCGGCGATAGGGCCTATCCCGCAGCCATAGGCCCTTCCACAGGGACCGCACTGCTCTTCGGCTCTGCGCAGTACCTGTGGGAGCCGGCTTGCCGGCGA
>NZ_JBLUPY010000124.1:0-214 GCF_048068215.1 Pseudomonas sp. NY15372
GTGAGCGCCGCCATGGCGAATGGATGTTTCGCTATTTTCAATGCAATCGATAAATTGTTGGTTTGACATAAGCGCTAAGTCCATTTGCGATGGCGACGCTGATTCACCTTTGCGCCCTTACGGCGGGTCACTTTTTGTCAGACGCGACAAAAAGTAACCAAAAAACGCTGGCTCCTGCATCCGGCCCCTACGCTGCGCTCCGGGGTTCCCTCGC
>NZ_JBLUPY010000125.1:0-213 GCF_048068215.1 Pseudomonas sp. NY15372
TGGCTTTGGGTAAAGGGTTGTCTTCATCGCCGGCTTGCCGGCTCCCACAGGGTGTGGTTGGCGCTGCACCAGTGGGAGCCGGCTTGCCCACAACCATAGAATCTCCCACAGAGGGTCAGCACTGGCCGTTTGTTCTTTGCTCGACAGCGCAGCCCAAAGGGCTGGGTGACCTCCCGCAACAAGCGTACACAGGGCCTGTGGGAGCGGGCTTGC
>NZ_JBLUPY010000126.1:0-210 GCF_048068215.1 Pseudomonas sp. NY15372
GCAAGCCCGCTCCCACAGGCCCTGTGTACGCTTGTTGCGGGAGGTCACCCAGCCCTTTGGGCTGCGCTGTCGAGCACAGAACAAACGGCCAGTGCTGACCCTCTGTGGGAGATTCTATGGTTGTGGGCAAGCCGGCTCCCACTGGTGCAGCGCCAACCACACCCTGTGGGAGCGGGCTTGTCCCGCGATCAAGGGCGAAGCCCTTGCTTG
>NZ_JBLUPY010000127.1:0-206 GCF_048068215.1 Pseudomonas sp. NY15372
CTCACCTTTTCGCCTTTACGGCGACCTACTTTTGCTCTTGGGCAAAAGTAGGCAAAAACCGCTGGCTCCTGCATCCGGCCCCTGCGCTTCGCTCCGGGGTTCCCTCGCTCCGGCATTACTCCCGGCGGGACGCGGCGAAGGGCCATCCATGGCCCTGCGCCGCTTGCCGGGCATCCATGCCCGGCACCCACCTCCGTAATGCCTCC
>NZ_JBLUPY010000128.1:0-200 GCF_048068215.1 Pseudomonas sp. NY15372
CCGCGCATTCTACGCTTTCCTCAAAGTCTGTCAAGCGTTTATTTCGAAGTTTCTTACGAGAAAGTCGTTCAACTTCAACCGCTTAACACGCTGCGATCTCTCGTAGCGGGACGCGAATCATACAGCGTTAAAACCTGCTGTCAACTGCCTTTTTCACCGCTGCCGATCTGTGAGACCGAAGCCTTCCGATACTACCTGAA